>JANMAA010000214.1:0-3752 GCA_031359215.1 Acidobacteriota bacterium | reverse complement strand
AACCGATATTGCCGTTTATCGCCCCTCCAATGGTGTCTGGTATATCCAACGCTCTTCTACGGGTTTTACCGCCGCGCAGTTCGGCACGAGCGAAGATATTCCGCAACCGGCTGATTTTGATGGTGACGGCAAAGCCGAGTTAGTCGTTTATCGACCGTCCAACGGTGTTTGGTATATCTTTAATCTGGTCAACAATCAGTTTACGGCATTTCAGTTCGGCACTGCGGAAGATCAACCCGAAGTCGGTGATTATGACAATGACGGGCGAGCTGATTATGCGGTTTATCGACCGTCGAACGGGGTCTGGTATTTGCAGCAAAGCACGAGTGGTTTTGGCGGCGTTCAACTCGGGATCAGCACGGACAAACCGGTGGCGGCGGATTATGACGGTGACGGCAGGACGGATGTGGCGGTGTATCGACCGTCGAACGGCGTGTGGTATATCCAGCAAAGCACGGCGGGGTTCATCGGCATTCAATTCGGGATTGCCGAAGACAAGCCGTCCCCGGCGGATTATGATGGCGACGGGAGAGCGGACATCGCAGTTTATCGCCCGTCGAACGGCGTGTGGTATTTACAGCGAAGCAGTTTAGGCTTCACGGCATTTCAATTCGGAATTGCCGAAGACAAACCCATTCCCAATGCCTTTGTCCGTCAATAATTGGAAATTCCGTCAAAGAAAACCAAGAGGTAAATGATGAACTTGCCTTTTGGTTTTCATCAATTTTATTTTTATCGGGATTTATTTTATGCGCGACTTCTAAATTTCGCTGTTTGCAATTTTCTTTTTGGCAAGTTACCATAATTTCTCGTTAAAATGAGTCTTTTATTAGCCTAAATCCCCTGAATTAAGTTAAAATCAATCGGCTTTTATATTTTATTTTTTCTTCTCTTTATTATGGGCTTTTCGACAATTGCAATTCACGCGGGAAATGAACCCGACAGCGCGACAGGTGCGGTAAGTGTCCCGATTTATCAGACCTCGACTTATGCTCAAGACGGACTTGGGAATCACAAAGGGTTTGAATATGCGCGAACCCAAAATCCGACTCGACTCGCACTTGAAAAAAACATCGCCGCGCTTGAAGGCGCAAAATACGGCTACGCTTTTGCTTCGGGAATGGCGGCGATTGACGCGTGCTTGAAACTCGTCCGTAGCGGCGACCACGTTATCGTCGGCGACAATACTTACGGGGGAACTTTTCGCCTGTTCAGTCAAATTTTAGCGCACTACGGCATCGAATTTGATTACGTTGACACTGCCGATGCCCTCAATGTCGAAAACGCATTTAAAGTTAATACGAAAATGGTCTTTGTCGAAACGCCGACCAATCCCGTGATGACCGTTACGGATCTCCATGCGGTTTCCGAAATTGCCCACGCGCACGGCGCACGGGTTGTTTGCGACAACACGTTTATGTCGCCTTATTTGCAGCAGCCGATAAACTTTGGCGTTGATATTGTCGTTCATTCGACAACCAAATATCTCAATGGTCATTCCGACAGCATAGGTGGTTTTGTCGCTTTAAATGATGACGAAGATGCAAATTGGATAAAGTTCGTGCAAAATAGTATCGGTGCGATCCTTTCGCCGTTTGATTCGTTTTTAGTTCTGCGCGGCACAAAAACTTTAGCGGTGCGAATGGAAGCGCACGATAAGAACGGTCGTGCCGTTGCTAACTTTTTAGCCGAGCATCCGAAGGTCCAAAAAGTTTATTATCCGGGCTTGATTTCCCATCCGCAGCACGAATTGGCTAAACGCCAACAAACCGGCTTTGGCGGGATGGTTGCTTTTGAAACAGGTTCACTGGATAATGCTAGAAAGGTTTTGGAAGGTGTCAAAGTTTGCACGCTTGCCGAAAGTTTAGGCGGTGTTGAAAGTTTAATTTCGCATCCGGCAACTATGACTCACGCTTCCGTGCCGCCGGAAAAACGCGACAAACTCGGAATTACCGACGGTTTAGTGCGTGTTTCAGTCGGTATCGAAGATGTGGAGGATATTATTTCGGACTTAGACCAAGCACTCGGATAGTGGTAAAGAGTGGAATTTAAGTAGTTAATCTGTTTTAACTGCTTATGATTTGCCTGCTTACTTACCATTTACCACTTGATTTATTATGTTAATTGTTGAAATACATGCTACGTCGCATATCGGGCGTGTTCGCAAGGGCAATGAGGATAACTATCTTTTGTTGCAAGTCTCCGACTCAAATCTTTGGACGAGTTCACAAGATCCGGGTGATTTTATTATCGAATCGCAACAGTTTGGAATCGATGCAAATGGTATAGTTCTAGCCGTATCGGACGGAATGGGCGGCGCGTTGGCGGGTGAAGTTGCCAGCCAAATGGCGGTCGAAACCGTCAGCGAAAGTTTTTTGGATGACGATCCCGAAAAAACCATCTCACCCGATGCCATAACGATGAATGATTCATTGATCGGAAAACTTTACGAATCAACCGTTTATGCCAATCATCTGATCCATCAAAAAGGACGAACTGACCCGCAATATCAAGGAATGGGCGCAACCTTTACGGGTGCCGGAATCAGCCAGGAAGCGGTTGATTTTATACAGGTCGGCGACAGTCGGGCGTATTTGATCCGTAACGGTCGGATTACGCAGTTGACCAAAGACCAATCGCTTGTCCAACAACTAATCGATGCCAACCAGATTTCTCCCGAAGAAGCCGAAACGCACACTCTTAAAAACGTCATCCTGCAAGCACTAGGCGCACAAAACGAGATATATCCGGTAGCGACGAGGCTGATGCCGCAACGGGATGATGTTTTACTGCTGTGCAGCGACGGTTTATCAAATAAACTCGGCAGTGAGGATATGCAGAGGATTATTTTGGGAAATCTTAGCCAGTTAAAAATGGCGTGCGCCGAACTCGTCAAATTAGCCAACGAACGCGGCGGCGAAGACAATATAACTTTGATAATTGCCAAACTCACTGGAAACGGTTTGCCCGCACCGACCGATGAGCCGGTTCGTGTGCAGCAATTGGATTTTGGAAATATTCACGATACTGCCGAACAGGATACGGGAGAGATGTTGCAGTAGTATTAAAAAAGTGAAGAAAAGTTTTTGAGAAAATAAAATATCTTTTTCCGTTGCGGTTCTGATTTCTTTTTACTTTTCTTCTCTCCATTCAGGCAATTCCCTGCTGTTTCGGACATAAATTGAAGAACCTTGCACACGGACGACCTCGACCTTTTCGCCTTCGACAAGAAGCGTCGAACTATCTATCGGAAAAGCCGTCCAGGTTGAACCGTAAACCTTGACCGCACCTTCATTAAGCGCGCCTTTGCTGGCAGAAGTAACCGTGCCGATTTGTCCGGGTAAAGCATCGATTCCCATCTTTATGGCATTTTCGTCATCGTGCGCGTAATACTTGGAAAAGATCGTCCGCGACATCACCGTTAAAACGATCGAAACGACCGCAAAAACCAAAAATTGTAACCCGAAAGGCGCACCCAACCAACCTGCAAAGGCAGCCGCCAGCGCACCGATCCCAAACCAAAATAAAACAAATCCGAATGTAAAAATTTCCGCAATGATCAGACCAACGCCCAAAACAGTCCACAAAATCCAAGCAATTTGTTCCATCTTTTTTAGAAGCTGTTTTAAAACTCATAAAGGTTGTAATCGGCGAAGCATTACACGAATCATCGCAATCTGAATGAGCGTTTCGCTCGTTTTGGTAAATCGCTCATAATCTTTTGATAATCGCCGATGATTATTGAGCCACGC
>JANMAA010000187.1:0-6266 GCA_031359215.1 Acidobacteriota bacterium | reverse complement strand
CGCGGTGTGAGTTCGATTAAACGATTTTTCACTGCGTCTCTGCGTCTCCGCGTCTCCGCGTCGCAATGAAATAAAATCTGCGATTTGACTGCGTATTGATCGGACGGAAATGCGCCGGCTTCGATCACGATTTTATATCTTTCGTGTGTCGGGCGATAAAATGACACCATTAAAAGATGCAGATTAACCGTCAGAGAGTTCATCGCTACGACTTCCGAAGCATTCGCGCCGACGATTTTTGCCAGTTGTTCGCTGACAAATTCGTGATACGGCAGCCACGGATTTTTCGCGCGAAAATGTCCTTCGACACCGAAAGTTTCCCAATCTTTCAGTTCCTGTTCGATGTAATTTTTAGTGGTTTTCGGCTGAAGACCGAGCGAATTTCCCGTGAAATACAAAACATCTTCGCCGTTCGCCTGTTTCGGAATATAAAACTTTTCGCGGAAATGTTCGAGCGCGTCCCGCCCGTCCATTTCTTGTGCGAAGGAAAAAGAATTTTGAAATTGTGAATTCGCGTTTTTCATCAAGTTTAATTTAACAAATTTTATGAACTGCTTCCTAATCACAGTTTCGCAACACAAAACAAAGTCGGTTTTGCAAAATAATTTATAATGCAGCAACAATTTTATAAATTATCCCCGGCTTTAGCTAAAACCCGCTCTCGTTTACAATTCCTGCCGACTTTATTTCTAATTTGAAATTGATAGATTTTTTATCTTCGATAATTTAGATTCCAAATCGGAATTCCATTCAAAATGTTAGGCTGTTCACTTACGAATCATCGCCTATATAATAAAATTTCTTTGTGACAAATGATAATTTCTACAATCAATCGTTACATTGTCGCGGTTTTTCCGATACACTATTTGTTTTAGTAAAATTTGAATTTTACACGATGAATATGCAAACAGAAGAAAATATCGAAACGACATTCGCGCAATTCGGTTTGAGCGAACATTTGATAAAGGCGATCAGCGATCTCGGTTACGAAATGCCGTCGCCGATTCAGCGCAAGACGATTCCTTTACTGCTCGAAGGTTCAGACATAATCGGTCAGGCGCAGACCGGAACGGGCAAAACTGCGGCGTTCGCGCTGCCGGTTTTGCAGCAAATTGACACGACGACTTCGCGTGTTCAGGCACTCGTGCTGACACCAACGCGCGAACTGGCGATTCAGGTCGCCGAAGCGTTTCACAGTTACGCCAAACATCTCGGTCGCGTGCGCGTTCTGCCGGTTTACGGCGGGCAATCAATCTCGCAGCAGATTAAGCATCTGCGAAGCGGCGTGCAGATCGTCGTCGGCACGCCGGGACGAATTATGGATCACATTCGGCGCGAAACGATTGATATTTCCAACCTGAAAATGGTCGTCCTCGACGAAGCTGACGAAATGCTCAATATGGGTTTTCAGGAAGATGTCGAATGGATTTTGTCGCATACGCCCGAAACGCGCCAGACCGCGCTTTTTTCCGCGACGATGCCGCGACAGGTTAAACGCATCGCCGAAAAATATCTGCAAAACGCCGTCAATGTCGAAATCGAACAGACAACGATGACCGTTCCGACGATTTCGCAGTTTTATCTGAACGTCTCGGAAACTCAAAAAACCGACGCACTGACAAAAATGCTCGAAACAGAAACTGCATCGGGCGAAGCCGTCTTGATTTTTCACCGCACAAAGCTCGGTGCGGACGCGCTGACCGATAAATTACAGGCACGCGGCTACGCGGCGGAAGCGATGCACGGCGATATGAATCAGTCGCAGCGTGAAGCCGTCGTCAAAAAATTAAAAAGCGGCGCGGTCGAAATCGTCGTCGCCACGGACGTTGCGGCGCGTGGTTTGGACGTTGAACGAATTGCGACGGTGATCAATTACGATATGCCTTCGGACACGGAAAACTACGTTCACCGCATCGGTCGCACCGGTCGTGCGGGACGCGAAGGAAAAGCTGTTTTGTTCGTCACACCGCGCCAGCAGCGGATGCTCCGCGAAATCGAAAGATACACAAAACAAAAGATCGAACCGCTGAAAATGCCGACGCAGGCGGACGTTGCCGCGCGGCGCGTAGCGATTTTGAAGGAACGAATCTTAAAAACGCTGGACGAACAAAATCTGGAATTATATCTGTCATTAATCGAAGATTTAACCGACGAAACCGGGCGCGACGCGACGGAAATTGCTGCCGCCGCGACGTTTTTGGCGGTCGGTGAAAAAACTCTCGAAGTCAAAGTCGAACCGAAACCCGAACGATTTTCGTTTTCGGAAGAAGGAATGACGCGTCTTTTCATTGATGTCGGTCGCCGTCATCAGATCAGTCCGGCGCACGTCGTCGGCGCGATTGCCAACGAAGCCGACATTCCCGGCAAAGCCATCGGCGCGATTGATGTCAACGACCGTTTCACGCTCGTTGATGTGCCGACACAGTTCGTTTCGCAGATTCTCGAACGAATGAAACGCACGCGCATCGCCCGCCAAAATGCCAATATCCGCATCGCTTCAAACACGGAAGTCGAGACCGTCAAAACTCCGCCGCCGCGCCGCGAACGCGAATTTGAGGAAAAACGCGATTTCAAACCGAAACAATTCTTTGACAACCTAGAAGAAAAAATCAAGCCGGAAAAATCTTTCGATAATAAGGAAGAAAAACCTTTTAAGCCGAAAAAATCTTTTGTGAGTGAAGAGAGAAAACCTTTCAAACCGAAGAGAAACTTCGCGCCGAAAGCCGACGAATTCAAACCGCGAAAGAGGAAAACGGACGAAACCGGCGGCAGCGCAAAGCCTAAAAGAAAAACTGGAACAGGCAAATCAGGTCTAAAACCGAACAGTCCATTCGGAGAATTCGCCAAACGAACGGGCACCAAACGCAAAAAGTAATGCCAATTAAATTTAAAAAAGACGTATAGACTGGAGCGCGGGCGGCTCGCTTGCATGAGCGCGAAAGCGCGAAAACGGCGTTCGATTATAATTAACTCGAATTGAGGCGATGGTTGTTACGTCGCTGAAAAACGCGATGTTGCAAGCGAGCCGCTCGCGCTCCAGTCCTTGCGTCAAAACCTAATTTGAACTGTCAAAATAATTTGTCTAAATCCCGACTTCCGCTTTCGCTTCGGCAAATTTTTCGACCGCAATTCTTCAAGCAAATGCGCCAATTTATTTCAAACCGAAGCACCGAATCAAATTGTCATAGCGCGGGTCATCACGGAGTTTGTCCCAAACGGGCGAAACCTTGATTCCATTCAATAAATCGCCCGAACGTTCGGAGCAGGCTTTATCGAACCAAAAGAATGCCCGGTCTTTATCGCCGAGGTGAAGATAGGTTGACCCTATCCATGATGAACGCGGCTTCGGTTGCTTTTTATATTCCTCAAGGAGTTTCAGAGCTTCATTATTTTTTCCTGCCATTGCATAAATCATACCGAGAAATATTTTTGCTTGCGAAAAACCTTTGTTGGTTTTAACTGCCTCTTTCGCTTCGGCGATTGCCTCTTGATACATTCCTTTGTAGGCGTAAACTTCGGCTAATCCTAAGCGGGAGTGATCATTATCCGGGCGGAGTTTTTGGACGCTCTTAAATTTTTCTATTGCCCGGTCATACTGGCGAGCATCTTTGTAAATATAACCGACCCAAGCATCATCAATAATATCGTTGGGAAATTGTTTTTCAATAAGTTCAATTTCTTGAATCGCCTCCGCGTGCCGACCTTGCGCCGAGAGCAAACTTGCCAAGCGTTGTCGGGCAACTCCGCTTTCACTCGGATTGAGTTCGATTGCCCGTCTGAATTCTTTCTCCGCCTCCGTCCAATTCCAATCCTGCTGCCAAAGTATATCCGCCAACAGCCAATGCGCGGTCGCCGTAGTTTCATCCAAGCGGATAGCGTTTTGGGCAGCTTCTCTAGCTTTTTGGTCGTCTGACAGACCCCAGTAGGCACGCGCCAAATCAGCGTAGGCTTGGGCATAATTCGGCTCAAGGCGGATTGCCTGTTGAAATTGCTCGACGCTCTTTTCGCATAACGGTCTCCTTTGGGCAAGATAATTCTGCCAGTTTTGCGACTGCTGATTTGCTCGATTAAGAAAATAAAGACCGTTCAGATAGGCTTTTTGGGCTTCGGGATTTTCGGTCAAACTTTTGGCGAGTTTTTGTTTTTGCGGGTCGCTCAATTTCAAGCGTAAATTTTTGACTACTTCTTGGGCGATATAATTTTGCGACTCGAAAATATCCGTCGAATCATAAACATATTGCTCTCCCCAAATCTGAACTTTCTTTTCAACGTCAATCAATTCGGTTTGGATTACCAGTTTGTCATCGCGCCGGACGATTTTTCCCGTCAAAACAGAGTGAACTCCCAACCCTTTTCCGATATTGTAAATATCTTGAACTTTGCCTTTGTAAGCAAAAACCGTATTTCGCGGAAGAACGTGCAAACCCGGCAAAGATGAAAGCGTGTTGATTATATTTTCGGTAATGCCGTCGCATAAATAATCTAAATTCGCGTCTTGAGTGTCATTTTCAAACGGCAGAACGGCAATCGAATCTATCGGCGCGGTTGGCGGCTGACGATTAAATGCCAACAGGAAAACCAACAAAGCCACACTCACAAAACCAACGGCGAAAAGAATGTTTCGAGTCGTGTATTTTGGCTTGAGATTAGGTTGCGGCGATTTCTCCTCGACATCCATCTCCGCATCCCCGCGTCTTGCCGTCTCCGCATCTCCGAAAGAAACTTCCGTTACATCGGCGACGAAACGATAACCTTTCTTCGCCACCGTTTCGATAAACTTATTGCCATTTTTGTCCTCGCCCAAGACTTTGCGGAGATCGTGAATAATCCGCGCAATATTTGCTTCTTCAACAAACGTATCCGCCCAGACCGTCCGCAATAGTTCATCCTTTTCAACCAGATGTCCGCTGCGCTCGACAAGGACAGTCAGCACATCAAACACTTTCGGCATCAGCGGCACTGACACGCCATTGTTTAGTAATTGCCGCTCCGCAACATTAAGCTGAAACGATTTAAACTCATAAAAATGTTTCTCTTCGCCATTCACATTGATCACCGAGAAATTAAGGAGAAAACCCGAAGAATTTTCCAAAGACATATCAAACCTCCGACATTTATTGTGGATTTGCATAAAACGCAAAACGTCGGTTGCTTGAAAGCGTTGGCTGAAAAGTCAAAATTAACACCCGCATTATAGCAACCGACGCAACAATTAGAAAGCAAAAAGGAGATACTTATGAAATACCTGAAATTTACACCAATGCGACTTTTCGTTGCTATTCTCTTAATGTGCATTGCTTTGTCGGTTGCCGCGCAAGCTGATAAAACGCCAACATTCACGCCTCAAGATTCGGAAAAAGATTTTTCGGGCAGCTACGCCGAAGCCATTGAATTTTACGAACGTGCTTTGATTGCAAATCCGAATGACGCAACCGTTTTCAATAATCTCGGCACGACTTATACCCGACTAAAACGATATAATGAAGCGATTGCCGCACTGGAAAAAGCGACAGCTATTGATCCGAAATTCGCCAATGCGTTTTACAATTTGGGAGTTGCTTATTTATCAACCAATCGCCAAAAGGAAGCAGTTTCAGCTTTGCAAAAAGCCGTCGCGCTCGATCCGCAACTCGTCAAAGCACGAACTCAATTGTGTATTATTTATCTGAAAGCGGAACAAAACGAAGAAGCCGCCGGTTGTTACCGCGAATTGCTCCCGCTTGCGCCGCAAGATGCCACAGTGCGTTTAAATTACGGCACGGTTCTGACGCTGACCAATCATCTAAAAGAAGCCGTCACAGTTTTAGAAGAAACAGCGAGATTGTTCCCGCCGCAGACCGAAACATACAGCAATCTCGGTGTCGCGCTCTTTAAACTTGGTCGCCGCAAACAAGCGATTAACGCTTTCAATCGTGCGCTTGAAATTGAATCGGATAACAACGAAGTGCGCTACAATCTGGCAATCGCCCAACTTGCCGATAAAAATAAACCTGCCGCGCTTGAACAATACGCATTTTTGAAAAACTCGAACGCGGAATTGGCGCAAAAACTTTTTGAAATTATTTATGAGGGTTCAATCATTGTGGCAAAACAGAAATAAAAAGCCGGAAGACTGGAGCGCAAGCATCCCTGCTTGCATGAGTGTTGCTTCAACACGAAAAAGCGTTAGTTATCAGGCAATTGAAAGAATATCGAAAAATTTTATTCTCATCCGTTTCACTTTAAAGTTTTGAGTAGTGCAAGGCTTTTTCGCGTCAAAAAACGAC
>JANMAA010000179.1:0-1518 GCA_031359215.1 Acidobacteriota bacterium | reverse complement strand
GATATTTTTGAACTGCTGCACCACAAAAAAATACTGATTGAAGCAAGAAATTAAACTTAATCTTGGTGCATCTGAAATTGAACTATTTGAATTTGAGAATAAATATAATGTTCATTTGCCAGAAGATTTGAAAGATTATTTCTCCACAGTGAACGGCTTTGATGATTCTGATGCGGATGGAGAATATATTACCTTTTTGCCCCTTGAAGAAATTGAACCGTTAAGTATAAATTGGTCACAGGCAAATGAAGCAAAATCTTATTTTATCTTTGCAGATTACAGCCTTTCTTGTCACGTTTACGCTATTAAATTAACAAAAGATACTAAGTAGTCCGTAAATTAAATTTCCGAGTGTTTTAGTAATTTCTAATAGATGTATGAAAAAACAACATCTAAAATTAACCGAAGCAGACGAACGCTATTTGACGGAATATCTCAGTCGGGGTCAAGTGCAAGCGAGAATCCTGAGAAGAGCCGCAGCATTATTGCAATTGAATCAAGGACTGACCATTCAATCGGTGGCAGACACTCTAAAAGTCGGACATTGGACGGTTTCGATTTGGCGGAATAAGTATTTGAGCGGCGGCTTGGATTTTTTGCAGGACAAAGCGCGATCAGGTCGTCCGGTGGTGATAGATGGCGGGCAGCGAGCGAAGATTACGGCGTTGGCGTGTTCGGATACGCCCGATGGGCGAGCTAAGTGGAGTTTGCGATTATTGGCGGACAAAATTGTCGAACTGGAGTTTTGTGAAGAGATTTCGCACACTCAGGTTGGCAAAATTCTGAAAAAAACAAACTTCAGCCGCATTTGAAGAAAACGTGGTGTATCGGGGAGATGAATGCGTTATTTTTGTTTCGGATGGAGCGGATTTTGGCGGTTTATGCGCGACCTTATAACCCGAAAAACCCGGTTCTTTGTTATGATGAGCGACCGTGTTTTCTGATCGGCGAGCTGATTAAAGGCATTGAAATGAAAGCCGACCAAGTAAAACGCGAGCATTATGCTTACGAGAAAAACGGCTCGTGCAGTTTATTGGAAAGCATCGAACCGCTGACGGGGAAAAGGATTGCCGATGTTTTTGACCAACGCCGCAAAGTAGAATTTGCGGCGTATTTCCAAAAAGTGGCAGCGGAATTTCCCGAAGCGGAGCGCATTACGGTGGTTTTAGACAATTTGAATACGCATAATGAAAGTTCGTTTTATGAAGCGTTTTCAGCGGAGGAAGCAAAACGCTTGAGTGATAAATTCGAGTTTATCTACACGCCGCCCAAAGCGAGTTGGCTGAATATGATCGAAATCGAATTTTCGGCAGTTTCGCGGCTTTGTTTGGACAGAAGAATTGCGAGCAAGGAAGAACTGGAAAAACAAGTTCTGGCAATTGCCAAAGAACGAACTGAAAAAACGATAAAAATCAATTGGCAGTTTTCAATTGAGACGGCGCGAACAAAGCTCAACAGGCATTACAAAAAGGTTAATCAGGAAAATGAGAAATACCTAAAAATTTAATTTACGGACTA
>JANMAA010000171.1:0-29868 GCA_031359215.1 Acidobacteriota bacterium | reverse complement strand
CTCGTCGGCATCGTTCACGGACTCGCGGGCAGCGCGGCGTTGATGCTGCTCGTGTTGTCAACGATTAAATCGCAGCTCGTCGGGATGGCGTATATCGGTGTCTTCGGCATCGGTTCGATTGGCGGAATGATGTTAATGAGCGCACTCGTCGGTCTGCCCATTCATTTGACCGCCAACCGCTTCGCGTCCGGCACGCGCATCCTGCAAGGACTCGCAGGCGCATTCAGTTTGTGTCTCGGATTATTTATGACATACGAAATCGGATATGTCGGCGGTCTGTTTCGTTAAACTCGAAAAAATTCGCAATGCGCGAAGATGAAGTTACAAACTCGAATCGGCAGCAAAGAAAGTTATTATGTCACCCGACGGATCAGGGGTAGCGATAGCAAGGTATATTGTTGGTCATTTTCGATGACAAAAACAACAATCGCGTAAGATGAGCTTATAACACTTTGCTGCTTGATAGATTGCCGCTAGCTTAAGTGGAACGCTTGAAAAAGACACAAGGTTTTAGCCAAACATCAAAATATGATGATCGTGTCGGGGCTCGAATGTTGGCGAGTTTGATGACGGAAGGCAGTTTGTGTATGGCAGATTTAGGTTATCGTGGAGGAACCTTTTAACTGGAAATGTATGAAGAAGAAGGAGTTCTATTTTTGACGCGGGCAGACATTGAAAACTGTTAATTGAAAAAACTGCATTCAACGATGCGGACGCGGGTAGAATTAATTTTCAGTTCATTGTGGGAGCGACTTGCGACGCGAGTCTGTTCAAGGAGTTGGCACGGCTTGTGGAAAACGCTGACACTAAAGCTGTTAGATTACAAATTGTGTTTTGCCAATCTAATTTCTTATGCTTAATTTCCAATCAAGACTCAGGTTAATTAAGAATCAGCGAAGAGAGTTTGTGGCTCTATAGTAAAATAATTAGTTATTAGGACGCAGCAAGTTTTGAGGGTTATTTTTTTGACGAATAGGCTTATCGTTAATGCGATCTTTAATTTGATTTTGACGATTTTCCATTCTTTCAGTAAATTGGCTACGAACTTCGAGGAATCTAGTCAATTGTTCAGGAGTTAAAACTTGCCGAACTGCTAATTCAGTCATCGAACGAATTTCAATAACCATGGCATGGGCTAATTGGACTTCTTTCAAACGCGCCTGAATTTCGGTTTCATCAACTCTTTCAGCGTAAATTGCCTGATCGAGATTTCGATTGGCTGCGCGAAGCCGCATTTGTGCTTCGCGCATCTTGGGTTGTCTTAGAGCATTTAAACGTCTGATTTTTTGCTTTTGTTCTTGGGTTAAACCAAGTGTTTGCAGCAAATTCGGACGGCGATTGACATCAATGTTCGGTTTCGGCAAGTCTTTCTGCGGTTCATCCTGGGATTTGACCGTCGAAAAAGTCAAGGCTATGAGCAAAACGGCGAAAATAAAACTTAAACAATTTAATTTTTTCATACTTTTTTGATAAATTATTTACTTTCGACTTCGGCAAAAAGATCCGCCAGCCGCAGGGAACTATCGTCTTCTTCCTCAAGATTATTTGTTTTTGGAACGGTTCGTTTTTGTCCGGCAATTGTTGTGCCATCATTTTTCAATTTGCGAACATTCGCCATATTATTATTATTATGCACGACGTTCTTAACTTTTTTGTTATTATTGGAAATTTTTACAATCTGACCTTCGGAAGTGGTTCGAGGTGCAATCTTTGGCGAAGAATCTTCAACAATTGGTGTTATTGATTTTGATTGATCGATGTTTTGTTTTGCCATTTCATCAGATTGTCTTTCAACTTTCTTATCGTCAATTGGTGAAACAACCGTATTTATCGGCTTGCCTTCGTTTCTCGCAACATCATTAACTGTTATAAAATTAAATGCAAAGAAAGCCGCAACGATACACAAAATAAGTGCTGCAAATGCCGTCGCCCACGTTGGCGAAAATGAAAAAAGTTGACGTAATGCACCGAGCCGGAATTGTTTTTCAGTCGAAACTGTTACCGGATATGGAATGTTGATGAACGGAGTTTCCAAAACATCAACCGATTGATGTTTCCACTCATCAATTGAAGAACGAACCAAACCGAATTCCGCGAGTTCGTCGGTGCAACTTGAACACTTAAACAAATGCACGTCAAATGCGGCTTTTTCATTGTCATTCACTTCGCCGTAAAGATATGAAACTATCTGTTCGGCAAACACGCAAGACGAATTGTGATTATTATTTAACATATCCTTAAGAAAAAACTCTCAAACGACTTCCATCGGTAATCTTTCAATTTTTGCCCGAAGTTGTTTAAGAGCGGTATAAAGACGGCTTTTTACCGTGCTTAGGGGTAATGAAAGAGTGTCTGAAATCTCTTGAAACGTCATATCTTCAAATTCCTTCATCACGACTACAAGACGCAAATCTTCGGGTAAAGAATTAACTGCTTGCCGCACAATCTTTAACCGTTCATTCTGTTCCGTCATTTTCGACGGCGACAAATGAGCCGGGGCAACAAAAACATTTTCGGCGGAATTCTCTTCATCATCCAAAAAACTTTCCGAACGGCTTTTGGCACGGCGTTTAATTGTCAAACACTGATTGATAGCAATTCGATGAAGCCACGATGAAACTTTCGCATCGCCGCGAAACTTGCTCAAATTCCGATAAGCGGAAATAAAAGTTTCCTGTGCCGCATCCCGCGCTTCGTCTTCGCGCGAAAGCATACCGAAACAGAGCGCGAATATCTTTCGCTCCCATCTTTTAACGATTTCGCCGAAAGCATCAGGATTCTCCTTTACCGCAAGTTCGACTAATTGCTCATCAGTTAAGTTAGTTACCATTAACCCGTGTTTCTAACTACAATCTGCACGAGAAGTTTATCAAACGCGCCTATTAGCGCAAACTATTCACGCTCAGATTTTTAGACGCTTTATTATGGAAAAAAGTCTTAAAAAATGTCGGAAGCCGTTTGGACTCTAAAGCCAAGTCGCTACCGCTCTAGTTCTCATTTCCAAAAATTGTGGAAATGACATAGAATTTTACTTGTAAATAGCATATTATTTCTCCGACAAATAGATGGAAAACAGTGCGGTTTCGTTAAAAACAAAGGAAATTGTAAAGGTTCGCAACTTGGTAAAACATTTTGCAGTAGAAAACAGCGTCGATGTAGTGCGTGCTGTGGACGGCATATCGTTTGACATTTTTGAAGGTGAAACGCTCGGTTTAGTCGGTGAATCCGGTTGCGGTAAATCAACCGTCGGAAGATGTCTTATCAGATTGATCGAACCGACCGCCGGTGAAATTTTCTTTGAACAGAACGATATCGTCGGATTAAGCAATAATGAAATGCAGAAATTGCGCCGCGAGATGCAGATTATCTTTCAAGACCCTTACGCATCACTCAATCCGCGTTTGAGCATTTATTCGATAGTTTCCGAACCCTTGACAATTCACAAGATCGGTAATAAAACCGAACGGCGCGACCGCGTAGCTGATCTGTTGATTAAAGTTGGACTTGACGCAGATTATATGTTTCGTTACCCGCACGAATTTTCGGGTGGTCAACGGCAACGAATTGGAATAGCGAGAGCTTTGGCACTTAACCCGAAACTGATAATTGCAGATGAGCCGGTTTCTGCCTTAGACGTTTCCGTGCAGGCGCAAGTGGTTAATCTTTTACAGGATTTACAAAAAGAGTTCGGTCTGACTTATCTTTTTATTTCTCACGGTCTAGCAGTTGTGGAACATATATCACAGAGAGTAGCCGTGATGTATCTCGGAAAGATCGTTGAAATAGCCGACGGTCGTGAGTTATATGATTTTCCGCTCCATCCATATACGAAAGCATTGCTCTCGGCGATTCCGATTCCAGACCCGAAAAAAAAGCGTGAACGGATAATTTTGCAGGGTGACGTGCCGACACCGATAAATCCACCGTCAGGTTGCCGGTTCAGAACGCGCTGCCCGATTGCAATCGAGGCTTGCGCTTTAATCGAGCCTGAGTTGAGGGAAATTGAAAAAGGACATTTTGCTGCTTGTATCAGGATAGATGGTTACGATAGCGCGCCGATCATTAAATAATGTTTGAAACGATGAAACGGTAATTTTCGTATTCAATTTTATTAGTCAACAAATTTGTGTCTTTATTGGGTGTATTATGTTCACTGAATACGCAAATTCCGGTCCGTGCTAAAAGAAACAGAAGGAGAATTATGAACGAAGATAATCAAGATAAATTTGAACAAAACGAAGCTGAATGGCAAGCCCCACCGTTACCCGAAGACATTATTGAAACTAAAGAACCGGCGCAAATGTCGGAAATCGGAACACTTGGAAGTATCTTTATCGAACCCGGCGCGACATTCGAGGATTTGCGCCGCAAACCGCGATTTCTGATCGCCGGATTTTTGTGTATTTTGTTGATCTCGCTTTTTCAATATGCCTTTATTCAAAAAGTGGGTTTTGAAAGATATGCACTCGAACCGTTTGCGGCAAATTCAAGAATTCAACAAATGCCTGAAGACCAAAAACAAGCGTTTTTTAAACAGCAAACCAGTGACCTCGCCAAATATGCCACTTATGTCATCACACCGCTTGTGCCTGTTATCGTTTTTCTACTCGGAGGGTTGCTATATTGGCTAGGCACAAATGCTATGGGCGGTTCGGCAAGGTTTCTGCAAAGTTTGTCGGTATTTATTTATTCGAGTTTTCCGCCGATTGTTGTTTCTACATTTGCAAACTTTTTGGTTTTACTCTTAAAATCAGCTGATGATATATCCATCTCGGCAGACCGAAGCGGTGTCGTTAAAGCTAATCTGGCATTTCTAATAGAAGACAAAGTGTTAGCAGCACTTCTGGCAACCTTTGATCTTTTTGCTATCTGGGGTTGGATATTAGCGGCAATCGGTTTGCGAATTATAGGCAAAATCTCATCGGGCGCAGCCTGGGCTATCGTGATAATTGTTGCATTAATTGGTGTTGCACTTCGAGTTGTCGGCGCATTGTTTTCATAAGGTTTCAAGTCAAATATTCAACTTGAAACCTAGCGGGCGAAATTGATTATTCATAACGAAGTGATTCAATCGGATCGAGCCGCGCGGCTTTCCAAGCGGGAAATAAGCCGAAGATGATACCGATACCGACGCTGGCGAAAAATCCGGCAACCGGTGCCCACCACGGAACATAAGACGGAAAAACAAGCGAAATAAGTAAAGTTAAAGCCCAACCAATTAGTAGTCCGAGCAGTCCGCCAAATCCGGTAAGTGTTGCGGCTTCAATTAAAAATTGCAGCAATATATCGCTTTGCCTTGCTCCGAGAGCCTTTCTAATGCCGATTTCCCGCGTTCTTTCGGTAACGGAAACGAGCATTATGTTCATCACACCGATTCCGCCGATCATCAGTCCGACCATCGAAATAACGATCATCGCCGCCCGCGCATAGAGCGTGATTGATTGAAATTGGCTGATTAGACTGTCGGCGGTTTCCATCGAAAAATTATTTTTTTCGCCGAACGGAACTTTACGGCGGACTCGCAAAAGGTCTTGCACCTGATCTTTTGCCTCGGTCAGAAAATTTTCTTTAGCGACCGCTAAAATAAACAAATCGTCGGCGTAGGGTTTCAAACGCAAAGCCGCGCCCATCGGCATATAAATTACATTCGATTGGTCGTTATTTCCGCCGCCGCCGCCGAACAGTTGTTCGCGCTTTTGCAGCAAACCGATGACGCGAAACTCTCGTCCTCCGACTTCCAGTGTTTTTCCAATCGGGTCTTCATACGGAAAATAACTTTCCTTGACCGAATCGCCGATTAAGCAAACATCGGCTTTATCATCGCTTTCGCCCTGTGTGAACCAACGTCCCTGGATCAATACTTCGGTCGATGATTTTTCGATGTCGGGATAAGTTCCGGTCAGATTAACGGCGGACGACGTTTTGCCGTTTTTGCCGGTAACAAGAATTTTCGAGCCGAAAAAATTGTTGGAAATATCAAGCAGCGGGACTGCAAGTTCGACCGTCGGGAGTTTTGAGATAACTTCGGCATCATCGAGCGTGAGAGGCTTTCTCATTCTTTGTTCCCGCGTCGGCGGACCGGTGATTCCGATGTCGAATTTATAAAGAAAGATCGAACGAGTGCCAAAAGATTCGACTTCTTTTTCGACCGATAAACTGATGCCGCTGATAATTGAAGAAATTAACATCACGACAACAACTCCGACAACCACGCCGAAGATCGTCAAAAACGAACGGAGTTTGTTGGCGCGCAAAGTATCGATTGCCATCTTTAAGTTTTCGTAAAAACCTGTGCTTAGAACACTCATACAATTTAATCCGCCCGCAATGCTTCGATCGGGTCTAGGCGTGCCGCTTTCCACGCCGGAAAAAGTCCGGCTAATATTCCGACCAGTGCCGAAACTCCAATAGCTACAACGGCAGCCCAAATCGGGATGATCGTTTGAAAAACATAAGCCGTTATAATTACACCAAGCAATTTGGCAATAATAAGTCCGATTATTCCGCCGATTGCCGAAAGAGTTGCCGCTTCAAAAAGAAACTGCTTTAGAATGTCGGCTTGTCTTGCTCCGAGAGCCTTTCTGATGCCGATTTCGCGCGTTCTTTCGGTAACTGCGACCAGCATAATATTCATAATCACGATTGCACCGATGATTAAGGCAATCCCGGGAACAAATAAAATAACAACCTTGATCGGTCCGAAAAGCCTGTCTTTCAAACCGGAAATTGCATCAGGTGTCAGTATGCCGAAATTATCTTTTTCGCCATATTCCAACTTGCGTTTGATTCGCATTAAACCCCTGACTTCTTCAACGGCATCATTTGATTGTTGAGGTGATTTTGCCGATGCTTCAAAGTAAATACCGCGACTTCCGCGCAATCCACCGAAATTCGAACCGTAAGTTTTAATCGGAAAAACAATAAAACTATCTTGCGGTTGTCCGAAAACAGTTCCTTTCGCAACTTGAATTCCGATTACCCGATAAGGAATTCCTGAAATGTGAAGTTCGTTACCGATCGCGTCGCCTTGCGGAAATAGTTTATCGGCAATATCTTTTCCGATATAACAAACCCGCATCGAACCGTTATTTTCCGATTCAGAAAAGAAACGTCCCTCGGCAATGTCGAGTTGCTCTATATCGCCGATGATCGGTTCAGCACCGTAAATTTGCACGCTTGAAATTACTTCGGTGCCGCGTTTAACTTCGCGTTGATTCGGCAAGGCTTTGGCACCGATCTTGCCAATTAACTGGGCACGTTCTTTAATAAATTCCAATTCTTCAAAAGTCAATTCCTTATTACGCCGTTGAGCTTCGGCAATCGTGTCGGTATCTTTGAAATCTTCAAAGCTAAAACGGCGAATAGTAAATGAATTCGAGCCGATACCGGCAATTTTTTCGTCAACATAAACACTAAATCCTTGCAATAGCGACAAAACCACCATAAAAGCCGTAACACCGATTATCATTCCCAACAGAGTCAGAAATGAACGAAGTTTATGCGACCAAATCGCTGCGAGTGCAAGTTTTATTGTTTCGGTGAAATTCATTTATTAACTGTTAATACGCAAAACTTGAATAATAGTTTTCAGTAATCATTGTGAAATCATCGGGATTTGAAGTCAACCGAAAGGAGTTTGGTAAAGACGTAATTGTGAAGACGTAGGGAACTGATGAGGTTTTAAATAAAATCCGAACACTGAAATCAAGAAAAAACAATTATTTGATTTTTTCATCTTTTTCGATTTCGCCGTCACGAATCGTGATAATTCGATGTGCGCGTTCGGCTATGTCGTGTTCGTGAGTTACCAAAATGATGGTATTGCCTTCCTCGTGAAGTCGTTCAAACAAAGCCATAATTTCGTAACTCGTCGCAGTATCGAGTGCGCCGGTCGGTTCGTCAGCCAGTAAAATCGACGGATGATTAACAAGTGCGCGGGCGATTGCAACGCGCTGCCGTTGTCCGCCGGAAAGTTCGTTCGGGCGATGTAAAACGCGGTCGCCGAGTTCAACCGAGGCGAGCGTTGCCTGTGCGCGTTCGTGTCTTTCGCTTGCACCCATTCCGGCATAGATCAAAGGCAATTCGACATTGTGAAGTGCGGTAGCACGAGCTAAAAGGTTGAAAGTTTGAAAGACAAAACCAATCTCTTTGTTACGAATAGCGGCGAGTTCGTCATCCGTCATAGTCGAAACCAGATGTCCGTTTATCCAATATTGACCTTTGGTTGGCGAATCGAGACAGCCGATAAGATTCATCAATGTTGATTTACCCGAACCGGAAGGTCCGATAATCGCCAGATATTCACCCTTTTGAACTTCAAAAGAAACACCCTGAAGAGCGTGCAATTGCTCCGTTCCCATTTGATAAGTTTTCCAAATATTTCTCATTGAAATAAGGGAATCGGGTGCCGGATTGGTTACACTTCTATCGCTCGGTTCTATATTTTGAGTTTCTTTTGCCATATTTGTTCTTGCAAATAGTTTGCTTCGATTTACTTAAGATGATTAACTAAGTTTTCGCTGGCTCACCTTCTTTCTTGACTGATTTTTTAACGACTGTGCCTTCCTTTAGAGTATTAAGAACGCGGCTCGGACCGGTAATTACTTCCTGACCCTCGCTCAAACCCGATACGATTTGAATATCGGATTCACCCGTGATTCCTGTTTCAACCTCGACAAATTTTACTTTGTTATTTTCCAATACAAATACGCCCTTAATATTTTTAACTTTTTCCGCCGGAGCCGAAGGAGAATCACCCTGAATAGTCGGAGACGGGGAAGGTTCGGGTTTTTTCTCGATCACGGCTTGCAACGGAACTGTAACGACACTTTTTACTGTTTTAGTTGTTATCACTGCGGTTGCACTCATTCCCGGACGGAGGCTGTCACGGATTTCGTCATTCATATCTTTTAATTCGATAACAACCCGGAATTCTTTAGCTTCCTGAACATTAATATTGGTAGAAAGACCGCCGGATGTTTGCGATTTCCCGACGGCAAGAGGTGTTTTTTGTGTAACTTCGCCGATTATTTCTTTTTCACCCAAGGCATCAACTTTAACTTTGACGGTTTGTCCGACTTCGACTTTATCGATTTCGGTTTCGTCAACTTTGACCTCGACATTTACGGTTGACATATCCGCAATCGTCAAAAGCGGCGTTGTAGAAAGACCGGCAACGGCGAATGTTCCGACCTTAGAAGGAATATCGGCAATTACCCCGTTAATCGGTGCAACTTGCAGAGTCTTATCGCGTTGACTTTTTGAACCTCTTAAAACGGCTGCTTGTTGATTTGCACGATCGACACTTGCCTTTGCACTCAAATTTGCCGTGTCAACGCCGCGTCGTGCATCTTTTACGGTAACTTGCTGTTGGTTGGCGCGGGCGCGGGCTTCATTAACCCTTGCAATCGCTTCATTAACCCGGGAATTTGCTTCATTGACAGCCAGACTTTGTGCTTTGAGTCTGGCTTGTGCATTTCTGAGCGCAACTTGTGCAGTAAAAACACGATCTTTGGCGGCATCAAAATTAGAGCGCGATTCGACACCTGATTCGACTAACTCTTCCGTTCTTTTCAATTCACGATTTGCCGTGTTCAAATCAACCTGCGCTTTATCGACATCAGTCTGCGAGGCAACAACCTGCTGTCTGGCGGAAGCGACTTGCTCTTTGGCGGAAGCAACCGATTGCAACGCCGTATCAATCGCCGCTTGCGACGCGTTCAATCCTTGTTGCGCTTGCGAAAGCTGATTTTGAGCGGCTGTAATTTGCGACTGTGTTACCTGCGATTCGCTCTGTGCGGCTTGCAATGATGCAAGTTGCGCGTCAGTGCTTGATTGCAGTTGAGTCGGGTCGAGTTTTACAAGCGGTTTGCCCTGCGTAACCTTATCGCCTTCCTTAACGTAAATTTCTTCGATTCGCCCCTGCACTTCACTCGTCAAATTGATAAACTGAATCGGACGCACTTCACCCGAAGATGTAACCGTCGAACGTAATTCAGGTCGTGTTTCAACCTTGACAACTGTTACTTCCGGCGTATCTTTGCGGGTCGCAAAAATACTGATTATAATAATAGCGGTTAATAAAACAGCGGCTGAAATGCCAATAATGATTTTACTTTTACGGCTGATAGCCATACTTTTATTTCCTCTTAAAGTTGAGTTTTTGATAAATCTAATTTTGATTTACGCAAATTGATAATTTGTTTGCGTCAATGTTCTACTACGTCAAAATAATTTAAAGAGTTTCAAAAAAGAAGTTGAACTGCCGGTTGTGATTGTTGGATTTTATAAGATAAAATTCGAATCATCAATTATTAACTAAGTAAGTCCTAACATTTACGATTTACGAATTTAACAATTAGGGTTAAAATGACTTTGGAACTGTTAAAATACGCAAGGTAAAATAAAAATGATAAAATGCCAAACTTGCGGGATGGAAAATTTGGATGGTTCGCAATATTGCGATGAATGCGGCGCGATTTTAGGTGGAAATATATTTAGCAAACAAAGTGAAAGTGTCAGACCACCCGAAACTCCTGATTTTCAATCGCAAATGTCGGAACAACCTGTTTTCCATCCTGCTAACATAACATCAGTCGGCGTTTCGCCGCTTTACGAAGAATTCCCGGCGGCTGTAATGCCCTTAGTTAATGAAGAGTCGCCAAAGAACAAAGGAATCAATGCAACACTCGTTATCGAAAGAGGTGAATCAATCGGAACTGAATTTTCATTGTCGGCAAAGGAATCATTTATCGGACGTTGGGATGCAGATAATGGGATTTTCCCTGATGTTGATTTGGATGCACACGATCCTGAAGCCAAAGTTTCGCGGAAACACGCCCGAATTATTCACGAAAAAGGACGTTACTCGGTTGAAGATTTAGGTTCGACCAACGGGACTTTTGTTAATAGAGGAAGACGCTTGATACCCGGAAACGCGCATTCGCTAAATGACGGCGATGAGATTATTGTCGGGAAAACTTTTTTAAGGTTTTACACCAACGAATAGGTTTCACAAGAAATCTTACAATTAAAAAAAGAAAGGCTTTTAAAAAGGCAGAGTTTATAAATAAATGGCATATTGTCCTGAATGCGGCGAGAAAGTCGCGGAAATTGATGTTTTTTGCCCCTTTTGCGGAATTTCTCTGCAAACAGTTGTTCCTACGACTGAAGATTCATTTGAAGGCTCACCGGCAGCAACTGAAACCAGTGCGGAAACACCGATATTCGATGCACAGATTCCCGATTCACCTAATGATTTTCAATCATCAAACGAGGAAAATTCGCGTGATGTTGCAGATGATAATGATTTTTCAGACAATACCGAAATAAATCAGGAACTAACTTCTGATCAAAATACTTCTGAAAATTGGACAGTTCAAACAAAATCGGTTGATGTTCCTTCCGAACTTTTAAATAAAGCGATAATTACAGAAAACCCATCGAACCCGAAACCGGAAACTTCACCTGCTCTGTCCGCTTTAGAACACATTGACGAGGAAATGTTGGATATTGATAACGATGAGGTTGTCGTTCAGGAAAATAACGTCGAGATTAATAACGACATAACTGAAGAAAACATTAAAGAAGCGAGAGAAAGTTTAGACGAGAACCAATCCGAATTTGAAGAAAAGTCTGTGGTGGAACCATCTTTAAATTTAAGTTCTGCTTCCGAATTTCAAGAAATAGTTGATGAAGATTCTACAATAAAAGAAAACCAGTTAAATGAAATTTCAACCTCAAGCGATGAAATACAAGATAATAATACCGACAAACCGGATTATGTAATGACAAATCCTTATGTCGCGCCACCAGGTAAAATTGAAAATACAACAGAAGATTCCGAGTCTTCAAAAACTATAGAAAATAATAGTATTACTTCCGCTGCTAATGAGTTTGATGAAAAAGAACGAGATGAGCAATTAGCAATTTCAGAAGAGCCGATCGATAAACCGGTTGAAGAACTTCCTGAAATTACTTATCCTCCGTCAAAATTTGATTCGGTAAGCATAAGAGAATCTGAAGATTATCGGGATGAAATCCGTGAGCCTGCTGACATAAATTCAGGACAGAAACCGGCGGGCGGAAATGGAGATAGTAATAAATCATCAGGCAAAGAAAATCATTCACATACAGCACCGAATTTAGGGGGCAGTGATACGGATGGTAAAAAAAGGGCGAAATTACAGCCTTTAGATGAAGGTGCAATTCTAAACGGACGTTATGAAATCGTTCGTAAAATCGGCGGCGGCGGAATGGGAGCCGTGTATCTTGCTTCGGATAAAAATCTTGGCGGAGTTTTACGGGCTGTCAAGGAAATGGTGCAATCTTATATTGAGGATACTCAACAGGAAAAAGCGGTCAGTGATTTTAAGCGGGAATCAATGCTTTTAACATCGCTTGAACACCAATCAATTCCGACGATTTACGATTATTTCTTCGATGAAAAAGAAGCTCGATTTTATCTCGTGATGAAATATATTTCGGGCGGGGATTTGGCTGCGCGGATTCGTTCGGCTAATCAAGGTCGGATAGATGAAAAAGATGTAACCGAATGGGCAATTCAAATTGCGGATGTTTTAGATTATTTGCATAATCGCCAGCCGCCGATTGTTTATCGTGATCTAAAACCCGCCAATATTATGATCGACGGTAATTCGGGGCGTGTGATGTTGATTGATTTCGGCATTGCCCGGTGGATAAACAAAGAAGAAAAAGGCGTAACGGCAGTCGGAACAATGGGATACGCTCCGCCCGAACTTTTTAGTGGAAATGTTGAGTCGCGTTCGGATATTTATAGTTTGGGTTCGACAATGTTTCATTTGCTGACGGGTGCTGATCCGCAAAGCAATCCGCTTTTGATTTTCGATTTCCAAAAGCATCCTCGTCCGCGACAAATAAATCCACAATTATCCGATCAAATGGAAAAGATTTTGATGCAATCGGTCGAGTATAATGCGGAAAATAGATTTTCAACCGCCGCTTCGATGCGTCAAACTCTTGAAGAACATCTGGCAAATTTAAAAGCAAATAAGGTTACGTTCGGAGTCAATCGCCCGTCAATTTCAACCCGGGAATCCGATGAGCCGGTCTTTTGCGGTTTTTGCGGTCAGAAAATTGTTTCAACGGATATGTTTTGTGCGTTTTGCGGTGCCAAACAACCGCTTGCCCAACAATCCGGTCATTCGGAAATGTATGTTGCTCCACCTCAAACCGCACGGTTGTTGATTATCGGCACAAATGAACTTGAAACTCCCGCTTATAAAATTGAAAAAGATGAAAATTTAGTCGGACGACGCGATCCGATGTCAAATATTTTCCCCGAAGTCGATCTTTCGAAATACGATCCCCAAACTAAAATTTCACGCCGTCACGCCCGCATTTGGCGCGAGGACGGTCAGTTTTTGATTGAAGATTTGGGCTCATCGAACGGGACTGTAATCCTTCCTTTAGTGAATGAAACGGTGCGACTTTTAGCTCATCAGCCATATACGCTGACCAACGGTGATAAACTTAGACTCGGCGACACTACCTTGCATTTTATTATCGGATAAGTTAGATAAAAACATTAAATAGAAACCTTTATGAGTGCCAGAGTAGAAAGAACCGTTCCTGTAAGACGGATAAAAACCGATCAAATCATTGTTAATTTCGATGCCGAACGTTTAAAAGCACCGTTTTTATTGAGGTGCGGAGCGATATTGATTGACTATATTTTAGTCATTAGTCTTCCTATAATAAGTATTTTAATAAGTAGGGCGACAGGCGTGCCGGATGCGAAGTTGCTTAATAACGAATTTACCAATGTCGGATGGTTATTGATGATTTTGCTTTTATTGACGAATCAAATAATTTTTCCGTTGTTCAGTGGTCAGAGTATCGGTAAAATGTTGACAGGTTTAAGAATTGTCGGTATCGAGGGTAATGCATCATCGTTCAGGCAACTGATAATGCGGCACTTAGTCGGTTATCCGCTAACGATTTTAACTTTTGGATTAGGCTTTTTGTTTGCTGTTCTTAATAAAAAAGGACGCGCCTTGCATGATTTAATTGCTGGAACGGTAGTAATTTATGGAAAGAAGGTGGAAATAAAAAAATAGTAAAATCACAAATCTAAGATGCCCCAACTTATCATAAAAACTGCTGACCGTCCGCCCGAAATATTCCCGCTTTCTCAATTGCGTGTCACCATCGGACGTTCAGCGCGTAGCGACATTTGTATTCCCGATGCGTTCGCTTCGCGGCTTCATGCCGAAGTCCGAAAAGAAGGTGATGCTTTTTGGTTGCAGGATTTGGGTTCGGCAAATGGAACGCGATACAACGGGTCGCACGTTACGATGCCGATCCCATTGATTTCCGGCGGCGAAATTCAAATCGGCGAAACTACCATCATTTTTGAAGATGAACGATTCACGAAAAGAAAAAATGCCACTTTAATTGCCGATAGCACTCAAATGCTCGATCCATCGGTAACGATTTCGTTTTCAAGTGCTAAAAACTCGACATCGGAAATTCTCGATTCTCAATTTTCAACAAGAAATGATTTGCTCGGGTTGATCAGCAAGGTCGGTGTCGCCCTACTTTCTTCAAAGGGATTGGATGATACGTTAAATCAGGTGGTCGCTCTCGTTTTTGAAACCGTTCCGGCTGAAAGATGCGTTATTATGCTCCGCGACGAAACGGAAGAAGGCGGAATGAAAATTATGGTTGCGCGTTTGCGCGGCAAGGATGAGCAATTTGAACAGGTAAGAATCAGCACGACCGTGATGAACGAGGTTATGACAAACGGCAAATCTGTTTTGACCTCAGATGCCCAGCACGATCCGCGATATGCCAGTCAAACGATGGCATTGCTTGGTATTCGCTCGGTTTTGGCAGTTCCGTTAAGTGTAAGTGAAAGCGATGTTTTCGGGATTATTTATGCCGATTCGCCAACTGATAAATCCACATTTACCGAAGAACATTTGAATATATTAACGACATTGGCTTCGGTCGCATCAATCCGCGTCGAAAACGCCAGTTTGTTGGAAGAACGAATGGAAAGCGAGCGCATGGAGCGTGAACTCGAACTTGCAAAAGAGATTCAACAAAGCTTTCAGCCTTCATCACCACCTGTTTTAGAAAATTATGAATTTCAGGGAATTTCATTTTCTTGTTATGAGATCGGTGGCGATTATTATGATTTTATTTTGCAGGACAACGGGCAAACCTTGATCGCACTTGGTGATGTTTCAGGTAAAGGAACGGCGGCGGCTTTGCTGATGTCGAGTCTTCACGCCTCGATTCACGCACAGGTGGCGGCAAAGACTTCATTATATCAAATGGTTAAATCGGTTAATCTGTATCTTGCGGAAAATACACCGACAAATCGTTTTATTACGTTGTTCATAGCCTCGCTCGACGCTAAAACCGGGATTCTGAATTATATAAACGCCGGACATAATCCGCCGCTGGTAGGACGTTCTGACGGCACGGTCGAACAACTCGCGTCAGGTGGTTTTCCGCTTGGAATTATGCCGATGGCTGATTATGAAGTCGGACAACTCGAACTTAAATCAGGCGAAGCACTCGTTATTTATTCAGACGGTGTTTCCGAAGCGGTTAATGAGAATGATGAAGAATTCGGTATGGAGCGTTTAACGGAAGTTATCAGGGAAAACGTAACCTCATCTGCGGCAGGCTTGCGTGATAAAGTTGAATCTGCCCTTTCTTCATTTACAAAAACGACACCCGCCAACGATGATATTACACTGGTTATCGTTAAGCGAAAACAATAAACTGTAATATAAATTTCATTTTAGCAATTAGAACTAATCACCGCTTCTCATCTGGGCTGAGAGCATTCGAATGTCGTGTTTGTCGAGAAGATGGCGAAGCGAACGCACTTGTATTTGCAAGAGTTCCGCCGCGCGTGTCTGGTTTCCGCCGGTTCTTTTCAAGGCTTCGACAACATACGTTTTTTCCAAATTTTCAAGATGCGTGGTCAAATTAATTCCGGCTTCAGGCAAATCGAATTCGGCTTTTATGCGGGCAGGATTATAATTGGTAATGTGGTCGGGTAAGCGTTCAGGCTGAATTTCCGAACTACGCTCTAGTGCGACTGCGCGCTCGATTGTGTGTTCGAGTTCCCGCACATTCCCGTGCCAAGCATAATTTTCAAGTAATTCTACGGCTTTTTCTGAAATAGTGACCTGTCTGCCGGTCTGATTACAAAACTTTTTAATAAAATGCTCAATCAATTCGGCTATGTCTTCCCGCCTTTCACGAAGCGAGGGCAGTGAGATCGGAATGACGGAGATACGATAAAATAGATCTTCCCGAAACGTCCCTTCTGCCGCCATTTGTTTCAAATCGCGATTAGTTGCTGCTATAATTCGTGAATCGAAGGCAAATTCTTCGTGTGCACCAACCGGGCGAACTTTTCTTTCCTGCAAAACACGCAAAAGTTTGACTTGCATTGCGGACGACATTTCACCGATTTCATCCAAAAAAATCGAACCTTTATCAGCCGCCTCAAAAAGTCCTTTACGATTGGTGTTAGCACCCGTGAATGAGCCTTTTACATAGCCGAAAAGTTCACTTTCAAGCAGAGTTTCCGTGAATGCCCCACAGTTAATAGAAACAAAAGGTTTTTCGGCACGGGGAGACAAATCGTGAATCGCCCGCGCAACCAACTCTTTTCCGGTTCCCGATTCTCCGGTTACTAAAACGGTTGATTGAACTTCCGCAACCGTTTCTATCATTTGATAAACCGCTTGCATTTTACCGGAACGCCCGATGATATTATTGATGCTTCCACGTTCGCGTTGAGCGCGTTTGAAAGCACGGTTTTCGACAATTAGCATTTGACGCTCAAAGGCTTTCTTGACGATTATTTTCAGCTCTTCGACATCAAACGGTTTTTGAATAAAATCATCTGCGCCGAGTTTAAATGCTTCCCTCGCAGTTTCAACTGTTGCAAACGCCGTCATCAACACAACACCTATGTCGGGATATTTTTCCCGTGCGCCGCGCAGCAAATCAATTCCATTCATATCGGGCATTCTGACATCGGTGATTATTACTTCAGCCGGTTCTGAATTGAGCATTTCAAGTGCTTCACGTCCGTTTATGGCTGTCCGAATACTATATCCGTCGCCCTCAAAAACAAGCTTTAAAAGTTGTCTGTAACTTTGTTCGTCATCGACGATTAATAAATTTGACATTAGATAATAAAAAAGCGGGAGTCAGTCGATCGGTAAGCGAAAAAATAAACGCTCACTATATTTTGGCAGTTAAAAGCATTTTGTTCAAGCAAAAAATATTTTTACATTTATTTTCAGTGCGTAAACTATTCGTGAAGTAAATGTTAATCTTATTATAATCGTTTTTATTTTTTTACGGTTAAAAAATCTTCTAAACGTGAAGGTATGTATTCATCTTTATCAATCTTCATTTCAGTTATACTATTTTGAGATTTAATTTCAGGCGGGAGTTCGATAGTAATAGTTGTGCCGTCGCCCTCCAAACTTCGAACATTGATCGTGCCGTTGTGATCACGGACAATTTGATAAACAATCGAAAGCCCCAAACCAGTCCCGCCGGTAGTCGAATCTGAAAACGGTTCAAATAGTCTTTCAACCTGTTCGGGGGACATTCCGCAACCGGAATCTTTAAATAAAATGCGGATGCGTCCATTATTAACTTCCCGTAAAATGACTGACAATTTTCCCCCATTTGGCATCGCACCGATTGAGTTTCGAGCCAGATTCCAAAAAATTTGTTTAAGCTGAGTCGGATCGGCTGATATTAAAACCGGGTGATCTGGTAATTCGGTTTCCAAAAAGTGATGTTCATCAATATCAGGACTATGTTTCAGCAGTATAAAAGTTTCCTTGATCGCTTCCCGCACATCGATCTCGGAAAAATTGCTGACACGCGGACGCGCATAAGTTAAAAAATTAGTGATTATTTTGTTCAGCCGGTCAGATTCTCTTAAAATTATTTCCATTAGCGAGGCTTGCGAAGATTCCGGCGGAATTTGTGCCTGCAAAACCTGAATTGCTCCGCGCATCGCACCTAGCGGGTTGCGAATCTCATGCGCCAAACCAGCCGCCACACGCCCGACTGCGGCAAGACGGTCTTTTCTCCGCACATTTTCCTCCATTGCACGAATGTCGGTTAAATCCTGAAAAGTGATAATTAAACCGGTTGTTTCGCCATCTTCGGAAAATAAAGGCGAAATGCTGTAGCCAACCCTTACCGCATTGTTTTCAGGTGTGATGAAGTCAGTTTCAAATCGAGGCGGCTGATCGCCCTGAGCATTGGCTTCGAGCGCATCGGCGACAGAAATTTCCATATCACCAAACAGGGAAGTTATCGACCTGTCGCGCATATCTTCGGCTTTGTGTCCGGTAATTTCGACAGCCGCCGCATTGAAAGTATAAATTTTTCCGTTCAAATCAGTAGTTACTAAACCCGAACGAATAGATTCGATAATTCTTTCGTGAATTACCCGAAGATTTGCGAGGGTCCTAGCGGTTGCTTTCAACTTTTCGTTTGAAGCATAACGATCGGAAAGACGGGAAGCCAGCAAACCGACAACTAAAAATGCAACATCGTTAAAAGCGATTATTTGAAAAAGTTTTGAAACTTCGGGAGTTGTCCCGTAGGATTCCAACATCGATAAACTTGTCAAAACGGATAGTGCGGTAAAAAGTAAAACGCATAAAATTCCCGTCAATAAAGTTCCGCGCGCACTCAAAAAAGCACTTGAAACGCTTATCAAAACAATATAAAGCATTATATAAGGTGATGTGGATGTGCCGGTGCGCCAAATAAGCCACGTTACCAAAAACATATCAATTAAGAATTGGATGCGGACTTGCCATTTATAATTTTTATTAAACCGCAGAGTAAAAAAGTAAACAATCGTCAGTCCGACCGCACATAAAAAAACGAGAAACAAACCTTGCGGGAAATTTTCAAAGGAAAGTTTCAAACGTCCGCTGTTCCAGATCCAAGTTGCAACCAATAATAAAAAAATCACCAACAAACGCCCGACGATCAGTGTTTGTATCTTTTGAACTAATTTAGGATTGAGTGATGATTCGTTTTCCTTTAAATCGAACATAGTTAAAATAATTTTACGGGGTTACTTAAATCTGAAGATAATCTTTTGTAATAACAGAAGATAAAAAGTAAATTTTATTGTTTTGGAAAAAAAGGCGAACGCAAAAAACTTAACAGGCTCGAATTTTTTGACGATTAAACGATTCGGATAAACCGAAAACATCCATCGCGCCGAAAATTAATATCTTGTTCGGCAATGCTAAGGTAACATTAAACAGTGAAGAAATTCTAGTGAAAAAAATGTTTCACAGGCTGATTTGCTTATCTTTATCCAACATTAGTAATAAATCCCGGATTCAAATTGCATTTTGCAGGTTACAATTTGCCGTTTAGTCTTAACGGTTGAAGAATTTGTTTGATAGTTTCTGCGGTTTCCCCCGGTTTTTCAAATGGAAAAAGGTGTGAACCTTCGATAAACCGAAATTCAAACGGAAAATGTTTACGCATAAACCCAAGTCGTGCAAGTTTGGCTTCTTTCGAATAAGTTCCACCGACGTAAAATGCAGGAACTTTTAACTTGCCACGCATTTTCGGCAGAAAATCCGGCAAAGTATTATAAATGTCGGCTTCGATGCTTGGGCGAAAAATTAATTCAATCCCGGAATCTTTTTCAACAGTCCCATGTTTTATATAATCACGAAGTATTTCATCATCAAAATCGGCAAATTTCTCCTTCTTCCTAAAATGTTCCAGGGCTTCATCTTTCGTTCTCCAAACCGAACGCCGAAGTCGGGTTGTCTTAACCAAAGGTGAATTTTCCATCCGGTTTGTCCACTTAAAAAATTTTAGTGCGAAACTGCTGGAACGGCTGATTATTGGCGCATCTAATAATATTATCGCCTCATAAAGTTCAGGATTTTCGACTGCTGTCAAAAAATGTAAAATACCGCCAAGCGAATGTCCGATGCCGATTATTTTTTCTGTGTAAAGATTTTGTATTTGTTCACGCAATTCATCACGCAGACGATTCCAACCATCGGTTACGGGAAACTTCGGATTATGTCCGTGTCTTTCTATGTAATCGATTTCAAACTCATCCTTCAATATTGCAAAAATTTTATTGTAGGTTTGGGCTGGAAAACCATTGGCGTGTGCAAAATGAATTTTGGGCTTTTTCATCGGAGATTAACTAACTAAACTCATCTGTTCATCAATTCCCAATAGCCGACATCAACCCATCTGCCGAGTTTGTATCCGACTTCTCGAAAATGTGCGACTTTATCAAAACCCAATTTTTCGTGAAATCGAACGCTCGGATCATTTGGCAGAGAAATTCCGGCAACGATGGCGTGAATATGCGTTTCGGTGAGTTCGGCAAACAATTTTTGATAAAGTCTCGATCCGATTCCTTTTTGTTTAGCGGCATTTTTGACATAAATCGAAACCTCGACAGAATGTTCGTAGGCTTGCCGTAATTTAAATTGTGAAGCATACGCATAACCGTAAACTTCGCCATCTTCTTCCGACACCAAAAACGGATAATCTTTGGTAACATTGGCAATGCGTTCCGCCATTTCTTCCGCACTGAGAGGCTCGGTTTCAAAGGTGTGATGCGTATTTTGAATGTAATAATTATAAACTTCGGCAACCTGCGCGGCATCTTCGATTGTTACTTCGCGTATATTCATTTCAACTTATTTTAATTCCATTTTAGCGATAGATTCAAGATGAACTTCGTCTGGTCCGTCGGCGATTCGCAACATTCTGCCGATTATCCAAAAATTTGCGAGCGGCGTATCTTCGCACACGCCCGCGCCGCCGTGAGCTTGAATTGCACGGTCAACGATCTTCAAAGTCATCGGCGGCACGACCGCTTTAATCATCGCAATTTCCTTTCGCGCGACCTTGTTGCCGACTTCATCCATCAGCCACGCCGTTTTCAAAACTAACAAACGCGCTTGCTCGATTTCGTTTCGCGCTCCGGCGATCCAATTTCGCAAAACGCCTTGTTCAGCCAAAGTTTTGCCGAAAGCGATGCGCGATTTGACGCGCTGTTTCATCATTTCGAGCGCACGTTCCGCCACGCCGATCAGACGCATACAATGATGAACTCTGCCCGGACCCAATCTGCCTTGTGCAATTTCAAAACCACGACCTTCGCCGAGTAAAAGATTCGATGCGGGAACGCGAACATTTGTAAAAGTAATCTCCGAATGTCCGTTCGGTGCATCGTCAAAACCGAAAACGTGCAGATTGCGCTCGACCTTCACGCCATCCGCGTCCATCGGCACGAGAATCATTGACTGCTGTAAGTGTTTCGGCGCGGATTCATCGGTTTTGCCCATAAAGATTGACAATTTACAACGCGCATCGCCCGCGCCGGTTGACCACCATTTGCGACCGTTTAGTATGTATTCGTCGCCGTCACGCACAATGGATGCAGAAATATTCGTCGCATCGCTCGATGCAACTTCCGGTTCGGTCATCGAAAAACACGAACGTATCGCGCCGTCGAGCAAAGGTTTGAGCCACGTTTCCTTTTGCTCGGCATTGCCGTAACGCTCCAAAACCTCCATATTTCCGGTGTCCGGCGCGGAGCAATTGAAAACTTCGCTCGCCCAGTAAACTCTGCCCATAATCTCGGCAAGCGGTGCATATTCGAGGTTTTTCAACCCCGAAATTTCGGGCAAAAATAAATTCCACAAACCTTCGGCTTTTGCTTTTTGCTTCAAATCCTCGATCAATTGCAAAGGCTGCCAACGGTCGCCCGAATTTATTTCGTCGTGATAAGCCTTTTCGTTAGGATAAATATGTTCATCCATAAAGGCTTGTATTTGATTTTGAAACTTATTTGTTTTGATGGAATAGTTAAAATTCATTTTTCGACATTTCTGGCAACCATCTGTTTTTATGACTCACTCAGGCACTTTGAAAACTAGCTTTTCGCCAAACCAATCCGACCGACATCATAGCGTCGGGTGAAACCCCAAGTTTATTGAAATTTACGAACCGCTCGCTGAAAGTGAGCAACAAAATAATGTGTGCTGTTGCTCACTTTCAGCGAGCCGGAGATATTTTCAAATGACTTAGGATTTAGCTCATTATCATTCGCTTCGCCCGAAGCTATTATATCAGTCGGCAATTTTGACTTAATCATTCATTCGGGTCGTGGAATTCATTTGTCTCGGCGACATCGGTATCGGAAGTTTGCCATCGGCAAATTTTGTCAGATCGAGAAAAGCCGCATCATCCCGAAGTGAATCGAAAACTGCATCAACCCGTGCCTCCATCATTTCTTTTTCTCTTACAGCTTGGTAGCGTTCATATTTGTAAAAATGACGTTTCAGCAAATCGAGTGCCTTATCTCGTTGTCCGTTTAGTGCATAAATTGCCGCCAAATTATATGAAGCCGGTAAAAGATTTTCATTGATTCGGGCAATCTTCAATGCCTCTTCCTTTCGCCCGGATGCCGCCATCAGCACCGCTGCAAATACATGGTTGTAATGATCGTTCGGGTCGAGCGCAAAGGCTTTGTCGGCGTAATTACTCGCTTTGGCAAGATCACCCTCGGAATTCCAATATACAGCAAGGTTTCGATAAGTCAGGGCAAGCGGATATTCATTCACTGATTGTTCCATAAACGACAATCCTTTTTTGAACTCGCCTTCGTGAATGGTTATTTTACCAAGTCCGTGAAGTGCGACAGCCCGCGAAAGGGGATCAGCCGGCATATCCAAAATGTTGTGAAACTCTTTTTTCGCTTTTTCCCAGTCGCCGGTGTGGTGGCGATGGAGTTCGCCAAGATAACGCAATGGTGTCGGATCAGCCTTGTCCATCTGATATGCCTGATCGTAAAGTTTTTCGGCGAGAAGATATTTTGATGTATTTTCAGCGATCAGCCCACGCTTCATCAATTGTTTTATTAAGGCACCTTTCCGCACATCGAAATTTGGTATAGCGGATATTTTGCTGATTGTATTTTCAACGCCTAATTTTTTGAGTTCTTTATTAGCCTCTTTTGCCTTTTTCGGGAACATACACTGCTCGGAGGCTACCGATTGATATAATTTGATCGCGGAGGAATTGTCTCCCGAAGATGACTTCACTTTTGCATCTTTCAGGGTGGAATCCAGCATCGCCTCACGCAACTTAATTTCGTCCTTGACAACCTTTTCAACATCACCGATTTTGAATTTTCCGTCTTTGTTTTCTACTTTTTTAATAAGAGTTCCGTCGGGCTTGGCAAGCACTACCACCGGCAATTTGGAATCGCCGACAAGATTATTTGCATTAGGCATATTCTTATCCGCTAATTGCATAGTTACGCATTGACTTGCATACAAAGAAAGATCGCGGGATTCTCGTAGATTCGATTTTTGAAGTTCTTCATTTGAAAGAGGGAACCAGTAAAGAACTAATCCGGTTGTGATCGGTTGCTCCTTATCGGTCATTGGTGACTTCCACGGCACATGATAAACAACCGGATTGGTCGTTGAACCGCCGCCATTACCGCCATTACCCGACGTTCCGCCACCTCCGCCACCGCCGCCGCCGCCGCAGGTTGCCCAAACCGGGGAAAATGAAAAAACTACAATTAGAATTAAGGCGATGCCCTGAGCTGATAATTTGTGTATGTTCATAAAAGAAATCATATAATTTATTCTTTATCCAGTAAAATATGTAGCGCAAAAAAAGTTCTGAAGTTAGTCCATATATAAAACATTATTTTTACAATATTACTACTATAAATTCACTGCACAATGTCCCTGGAATTTTAGGTTGGTTCGATAATAAAATCTGATTTTATTTTGTGGATTATTTATTTGGAGATTGAATGTTATTTTAATAAGCGCAAATACTAATTAAAAGTAAAGTCGGTAGGGTTCGATATAAATAATGATTTTCTCATTCAAACTAAAATATGTTTTTTTGACGACAATGCTTTTTCTCATTGAATTACTGATCGCTTTAGTCGTTAATGACAAAATCATTCGCCCGTTTGTCGGGGACGTTTTAGTCGTGATTTTGATTTATTGTTTTTTGCGGATATTTTTAAACGCGAATTATTGGAAAGTCGCGTTCGGAGTTTTGCTTTTTGCCTGTCTGATCGAAACTTTGCAGTATTTCGATTACGTCAAACTGCTCGGTCTGGAAAATAATAAAATACTTTCCGTCGCGCTCGGCAGAATTTTTGAATGGCTCGATTTTATTGCGTATTTCACAGGATTTTTATTTATAACTGTTTCTGAAAAACTTTATGAAAGATACAAAACCGATTAGACAAGGCGAAGAATTGAACGCCGAAAATCTTGCACAGTTTTTGCACGAAAATTTGAATACTAAAAACGATGAGATCGAAATCTCACAATTTCCGGGCGGAAGTTCAAATCTGACTTACTGCGTCAAAATCAGTGAAACGGAATACGTTTTGCGCCGTCCGCCTTTCGGCAACCAGGTCAAATCGGCGCACGATATGGCGCGTGAATTCAATGTCTTATCGAAATTGAGTGCGGTTTATCAACCTGCCCCGAAACCGCTGATCTACTGCGCTGACGAAGCAGTTATCGGTTCTGAATTTTACTTAATGGAACGCCGCAACGGTTTGATTATTCGCGGCAAATTGTCAGAGCCGCCTGCGGTAGCGGGTAAGTTAACGCTAGAAAATTCACAAGACTTAAGAAAAAGAGTCGTTGAATCATTCATCGAAAATCTGGTGAATTTGCATTCGCTTGATTACAAAAAAATCGGCTTAGAAAATCTCGGAAAACCCGAAGGCTATGCACGAAGACAAGTGACGGGCTGGACGAAACGCTATTTCAACGCCAAAACCGACAAACATTTTGAACTCGAAAAAGCAATCGAATGGCTCAATGCAAAAATTCCCGAATCACACGGCGCAACGCTTGTTCACAACGATTACAAATTCGATAACGTGATGCTCGATCCGAACGATTTAACCGAAATTGTCGCCGTTTTGGATTGGGAAATGACGACCATCGGCGAACCTTTGATGGATTTGGGATCATCATTGGCGTATTGGATGTCAAAAGACGCGGGCGAAACAATGCTCTCGATGCCATTTAATCCGCGTATTTTGATGGAAAACATTTCGCGCCAAGAATTGGTCGAAATGTATGAACAAAAATCGGGCAAAAAAGTTTCCGACATACTTTTTTACTACGTTTTCGGCACTTTCAAACTCGCCGTCATCGCGCAACAAATCTACTTTCGATATGTTAAAGGTTTTACAAAAGACAAGCGTTTTGCAACTTTTAATCATTTCGTCAATTCGCTTGGGAAAATCGCGCTTAATGGAATTGAAAAGAGAGAAATCTAGTAATTTAGAACTCACTTTTATCACAACGAATTGTTGTCTTGTCGCCAATATTGAGTCAGCAATTAAAAATCATTTAAAAAGACTTTTTATTTGTAATTGGCTACAATAAAATTCAGTTCAAAAGCAAAAAATAAAATCTTTGGCTTTTCCCAAAACTGCAAAAGAAACAGATTCGCTTGAAAAAATTCATCTTTCAACCGAAAATCCTCCGAAATCGAGATGTGACCGTTCGATTGTCGAGGGTTCGCTCGGTCGTGCGGTGTGGAAACTTGCTGCGCCGACGATGTTGGCGAATGTTTTCGGCGGTTTGCAGGGTTTGGTTGACCATATTATTGTCGGAAATATCGTCGGTTACAAAGGTAATGCGACGATTGGTGTCAGTTGGCAGATTTTTCTGGTCGTTGTCATTTTTGTTTCTTCGATCTTTATCGGAATGAGCATTCTGGTCGCGCGATTTGTCGGTGCGAGCGAAGTTAATATGGTCAATCGCACGGTTTACCAAGCATTTATTGATTAATGAAACGAAAAAGTTTTACCGTTTGAAAATTATCTATCCTTTGTGTTTTTTCTATTAGAAACCGGGAATTTTTCGCCAAAACGCATACCATTTGCCTTTATCTGTTTTGGCTTGCGTTTTCGGCGCGGTATCTTCGTCGCCCGTTTCGTCATTTGCTTCAACGCCGACGATTTCGCCTGTTTTGGCATCAACTAAAACATCAAAACTCTTGTTATCTTTATCCCGAATTTCAAATTCATAGACGACTTTTCCTTTTTCTTTGCCCAATTCGCTTTCAGTTACAGTTCCGGGAACTCGTGCCAAAGCTATTTGACGTGCGGCTTCCAAAGTGATTCTAGTTTCTTTAGCCAACTCCTTTTGCATTTTAGGCAAATCAGATTCGTCGTCATCATCGTCATCGTTCTCGTTTTCAGCTTCGACGCTGATCATTTCACCCGTCTGAGCATCAACCAAAACCTCTTGATTTTTGCCGTTTTTGTCCCGAATCTTGAATTCATAGACGAGTCTGCCGGTTTCCCGATTCAACTCGCTTTCGATAATCTCACCGGAAAATCTGGCGAGAGCCGTGCTGCTTGCCTCATCCTTCGAGATTTTTGCTAGTTTCGCCATTTCCGCTTGCGCTTGCGGCGAGTCGTCATTATCATCATCATCTTTTTCGACCTTCTTATTATCTTTGTTTTGGTTTTGGGCATTTACAAAGCTCGCTGTTCCACCGGCAAACAAAATCAAAGTCAAAAATATCATCATCAAATTACTTAGTTTCATAGTTTTTTTCCTTCATTATTAATAATTTTTCATTAGCCTGTGCAAACGAATATTTTTAGGAACTCAAATAATTCTACACAACCCAAAATGAATAGAATATTAACAACTTAGGATTTACACAAATTTTATTTTAACCGACGGATTTTTCAGTTGTTTAATCAAATAATCCGAAAGTTGTCCGAATTTGATTTGATAAACTGTTTTTCCTGTTTCATGCCTCAGTTCTTTGAAACGACACCAAACCAATAATGCACAGGCGATATGGCTCTCGTTGAATACTTTGTTTGCGACATTGGCTTCTCTCCAATCCGGTTGTTTGTTTAACTTCACGATGCAATTGCTCAATCTTCCAACGGATGGCACACACCTTTTGTGTTTCATCCCTTAAGTTTTGAGTTAAGTCGTTGGTGACGACATAACCCGTGCGGTCTGTGGAGACCTCCAGCCGGAGCAATTGCAGGCGATGTCCTTTCGGAAACTTGGCGAGATGGACATTTTGCCCATTTCAAGCTCTGTTTCACTCCAAGTCAAAGAATCCACTCGTTGATAATTAGGTTTTAAGGAAGTTAGCGGATTTAGTAAGAAATTGTTACTTTGAAAATCGAAGACGCTACGGTGCGCGGCGAATTCAAAAGGCGTTAGGCAAGAATGGAATCAGCGTCGGACGGCAAAAGGTGCGGCGATTGATGATCGAGGAAGGTTTGAAAGCCATTCAGAGCAAGGCATTCAAGCCGAAAACAACGGATTCCAAAGCAACAACTGGCGCGCCGAATTTGTTGAAGGAAATCAAATTTGGAAGAATGTGCGCCTCAGAAAATCATTATCGGCGACATTACTTACATTCGGCTGTGGGGCGGCAAGTTTTGTTATTTAGCAATCTGGCAGGACAAGGTGACCGGAAGGATCATCGCCTGGAGTTTATCACTTGAGATGAATGCCGATTTGGTCATTTCCGCCTTGAAAAAAGCTGTTCACAAAGGATTGGTCAAAGCCGGAGCGATTATTCATTCCGACCGCGCCAGCCAGTATGCTTCAAACGGCTTTCGGCAACTATTGAAAAAAGAAGGTTTTCGTCAAAGTATGAGCGGCAAAGGCAATTGTTACAACAATGCCCTAGCCGAGAGTTTCTTTTCGAGATTTAAGGCGGAATTGGTGGAAAATGGAATTTTTGAAGACCTTGAACAAGCTCGGCTCGAAATCTTCAGTTACATTGAAGGGGTGCGACCTGAAAGTCGCTTAACCGAGTGTTCAATTTGAACATTCAAATAATCGAACCGAGTGTTTCACCACTCGTACTCTAGGAGGAAATGCGATGCGGTAACAATTCGTATTAAGCCCTCTGACAATGCAGCCCAAGCCAACAGGCTTTGACCGGAACCGTGAGGTAATCAGTCATTCTGCCAGCATTGAGGTGGATGGGAGCTAGGGTCGGATGGTATGGCTAACAATAAAGTGAACTCTTGATAAACGTCGTCATGTAAAACAAGCCAAAGATGCTGATAGGCTTGAGCCAAAAGGCAATGTAGTTGGAACAGGCAGTGCCTTCTTGCTTGTCGTGAACACCAAAGCTACCGGCGGAAAGAGAGAGCCTAACCCATCTATTGCTCGGTTAAACGGAACAGGGTAAGCCCGACATTCTCCTCGCGTGGGCGAGGAAAGCAAGCCGCAAGTCAAGCTGACGGAATGGCGGGTAAAGGATGATGGAAAAAGCAAAGGCTTTGCTGTAATGGCAAAGATACGGTTTGAAACATTAGCCGCTACGAAAAGTAGGCAGACTTCCATCGGGTCTTTAATCACGAGAAAACTCGTCGAACCGACTTCAGGAGACAAGGCAAATGACAACCGAATCAGCAATGAGTCAAGTTGGTGCAGTCTCCCGCGTAATGGATTGGCATTCTACCGATTGGCGGGCAGTCAATCAAAACGTGCGTCGGCTACAAGCCCGTATCGTGAAGGCAACACAATCGAAAAGATGGAACAAGGTTACAGCCTTGCAACATCTTTTAACTCACTCGCTCAGCGGCAAACTGTTTGCCGTTCGGCAGGTGACGGAAAACTCCGGGAAGAAAACGTCTGGTGTTGACAAGGTGACTTGGGAAACGCCAGAAAAGAAGATGCAGGCAACACAGAGTTTGAAAAGCAGAGGTTACAAACCTTTGCCGCTCAAGCGCGTGTTTATCCCGAAGTCAAATGGCAACGTTCGACCTTTGGGTATTCCGACAATGACGGACAGAGCGATGCAAGCCTTATACTTGTTAGCTTTAGACCCAATTGCCGAATCCATTGCCGACCCCAACTCTTACGGTTTCCGAAAGATGCGGTCAACCGCCGATGCGATGGGACAATGCTTTAACGCATTAAAACAAAAGACAGCGGCACAATGGATACTCGAAGCCGACATCAAAGGCTGTTTTGACAATATTAGTCACCAATGGATGCTTGAACATATTCCGATGGACAAAAGCATCCTGCAAAAGTGGCTGAAAATGGGCTACTTGGAAAAATCAATGCTTTATGCAACCAAGAGTGGAACGCCGCAAGGCGGCATCATCTCTCCGGTGTTGGCAAACCTGGTGCTTGACGGCTTGGAAACAAAGCTCAAAAAATGCTTTGAAAACAAACGGCAATGCCAAAATGTCAACTTTGTTCGATATGCGGACGACTTTGTGATTACAGGCAGAACGAAAGAACTACTGGAAAATGAAGTGATGCCGATAGTCGAAACGCATCTCAAAGAGCGCGGTTTGGAACTCTCACTTGAGAAAACCAAAATCACGCCGATTGAAACGGGCTTTGATTTTCTCGGATGGAACTTTCGCAAATATAACGGCAAATTGATTATCAAGCCGTCAAAAAAGAATGTTCAAGCTTTTCTAACCAAAATCCGAGACTTGACAGATTCAAACAAGCAGATCCAAACAGGCAGTTTGATAGGGCAACTCAATCCGATTATTCGCGGATGGGCAAATTATCATCGCCCCGCGGTCAGTAAAAGAATCTTCAACCAAGTAGATGACCAAATCTTCAAAAAGTTGTGGCAATGGGCGCAGCGCAGACATCCGCAGAAAAGTGCCGGATGGGTGCGACAGAAATACTTCGCAACCGTTGGCAACAACAGGTGGGTGTTCTACTGCGGCGAAACCAAAACAACGAACGGCGAAACAAAAACTGTTCAATTGCTCAAGGCTTCCGACACACC
>JANMAA010000118.1:0-1970 GCA_031359215.1 Acidobacteriota bacterium | reverse complement strand
ACTGCTGGCGAATTCGTTATGCCGCCCTCGCCCGTCTGATTACTCTGGCAAATAACGGCTGTCTCGTTGGAGCAATCGGAACTTCGTTTAACCAATTAGTGAGACGTACAGTGTTGACCGCCGTCGCCGCTATTATGTTGTGAAGATGTGTTTTAGCCGCTCCAATATATCTCGAATGTCGCATTCCAAAACCTCTGACCGCCTGGGAAATTGTTCCTTCAATTCCTGAACGCCGCCGATACTCAAGTTTATACTCCCAAGTTTTCTCTCTTTGACGAGCGGCGCGCTGCATCTCGAACTGCTCTTTGGGTAAAATTGTCAGTGTTCTTCGCACCGGAGTCTTAGTTTTTGTGCAATCAATTCGAAACGGGCGAACCTGGCAATCCTTAGTCGAGAATTTGACTTTGACTACCGGCTTGGCAGTTTCGGTCTTCGCATCCGTCCAACTCAAACTCTCTTTGCCTGCCGGACATATTGCCTTTTGTCGCTCCCTGTCAATCGCAAAATTCTCGCCGGAAAATTTTGGATTATTTCGCGTTTGCCACTGCCGGTCGAGATGCGATGGACCAAACAAATCAATTTCATACTGATTTTGAGCGGCAAGCATCAGTTCGGCATCGACAAATCCGCTATCGGCTAAATGAACGGCGGGCAATAATTCCTTCTTTTCTAACGATCGATGAATCGGTTCAGTTAGATCAAAATCGGCGACCGGTGCCGAACCGGTTTCAACATTCGTGATGATGCGCGGCAGTTCCTCATCGCAGGTTTCGGTTAGATAAACTTTATAGCCCGTCCACTGAAATTGCCGCTTTTTTCCGTAGTGTGCCTCCAGATCATATGGTGAATTAATGAAAATGATCGACGGCGGAATACCTTCGCTGCCGGTTCGCCAATGAATACCTTTTTCGTCCACATAAAACTGCTGCAGCACAATACGCTGCAAAATTTCGACGGCGGCGATTTGCTTGTTCTCAAGCAGATCAGACCAGTTATAAACAGCATCAAGCAGTGCGTGAGCATCACCTCCGACGGTTTCAGCGAACTCCTGACGACCGACAGATGAATGCGGAATCCGAACATTGATGGCTCGCGGACTATAACGATTCAACCATTCTTCTCGGAAAAAGCTGATCAAGCCATTCAGGTGATTCTTTGGCAATTGCATTAAGGGCGTTTCGCATCGCTTCAAGAACACATTCCAACCGGTTAATGCCGCGGACAGCGGCTAAAATATGAGTCGAATCGGTGCGTTGTTTGCCACGGGATTTGAGCATTTTTCGCCCCCGGCACCAGTCGAGCAGCTTGTCGAACAAAGAGGTTTCAGCATTGCCGGTGACCAACCGGGAGCGAAACTCACACAACACTGTGCTGTCGAAACTGGAGTTTTCCAGTTCAAGACTTAAGGCGTATTTCCAATCAATTCTGGCGCGAACCGATTCTACTGCTTCACGGTCGGACAAGTTCTCAATAAATTGGAAAATGGTAACTAGAGCCAGTCGCCACGGGGCATAAACTGCTTTCCCGCGATTGGGGAACAAATCTGAGAAATCGGCATCGTGAAATAAAACACCGATTTCATCACGAATCTGAAGATACAAATTGCCTTTGGGAAAAGCGGCGCGAGCGATGCGAACGGTTTCTTCCGGCACGGGCGGAACGATTTGTGAACAAAGCGACATCTTAATAATCTTCCTAGAAATGTTGATTTGAGGAAATTTTATGTCTGTTTTAAGACTATTGCAATGAATTCGCCAGCAGTATCAAAAGTGCGGATGACCCGCTTTTTTATGCTCTCCTCATTGGCAGGAAACTCGATTTGCCGGAACTTACAGTTTTCAATAATTTGATTTTGATTGTGCTTCTGATTGCGGGTTTGCTAAATTGCGTTTAGAGGCATTCTCAAAAGAGATTGAGTGCGGGTGATTTTTTTACGGCACACATAGATTTATCATTTTCTCAAACTTGTT
>JANMAA010000095.1:0-17699 GCA_031359215.1 Acidobacteriota bacterium | reverse complement strand
GCTGGTGTTCGGGTCAACACGGTCAATGGCGGTGAATACGCCCCGCGCCGTGTCAAAGATAGCGACGTTGTGAGTTCTTAAGACTCCGTTGTGATAGGTTGTAACGGTTAAATCATCAGTAAAGGAAATGGTTGTCGGGTCGGACGTGGGAATGGGCATACTGGTAAAAACCGCTTGGGTTGTGCCGTTGAGTCTGCCGCCTTGCGTAATTGTTCCCAAACCGCCGCCGCCGCTTAGATTTCCATTCATCCTCATGCAATGGCTGCCACCCGCCGATGCTGATTGGGCTAAGGAAAACAAACTGATGGTCAATGCGACCAATGCAAATGTCATTAGTGTTCTGATTTTTAGCTTCATTATTTTTTTCATGTTATTTCTCCTTTGCTTTGAGTTTCGATAAAACGACGGTAAATTTTTATCCTGTACTAAAAGTTCGTTTCCGCAGAGAACCCAAAGAGTTTTTTATTGTTAAATGTTGCGTCGGCTGTTATACTGCAAGGGTTCTTTTGTCCAGATACCCGAAGCCTTCAAACAACCGACGTTTTGCGTTATGCAGTTTTAACAATAAACATCGGAGGTTTTATATGTCTTTCGGAATTTTTCCTAATTCCTTCCTAAATTTTTCGGAGTCCGAAATGAACGGCGAAGAGAAACATTTTTATCAATTCAAGTCGTTTCGGCTCAATGTCAAAGAACGTCAACTGCTAAATAACAATTTGTCAGTTTCGCTCACGCCGAAGGTTTTCGATGTACTGGTCGCGTTGGTCGAACGCGGCGGTCATCTGGTTGAAAAAGATGAATTGCTAAAACTTGTCTGGGCGGATTCGTTTGTCGAAGAAATAAATGTGGCGCGAAGTGTTCATACGTTACGACGGATTTTGGGCGAAGACGAAAACGGGAGTAAATTTATCGAAACCGTTGCCAAAAAAGGCTATCGTTTTGTCGCCGAAATTACGGAAGTCCGCGAACCGGATAAGCGGCAGTCGGCAACAGCAGTCGGCAGTCAGGACGGCGTGAATGAAGAAGTGTCTTCTGCCCCCCGACTGCTGTTGCCGACTGCTGACAAACCAAAGCCAAACACGCGCATTATACTTTTCGCCGTCGGTTTCCTGAGCGCGGTGTTTCTGATTGCTCTGCTATCCTTTAATTTTCAAAAATCTTCTACGAATCCGAACAAAGCAAAATCATTCGCCGTTCTGCCGCTCAAACCAATCAACGCGGGCAGCCGCGACGACATTTACGAAGTCGGAATTGCCGATTCGTTGATTATCAAACTCGGTTCGATGAAAGGTTTTATCGTTCGTCCGTTGAGCGCGACAAGGCAATACACGGACATCGCGCAAGACCCGATTGCCGCAGGGAAAGAACAGCAAGTTGATTACGTTCTCGCGTCGAATTATCAATTGGCGGACGGGAAAATTAAAATTACCTCGCAGCTTTTTAATGTCGCCAACGGACAAATCGAAGAAACCTACAAAAGCGAAAAGGACGCGGGCAATATTTTTGCGATGCAGGACGCAGTTGCGGGCGAAGTTACCAACATCTTGCGGGCGCGATTTGCGACTACCTCAAGCAGTCCGATGACAAGGCGCGGGACGGACAATGAAGAAGCCTATCGGCTCTATCTGCAAGGCAGAACTTTGACATCCAACCGCACCGGGGCGGCGGCACAAAAAGCAGTTGAATACTTCGAGCAAGCCGTCCGGCTCGACCCGAATTACGCGCTCGCCTATTCGGGAATGGCTCACGCCTACATTGATTCGGGCAATCTCGGCGGCGGCTTGCCGCGTGAAGAATATCTGAAGGCACGAACAGCCGTCACCAAAGCATTGGAACTCGACAACAATTTGTCTGAAGCCTACGCGGTGCGCGGCGAACTGAAATTTACCTACGAATGGGATTTCGCGGGAGCGGAAAAAGATTTGCTCCGCGCCCTCGAACTCGACCCGAATGATGATTTGGCGCACGAACGATATGCCTTTTATTTAGCCGTCCGCGGACGTTTTGACGAAGCGATTAGCGAGGCGAAAACGGCACAGGAGATTAACCCGAATTCGCTTCAACATCAGCACGTCGGCGGAGTTATCTTGTATCTCGCCCGCCGTTATGACGAAGCCATTCTTCAACAGAGACGAGTCATTGAAGTGGACGAGAATCACGCGACGGCTTACAGTTGGCTTTCCTTAGCGTCCGATTTAAAGGGCGACAACGCCGGGGCTTACGAGTGGTTTATGAAATCGCAAAAAGTAAAAAACTCCGAACAAATCGCTCCTTTTCAAAAGGCTTACGAAACTTCGGGCTGGCAAGGAGTCCGGCAGAAATTTTTCGAGTTGCAAAAATTAAACGAACAGAAATCTTCCGCCAATCTATATGCAATGGCACGGCAGTGCGCTCTGCTCGGCGACCAGGAACAGGCGTTTGAATATCTGAACAAAGCCGTCGAAAAGCATCAAGGTCAGATGACTATGCTCAACGTCGAGCCGAGTTTTGACAACTTGCGCGATGATCCGCGCTTCGATGAGTTGGTCAGGCGCGTCGGGTTGAAGTAGTTTTGAGCTTGTGCATTTTCACTAAATTTTATGAAAAGCAAAACTCTTCACACTTTATTCTTTCTAGTTATATTCGGCTCATTATCCGTCTGTGTATTGTCTGCTTTCGCGCAATCTCAAGCATTGAACGGGCAAATCGAAGGAACGGTTTTAGACCAAAATAGCGCGGCTGTGGCAAATACACTCATTAGTGTTACGAACATTGAAACCGGCGCAAACCGAACAATCACAACTGATGAAAGCGGCGTTTATCGGTTTCCGCTGCTTCCGCTCGGAACTTATCGAATCACGGCGGAAGCCGCGAGTTTTAAGAAATCCATCCGCGAAGGCATTATTTTAAACACCGGACAAACCGCGACGATTGATATAAATTTACAAACCGGAGACATCAAAGAAACTGTCACGGTTTCGTCCGACACTTCCATCGCCGACGCTGGCAAAACCGATTTCGGGCGCGTGATGAATAACCGCGAAGTGCAAAATCTTCCGCTTATTTCGCGCAATCCGCTGAACTTCGGTCTTTTGCAAGCCAATGTGAATGGTCGTCCGACGCGCGGGCTGGCTTTTCCGAGTCTCAATGTCAACGGCTTTGCACGGCGCGTCTTTTATCAACTCGACGGCAGCACCGCCACGCAGGGCGACCGTGCGACGATTCGGTTTATACTGATTTCCGAAACTTACGTCAGCGAAGTTCAATTGCTGACGAACGGCTTTGCCGCCGAATTCGGCAACACGACGGGCATGATTATGAATCTGGTTACGCCGTCGGGAACGAATAAGATCAGCGGTTCGGTTAGCTATCGCCTTCGTCGCCCGTCATTTTATTCGCGCCCGTTCTTTTATCCTTCGGCGGACGATGTGCCGGATAATAAGTCGGATAATTTTACGGCGCAGATTGGCGCACCGATTATCAAAGACCGCTGGCATTTTTATTTCGGTTATGAATGGTTAAAACGCGATGATAAGGCGGCGGCTGAACGGGTTTTGACAATTAAAGAAGCGGACAAAGCGCGATTGATTGCCGCCGGTTTATCGCCCACGATTTTTCCGGCAGCCATTCCGAGTCTTGAAAGAGGAACTTTTTATATCTTGCGGACTGACGCGCAATTGAATAATGGGAATCGTCTGACCACACGGTTCAATTATGCCGACAGTGGTGCGAATAATTTTATTCCGGGCGGTCTCAACACCTTGGAGCGCGGCTTTGACGGATCGGTTGTCGGCTCGGCAATCGCCGCGCAGATTGCTTCTTACACGCCGAAAACTTTGAACGAATTTCGCTTTCAATACGCAAGGCGCACCAACACCGGCAACGGCGGCAAAAGAAACGAATTTTCCGGCTTCGGACCTTCAATCGTGATTACGGGCGTGGCAAATTTCGGCTCGCCCGAAGGCTTAACCGATATTCTTCTGACACGCCGAATAACGCAATTTCAGGACAATCTGACGCGCACAACCGGAAAGCACGTCGTCAAATTCGGCGGCGGTTTCATCTTCTACGACTACACCGAGCAAGCGGTGATTTTTGCCCGCTACACTTTCCCTTCGATTGACGCTTACATCGCCGCCCGCAACGGCAGCAATCCGCGCAGTTATACCGAATACCGCGAAACCTTCGGCGACCCGATAAATAATTACAAAGCGACTTTTTGGAATTTCTTCGCGCAGGACGATTGGAAACTGACGCGCCGTTTGAAAATCAATTACGGCTTGCGCTACGACCTTTATCAAATTCCCAAAGCCGACGCGAATTCGCTTTTTCCGGCTTCGCAAAAATTCAAGGTGGACAAAAACAATTTCGCGCCGCGCCTCGGCGTAGTCTATGCTTTGCGCGAGGGAAATCGTCCGACAATTATTCGCTTTGGCGCGGGAATTTATTACGACGCGACGCTCTTGGCGATATATCAACGCGCTTTGCAAATCAACGGCAATTCGAGATTTTTCAATGTCAGTTTTACGCCGACATCCCTTAACGCGCCCGCTTTTCCGAACACTTTTTCAGGTTCTCTGCCGCCGGGTTCGACGTTGGCGCGACAAGATATTGACACGATTGCGCCCGATTTTGAAACGATGTATGCGCTTCACACCAATTTTCAAATCGAACAGGCGATTACCGAAAATCTCTCTCTCGCGGTTGGTTTCGTTCATTCCGGCGGTCGTCATATTCCAATTTATCGCCAAATCAACTGTTTGCCGACAGGCGCGACATTGGCGGACGGGAGACCGCTTTTCGGGACAGTCAATCCCGTAACCAACGCGATTTCACCCTGCACAAATCGTATTTTTCCACAGTTTCAAAATATCCAAATAGCCGAATCTGTCGGAAATTCAAATTACAATGCTCTGACTTTGCAATTAACGAAGCGATTTTCGCGCGGACTGCAATTCAGCGCAAACTACACGCTTTCGAAAGCCACAGACGACGCGCCCGAACAAAATCTGACAACCGGCACCATTCAAGGCTTGGTTTTGTCCGACCCGTCAAATCGCGCTTTGGACAAAGGTTTTTCTTTCGCCGACCAACGCCATACTTTTGTGATGAGTTTGGTTTTTCAACCAAAGTTTAATTTTGCCAACAAACCGCTCCGCTACATCTTTAATCACAACCAATTTGGCATCATCGCCACCGCCAACAGCGGCGAACGGTTCAACATCATCACCAACATTGACCTCAACCGCGACGGCATACGGACTTCCGACCGACCCGTCGGAATAAGACGCAATGCGGGCAAAACGCCGTCACAATTTAACGTAGATTTGCGCTACTCGCGCTCCTTCAATTTTAACGAGCGTTTCAAATTTGAAATCTTTGGAGAATTCCAAAATCTTTTTAATATTAATAGCATCGTCGGATTTACCAATGTTACGGTAGCGACAAATCCGAGCACCGGCGAATTAACCGGCGAACTCCCGGACTTCCGTGCGCGTAATCAGGCAGCCGCGCAGGAAAGCCGCCAGTTTCAACTGGGCTTTGAATTTATTTTCTAGGAGTAAGGATAAATAAACATAATTTGTGCGCCGCTTATATTGCGTATCTCAAATTAAACACTACATTATGAAAAATATTTCCGTAAATCTAAACGAAATTTCCCAAAGCTATCAGATTATAATCGGTCACGATTATCTAAAGTCCAGCGGCGATTGGGCAAAAGAATGTCTTTCAGTTAAAACTAAAAAAATCGCGCTTGTAACAAACGCTAAGGTTTTTCGGCTTTATGGAGAAGCAGTCAAAAATAGCCTTGTAAACGAAGGTTTTGAAGTGTTTGTATTGAAAATCGGCGATGGAGAAAAGTATAAGAATTTTCGTGTCCTGGAAAACACGCTTCGATTTATGAGCGAGAATAAACTTAAGCGAAGTGATGCAGTGGTTGCGCTTGGCGGCGGTGTAGTCGGCGATTTAGCAGGGTTTGCCGCAGCAATATATTTGCGCGGAATTTGGTTTTTGCAGATTCCGACAACCCTGTTGTCGATGATCGATTCCTCTGTCGGCGGTAAAACAGCGGTTAATACCGAATTCGGCAAAAACTTGATCGGCGCATTTTATCAACCGAAAGGCGTTTTAATTGATGTCGAAACTTTGCAAACATTGCCGCGTCGTGAACTCACTGCCGGTTTTTGTGAAGCCGTCAAACAAGGCGCAATTGCAAATCGCCAACTTTTTGACCAAACTTCCGAATTTTTGCGAAATTATTCGCCGAACAAATTTAAGAACTATTTTTCCGATGAAAATTTCCTCCAAAATTTACCGGAACTTCTCGCCGCCCAAGTCGCCTTCAAAGCCGAAATCGTGATGCAGGATGAGCGTGAAGATACAGCTAGAAATGATGCTAAGTCGCGTAAAATCTTAAACTTCGGTCACACGGTCGGACACGCGCTGGAGAAAATCACAAACTATAAAACATTCAAACATGGCGAAGCGGTCGGTTACGGAATTTTAGCTGCTTCGGAGATTGCAAAAAATGTTGGTATTTTTGCAAAAGATGAGTTAAACTTGTTGAACGATGTTGTCGATTTGGTCGGCAACCTGCCGGCTACCAAAAATATCAGCGTCGAAAAAGTAATCGGGGCTTTTGAATTTGACAAAAAATCAATCGGAAATTCGCTTGAATGGATATTGTTAGAAGAAATCGGCAAACCTAAAATTGTCGAAAACAAAGATATTCCCACAAAAATCTTAAAAACATCTCTTTCCTCGGTTTTGAACAAATCTTAGATATTTGGCTTCTGAAAGTTAGGAGTTAAAAAAATGAAAAATAAAATATACAAAAGTCGGGAAACCGAACGCGGAAGTGTCGGCGCAAAATTTGCAGCCGTAATGGTTGGGTTAATTTTGCTTGCTCATGCAGGTTATAATTACGTTCCCGTTGCATATGACGGCGAAAGTTTCAAACAGGAAATGCAAACGGCTGTCGTTCAAGGATTGGCGTTACCAAACGGCGGCAAACCGGTGGAAACAACTAAAGCACGGTTACTTAGAGTCGCCGCCCAGGGTAATATTCCTGAAAATGCTTTTATTGAAGTTAAAATGGTGAAAACTGTTCTTGAAGCACACGTCGCCTATTCGAAGCAGGTAAATATCTTACCTTTCGGACTTTTTACCTACACTTATCAATTTGATCATACAGCCACGCCGACTGGATTTTTGTTGAAATAAACCAAACATTTTCAAAAACTTACCGCTAAATTGTTCGGTTTTCGCAAACTTTGCAATTGAATTAAACCTTGTGGCGCGTCAGCCAGCCAGGTTGTCGGACAAACTCCGCAAGTCGTGCATTTTTCAACTGCCGGACACGGTTTTGAAGAAAGTGCGGCTTGTGATTTTTCGTGTTCGGTTTTCAGAAACTCGAACGACAAACCAGAATCAACGATTGACCACGGCAAAAATTCGTCGTAACTACGATTGCGCGAAGTATGAAATGCGGCATCAATGCCGGTTTCGCGCAACGCTTCTTTAAGATTTCCATTCAGCCGCGCCGCGGATTCGATAACTTTAGAAATCGTTCGGTCGCCCGACGAAAATAATGCTTGTTCGTGAGCGATTCGCGCCGACATTGCGCGAACTTCGACGTTCGGAATTTTCGCCAGATTTTTAGAAACCCATTTTAGACGTGTTTTCAATTCCTTTTCGTCGCAAATCGCGTCCCATTGAAACGGCGTGTTCGGTTTGGGAACTAAACCATTCAAGGACGGAATAATTTTCCCGGCGCGTCCGAATTTTTTTCCCGCTTCGAGCATTCTATCTTTGATGCGTTCGACTAAAACGAGCATTTCTTCCAAATCTTCGTAGGTTTCCGTCGGCAGACCGACCATCAGATAAAGTTTGACGGTGAGCATTCCACGGTCAAAAACCGCGCCGCAGATGTCCACGATTTCGTCGTTGGTGAGATTTTTGTTGATGACGCGCCGCAATCTGTCCGAACCTGTTTCGGGCGCGACGGCAATTTGCTGATCTTTCGATTCGACCAGCGCGTCGAGCAATTCTTCGGAAATTTGATCAAGTCTTAATGAAGAAACCGAGATGCGATAATCCATTTTTCGCAGTTCGCTTAAAATCGTGGAAATTTCGGGATGATCGCAAACGGCGGTTGAAACGAGTCCGATCTTGTTGGTTTTGCCGCGCCATTCAGCCGCTTTCGCCAAAATATCACGAGCGGGAACGACACGCGGCGGATAGTAATTATAGCCAGCCCAACAAAAACGACAGCCTTGCGAACAGCCGCGCGAAATCTCGACCAGCAATCTGTCTCCCATTTCGGCTTTCGGCGACCAGACGGAAGTTGACGGTGCGAAAACGTCTTGATTCATCAAAAATTCAACGACTTCGGTTTCGTTACGTTTTATTGCTCTTCGCAGCGTTCCTTCCTTCGGATTCGCGGCGGCAAGGGCGCGTCCAACACGGCGCGGCACACCTTTTTCTTTTGGCAGATAATCGAAGATCGTGCCGTCATCGTTGTAGATCACATCGTAAAGCGACGGAATATAAAAGCCGCGCCCGATTTTTGCCAAGTTTAATAAAATGTCTTCTTTATTACCGTGTTCGAGAATTGCGTCAACGAGTTGAAAGGCGAGAATTTCGCCTTCGCCGACGGCGATGATGTCGGTAAAATCGGCAATCGGTTCGGGATTTAAGAACGAAGCCGCACCGCCCATAACGATCAACGGATGAAAATGATTGCGGTCTTTTGCCCAAACGGGAATGTTGGAAAGTTGCAACATTCGCGCCATATTCAGATAATCGGTTTCAAACGAGATCGAAAAAGCGACGACATCAAAATCCTTGATCGGCGTTTGTGATTCCAAGGAAAGCAACGGTGTGCGAGATTTCTCGTATTCTTTCAACTCGAAATCATCAGGCAAAAACACCCGTTCACACGAAACTTCGGGAATTTTGTTAAAAAGTTCATACATCGTGTGCAAACCGAGATTTGCCATCCCGATTGAGTACGTATTCGGATAACAAAGCGCGATGCGAAGCGATGCACCTTGTTTGAGGATATAGCCTTCTTCCTGAGCGAGTTTCTGTTTGTAGCTTTCGCTAATTCGTTTGTTCATATCAACCGTCGTTTTCGGCTTGCGCCAAAACAGTTATATTACCTTATTTAGGGTCTTAGTTGCTAGTTATAAAGGAAAAGGTGCATTGCAGATAACGAAAAAACGAATAAAAACCCCCGTTCACCGTTTTGCTGATTCATATTTTCCAAAACGATTATTATTTAATTTGAATTGGAAACGGCACAAAGCATAGTATGAATATCAGAAGCGTAAGAATAGCAGCGATTATTCGCATAGGATTGAGCGGTGTATCGTCAAGCGGTTCGGGGTGACGAATTCGCATCATCACGCCGAGCAAAATCGTGAACAATAATCCGCTCGGACTGCTGTATAAAATCCAGCCTAAAATAGAAATCGTTGCCATCACCACAAAAGCGATCCTTCCCGTCCAACGATGTATATTCTCGCCAAACACGGCATAAATAGCGTGTCCACCGTCGAGTTGACCTGACGGAATCAGATTCAAACTCGTTACTAATAAACCAATCCAAGCCGCCGCCAGAAACGGATTAGGTGCATTGAATGTTGCATCGACTCCAAATAAACGCTCCAAAATTTGCGTTAATAACGGGTTTGAAAAATATAAACCGACCTGAGCGTTATCAACTTGTTCGGGTGAAATATTTTTAATTGTCAGCAAACCTATGATCAATATGGGAATAAGCGCAATAAAACCCGCAATCGGACCGGCAACGCCGATGTCGAATGTCGCCCGACGTGATGGCAACGGTGAAACGATTTTGATAAAGGCGCCTAGAGTTCCTGCCGGACCGATCAGCGGCGGCAACGGGATAAAATAAGGCAATGTCGCATCAACTCCGTAAAACCGGCACGCCACATAATGCCCTGATTCGTGCGCCGTTAAAATTACGAGTAGCGAAATCGAGAACTTCAAACCATATTTTAAGGTTTCAAAATTTGTAAAAAGTTCATAAATCGTGCCGGAAATTAATTGGATATAGTGAACCGGAAATGAAGAGAAAAATTGCCACGTTTCCGTCCAAGTTTGCGGATTAGTGTCCGGAAAAATTGGAATGACACCGAACGGTTGAAGGACTCCGGCAATAGTAACGGTAAAAAGTGCGATTAGTAACAGAGCAATATGTTTCGCCCAAGTCCGAGCCGTTGGGCGCATAGCTTCGCGTCGGTCAAAAAAATCATTAGTCAGCGAGTTTAAATTAGGCACAAAAAGTAAAAAGCGAAAAGTTGAAAAATTGAAAGAGCGGCTTTGAAGGAGTTTTACCGGACAATTTCACTATCGCCCTATCTTACTTTTTTTTGATAGCTTTGGCTTGCAATTCCTTGCCCGGTTTGAAGCGGATGGTTTTGCCAGCCGGAATCGGTACTTCCGTTCCGGTGCGCGGATTACGCCCGATACCACGCTTGCGCGGTTTGACGACAAAAACTCCAAACCCGCGAAGTTCAATCCGTTTACCTTTCGAGAGCGCATCTTTTATTGCATTAAACAGCGCGTCCACGACTTGTTCGGCTTTTTGTTTCGGAACGCCCGTTTTGTCAGCCACGTGATTTACAATGTCAAGTTTAATCATAATTTTGTCCTTTTGAAATGATTGAAGCAAAACCCTTATTGGAACTGTATGAGAATAATAATGCCCTAACTTAGTAACTGTCAAGATTTTGCAGAAGTTTTTTTATCCGAAGCAACGAATTAGTGTGGTGTATCTTGTCCGTGTATCATACCGGATTTTTTAATAATGATCGGTGAAATTCGAAAAATTTCTCCAACACAATGTCCGGCACTTCAAAATGCGGAAAATGCCCGATGCCGGGAAGTTCTATAATGTCCGTTTGATGCGGCAGCACTTGGCGGAATCTTTTTACTAGATGTGCGCCTGAAACACGATCTTCTAAACCATTTATAAAACGAAACGGTTGCGTCATTTGCTCCAGCGCACCAACCCAACGGGCGCGATATTTTTCGCGTTCAGGCATATATCTAATCAGTTTATAAGCGATCTTTTGCCCGTCGTTGAATTTAAATGCTTCGACAAATTCATTCATTTCTTCGTCGGTCGGCTGGGTCCGTTCGCCGAAAACAGAAGCCAGACTTTGTTTGAATTTATTATCGCTAATCAATCTGCCGAACAAAAAGCCGATTGGACTAAGCAGAAGTTTCTGCGCGGGAATCGGGCGATGAGTTTCGGGGAAAAGTGCGCCGTTCATAAAACAAATAGTTTCAATCGTGAAGTTTAAACGCTTTTCTCCGGCACGGGCGAGAAGTTCCTGCGTTATCGTATTGCCGTAATCGTGCGCGAGTATATGAACTTTTTTAATATTTAAACTTTCAACTAAACTTTGCAGAATGTCGGCTTGGTGAAACGTCGTGTAATCGAAATTCGTAGGTTTGGCGGAAGAGCCATAGCCGATCATATCGAAAGTTAAAAGCGCGAATTGTTCGGAAAGCGCATCCCAAAGTTTATGATAATCGTGCGAAGATGTCGGAAAACCGTGTAAAAGAAGTAAAACTTCGTCCGCACTTTTGCTCTCACGATAAAATATCGGCAAGTTTTGGTAATCGAAATAATTTCCGCCGTCACGCCAAGTTTCTAGTTTCATTGATTAGCCTAAAAATGTTAGTATCGTTTCATTACAACTGAAAAAAGGGGAATTTACAAGTTATGTTGAAAGGACGCGAAAGCACGAATGTCGAAGACCGGCGCGGAATGTCGGGCAGAGGAGTTGCCGTTGGCGGCGGTGGCTTGGGGGTTTTAGTTTTGGTATTGTTGGTTTGGCTATGCGGCGGCGATCCGCGGGCATTGCTCGACCAAATTACAACAGGTTCCGTTCCAACCACTCAACAACAACCGCAAACACAACCAAACAATCAGGCAAATGATGACGACAAGCGATTTGTCGGTTCGGTTTTGGGAAGCACGGAAGATGTTTGGGGGAAAGTTTTGCCTGAACAGACGCGCGTTAGATATACCGCGCCAAAACTCGTTCTTTTTAACGATCAAACTCCTTCGGCTTGCGGTTATGCAAGTTCGGCAAGCGGACCGTTTTACTGTCCGGGCGACCAGAAACTCTATCTCGACTTTACATTTTTCCGCGAACTTCAAAATGAATTTAAAGCACCCGGCGATTTTGCAGAAGCCTACGTCATTGCTCACGAAGTCGGTCATCACGTCCAAAATCTGTTGGGAACGATGGACAAAGTTCAACAAGCGGGAAATACCAATGATTTGTCCGTCAGATTAGAACTGCAAGCCGATTGTTACGCGGGCGTGTGGTCGCATTACGCGCGGCAGCAAGGATTACTCGAAGTCGGCGATGTCGAAGAAGCATTGCGGGCGGCGCAAGCCGTCGGCGACGATGCGATTCAAAAACGCACGCAAGGTTATGTCGTTCCCGAATCTTTCACACACGGTTCGGCGCGTGAACGAATGTCGTGGTTCTCCAACGGTTTCAAAGCGGGCGATATGCGGCAATGTAATACTTTCGGAAGGTGAAATTAACAGGGATGAAGAGGATAAAGAGGATTAAAAACAAATCCAAAGATTCTTTTATCCCTTTCTATCCTCTTCATCCCTGTTAACTTTCTTCAATCTTTATAACTCATATCAATTTTATCCAACTTTTTGAGCAATGCGGGAAAGACCAAATCCGCGCCCAAACCTTTTGTAACTTGGGCGACTTGGGCTTTGATGCCTTGTTGGATTTGCGGCGCGATGTGGATCAGTTCCTTATCGCCTGATTGCGCCAAGGTTTGAATTCGGCACGACGCTTCCAGCAGATACATAAACAAAAAAGCTTCGGCGACGGATGTTCCGACTGTTAAAAGTCCGTGGTTTCGCAAGATCATAAAATTACTTTCACCCAAATCATTAACCAAACGCGGTTTTTCATCTTCGTTGAGCGCAACGCCTTCGTAATCGTGATATGAAAGGCTCGAAAGCGGAAACAGCGACGTTTGCGAAAGCGGTAAAAGTCCTTCTTTTTGCGTTGAAACGGCAATTCCGTGAAGCGAATGAATGTGCAAAACGCATATTGCATCTTCGCGGGCGGCGTGAATCGCGCTGTGAATCGTAAAACCGGCGGGATTGATAAAATTTTGCGTGTCGGAAATGATTTTGCCGTTAAGATCAACTTTGACAAGACTCGATGCCGTGATTTCATCAAACAAAAAGCCGTAAGGATTGATTAAAAATTGATGTCCGTCGCCGGGAACACGCGCCGAAATGTGAGTAAATATCAGATCGTCCCAACCATAAAGCGCGACAAGTCGATAAGCAGCGGCAAGTTGAACGCGCATTTCCCATTCATCGGGCGAAACTTGATTTTTAATTGAATTTGTCATAATTTTTAAGCCTCAAACATTTGGCTGAAATGGTTTGCCATAGAGTTCTTGATAAACCCAGCCCAGAAATCTCGCTTCCGCCGTGCAAAGTGCTTCCAGCCAACAACTTGTCAAGTATAATCTTCGTTCGGTGTTGGAAGGAATTTTGTTTGCTTCTGCAACGGACGAATTTTCCTGCTCTAAGTTGTAGCTTTTGGCGATGTCTTCGTTGGTTTGTTTAGCTTCGCCGAGGGCTTGCACGACATCCGACAACCAACGGTTTAGTTTATTTTCCGAATCGTTTTCGCCTAACGCCTGAAAAACTCCGATGGCGAAGCGCGATTCGGCGTTTTCGAATGGATACGGTTCGACTCCGTTTTCGGCATCGTCCGCTTTTTTCCATTGAAACACTTCTTCGACGTGCGGATGGCGGACAATGCCGACTTTCTGATCAAAGCTCAAAAACCATTCGAGCAAATCCGCCAATGAATTCGTATTTATATCGCCGTCGGCAGTTTTTTGCAGTTTCGGCGGCAAGTTTGTTTGATTAGCCATTATTTTTCTTCGTATTGAAACTCGTAAGTATTCAGATGCTGGATAAAATCGCCGTTTCGATAGGTCAAATCCAAATCCATTTTCAGATTATACTTTCCGCGACTCAATGCAAATTCGCTATACGGCATAAAAAGTTGTAAATCCTTATAGACAGCATCATCAAAAGCCGGTTTCAACGGTTGTGTTACGGCAACTTCGCCCTTATCTGTTTGATATGTTCCGCTATTCGTTTTTAGGTATGAATCATCTTCGTGCTGAAAACGGATAAGCAGATCGGAATCGACATCTTTCAAATTATAAGTTGAAAAATTAACGTGAATCCGCATCCCTAATTGACCTTTTTCGGTAACATTATAATCAACCCACATTTTCTCGAACTTACCGCCGGCATCGCCTTCGGATGGCGGTAGCGGCGTTGTTGACGGCGAAGGTTTGGGAGTCGGCGTTGGAGTTGCTGTCGGTTTAGGTTTTTCAATAGTGCGCGTCGGAGTCGGTATCGGGGTCGGCTTTGGCGTAGGTGTCGGTTCCCAATTAAAAATTAAAATCGCCGCGCCTGCCGTCAGAAGCAGCAAAAACAGTGCGAAAATTCCGCCGATAACTAAAAAGATTTTCCCGTAACTTCGTCGTTTAGGCGGTAAGACGGGCGGAAGATTCGGCGTAAAATTAGGCTGGTTGCCGCCGAATTTTGTTTCCTGACTTTTATCGAAAGGATTGATTTCCGCACCGGCTTGATTGTGCGCTCCGCTGCCTTGCAGATTTATTACCATCGGCGAAGCGGGAAGCGGCGTGCCGCATTCGATGCAGAAACGCATATCATCCGCATTTTCAAAACTGCAACTCTGACACTTTTTCATATTCTTAAAAACTCCCTTTTAAAATACGACGGTAAGGGATGAATTTTGCAATAATAATAACGCAAACCCGCGAAAGTGAGAAATGAATGCGGAGAGATACGATGTAAAAATGCAAGTTTCGCCAATGATTTCCTAAGAGCAGAGAATCATTCGCGGAAGGCGGAGAATGATTGTCGGAAGGCGGAGAATCATTCTCTGCTTGCAGGAAATCATTCGCGGAAGGCAGGGAAACACTCGCGGACGGCAGAAAATAATTCGCGGAAGGCAGAAATTGATTCGCGGAAAGCAGATATTACTTTCTTTGTCGGACACTTTCGATTAAACTTATGTGAATCTGTGAAAACAAACCCGAAATTACCAATCGTTTTAGCCTTAGACATCGGAACATCGAGCGTGCGTTCCGCGCTTTATGATTGTCGGGCGGAAGTTTTGCCGGAAACGATGGTAAAAAATGACCGCACGGTAAATTCGACCGAAGACGGCGGCGCGGAAATTGACGCGGCGGAAGCGTTTTCGCAGGTCATCAAGGCGGTTGACGATGTATTGAAAAAATGTCCGACGGAAATCGCTGAAACAGAATATGTCGCGGCATCGTGTTTTTGGCACAGTCTGATCGGGATTGACAAGAACGGCGAACCGACGACACCCGTTTTTACTTGGGCGGAAACCCGTCCGGCGCACTTTGTGCAAAAACTGCGCGATGATTTGAACGAATCCGCGATCCATAACAGGACAGGTTGCCGTTTTCATTCGAGTTATTGGACGGCGAAACTCTTATGGCTGCGGCGGGAACGTCCGAAGATTTTTAAGAAAACCGTTAAATGGCTGTCGTTCTGCGATTATGTCGCACTGCAACTCTGCGGTGAAGCAAAGACAAGCGTTTCGATGGCTTCGGGAACCGGTTTATTAGACATTCGCAATTGCGTTTGGGATAAAAAATTACTTGAATATCTCGGACTTCGCAGCGAAAATCTACCCGAACTCGTCGAAAATGATGCGGTCACATTCAAATTAAATTCCGAATATTCCAAACGCTGGAAGCCGCTCGAAAATACGAAATGGTTTCCGGCAATCGGTGATGGTGCGGCAAATAATCTCGGCGCGGGTTGCGTCGAAAAATCAAAAGCGGCGTTGATGATCGGCACGTCGGGCGCAATGCGCGTCGCGTTTGCGGGAAATGTTCCGGCGAAAATTCCGTCCGGTTTATGGTGTTACCGAATTGACCGCCAACGACTCATCATCGGCGGCGCATTGTCCGACGGCGGCGGGCTTTATCGTTGGCTGAAAGATAATCTGAAACTCGTCGGAACTGACAACGAGATCGAAAGTGAAATTGAAAAACGCGCCGCCGACGCACACGGTTTGACCTTTCTGCCGTTTCTCGCCGGTGAACGAAGCACGGGTTATCACGAGTCGGCACACGGTGCGGTTCTAGGTTTGAAATCTGCAACCGATGCCACTGACATTGTGCAATCCGCACTCGAAGCGGTTGCTTATCGGTTCGCGGACATCTTCGAACAATTAAATAAAGTTTCTAAAATCGACGAAATAATCGCTTCCGGCGGTGCGTTGCGTGAATCGCCGGTTTGGACGCAAATCATTGCTGATGTGCTGGTAAGCAATATGTCTTTGCCCGATGTTCGTGAAGCATCGAGCCGCGGTGCAGTTTTGCTTGCGCTTGAAACCATCGGCAAACTAAAAAATGTCGAAAAGCAAAAAACTCCTAAAGGTCAGCAATTCAAATTTGATAAGAAAAAAAAATCGATTTACCAAAAAGCGCGCAAGCGGCATCAGAAATTCTATAATTTACTGGTGAAATAATAACGCGGCTTTTGAAATGGTAATAAAAAAACAAGTTAGTTTTCTCAAACCCGGTATGATTTGGCTTAAGTTTATTCGGCTTTACACTTTTTATTTTCCAATTGACAAAGGCAAATGGCGGCTCTTTGCGGCTGCCAAGAAACTTTGCCGAAATCTGCCGAAAGAAGTATTAGCCACAACCTCGGACAACAGGCAACTCTATGTCGGTTTGTCGGATTGGAGCGGCGATGGAATCTATTTTCTCGGGAAATATGAAGCATTTTGCACCGGAATTATAAGCGAACACATCGAAAAAGGTGATGTTTGTCTTGATGTCGGCGCAAATATCGGTTGGTTCACAACCTTGTTTGCCAAACTATGTGGAAGTTCGGGTGAAGTTCATTCCTTTGAACCGGTGCCGGAAACCTTTGCAGTTTTGGAAAGAAATGTTGCGCTAAACGATAATCCGCCGAATGTATTCATCAATAATTTCGGGCTTGGGGATGTTGAAACAGAGTTGGAAATACATTTGTTTCCCGATTTGCCTGGCGGTCATTCGTCGCTTGCCGCCAAACCGGATCAAAGATCGGAAACCGTTCCGATCCTGATAAAAACTCTCGATTTGTATCTTGCAGAACGAAATATCGAGCAGATTGATTTTATAAAAGTTGATGTCGAAGGTGCCGAACAGATGTTTTTACGAGGCGCAAAAAGTGTTTTTCAGCAAAAAAAACTGCCGGTTATTTTTATGGAAATGGCACTTGAAACTACTAAAGAATTCGGTTACAAACCTAACGATATAATCACTTTTATTAAACAACACGGCAGCTATGATTTTTTTGCACTCGATGAGGTGAAAAGAAAACTCATCCGCATTGAAGGTTTTGCCGATGAAGAAATCGGTGCCAATGTTTTATGTCTTCCACGGGGGAAAAATGATTAAATGTGGGAGCCACAGAGAATTTTATGCAACTAAGCACCTAAGCAAAAGTAATGCGATATAATGAACCAATTTGTGATAGAACTTGATCCAGTTCTTGGCATAAGTTTTTGTAAGACCTGTAGGCATTCCAACTAAGCCAATCATATTTT
>JANMAA010000094.1:0-11069 GCA_031359215.1 Acidobacteriota bacterium | reverse complement strand
GTTTGATAAAGCAGGCTCAAGAAGTTAATGCCTTTGACCAGTCCTTGCTTGGAATGGTCATAATGCCAGCAAATAATGTCATTTTCATCGGTATAAGGTTTCTCTTCCAAAGAATCGTCAATAATCAAACAAGCCGCGTCGGACTCGATTTCTCTGATTAAAGGTTTGACGAAATGCCACAAGTCTTGGCTGGTTTTTATTTTGCCGGCAAGAAAGCGCGTGATTTTATCGTGCGAAATCTCGCCATCAAGCAAATTGCTCAAACCCGTCGCAGTCGTCAAACCAAATGATGCTATCAAATAATCCGAGTAGATTTCTGCTAGATTGTCCATGCAAAAATCTTACGCCTTTTTCATTCACCTGCGTAAGGTGAGTTTGTTAGATTAATTAAAGATTCACTTTGTGGGGTAATATCAATGAATCTTTGTAGTAAATTCTTATCGCCCATCATTTCTGGACTTCTTTCAAGTTCATAAGCATAAAGATTGTTAAAGGCTTCATAAGAATATTCTCCCAAATCATTCTTACTAAATGCGCCGAAAGCCTTGCGTTCTTTATACAAAGAAGGCTTCGGAAAAACTCGTTCAATAATTCTTTCCAAATCTTTCAAAGCTAATCCTGCCGAAGTCATACAATTTTTTTTCCAAAGTTGCCAAATATATCTATGTTCATTGATTCTATCTTCAATCTCCGTATCAAATTCTTTATAGGCTTCTTCACTTAAATTATTAGGATTGTTTTCTCCGAATTTATAAACATCTTGACGAAAATCTACTAGCCATTGAATTATCTCTGTTTCATCTTCAAACCTTTTTGCAGAAAAGATTCTATTGGCGGAAAGGTTTTGAACCATATCCGATTTAAGGTTGCCCACATTGAATGTTCTGTCACCAAGTTCAATAGAAATTTCCTCCGCCTTGCTGTCTATCCATTGAATATTTTCAACGAACTTTTCTTTATAAAATGTAAGTTTTTCTTCAAACTTAAATAAAAGTTTGTTGGCACTATCTTTGATTACCTCATCTTCTTTGATGAAATCAACAAACTGTTCTAAATCAAAAATAAAACTGTCTGGAGCAGTCTTCATCAAAAACTCGTATTTTCTGTCGAGAAGTTCTATTTTTTGTTGGGCTGTAAATTGATTCATCTTTTATTCTTCGTTACTTATTGACATTTTATCTTATGAACAAATTGCAAACAAACTAAAATCAAAGCGAGGTGAGATTTATGCAAACCGAAATCGCACAAACTATTTTTGAAAAAAGTTAAAGATTTCCCGTTGGATGACCAAAAAGAGGTTTTGAACTTTGCTTTTGCTCAATCTGTTCCGCGACCAAATGAAGAAAAACGGCGATGTGCCAGAAGTTGCGCCAATCAATGGCACGAAATAAGTTTCCATTAAAATAAGAATCACTCGATATTTTCAAGAAGTCAAAGTAAATAGCAGTAGCCGATTGTTTTGGCTACTGCTATTTTTTTATCCTTAGTTTGTCAGCTTTTTACTGATTATTCGCGTTGGCTTGATAAACTTGAGTTTGCGAAAAATAGGAAAACCAGCCGAACCAAAAAGCGAGGTGTCCGCCCAAACGTGGGAGTTTTTCGCCGTCTGCGTTGACTAATGCGTCTTCGGTTACGCGCCAGATTTTATTTTTTTCGTCCAACAATTCGGCTTTGTTTGCTGTTGGCTTAAAACTATGCGAATCGCGTTCAAAGGCGCGGGTTTCGCCAATCAAACCGCGTTGCGCGACTTCGTTGCGAAAGTTCGGTGTGAATTTGCCCGTTGAAGCGCGTGTTCCTTGTCGTTCATCTGACGTGCGCTCATTGAGCAATGTCAAACGCGCTTCGGTTGGCACGGCTAACATTATTTCGACGGTCAAATCGTTGATAATCAAAGGCTGTTTGTCCAACAATTTCCGCAGTGTTTCGAGTGTCAAATCGTTGGCGAAGGCGCAATTATAGGATGAATCAGCACTTTTCAGCGCGGTTCGCAATTTTTCCGAAAGCGGCACACGCCCGACGGCATCACGATAAACGACGACCAAATTTTTCGCGCCGATTTTGTCGTTTGCCACGCCATTAACCCGATTCAGTTCGTCAAGCGGATACGCTTTGGCGATTCCGTCGAGTTGGATGGCATAGACCCGGGCTTTTTTCGGCAAAATGCGGCTTTGTTTCCAAATCGGAAACATCGTTCCGGGCGAGGCAAAATAACGCCCGTAAGTTGCGCCGACTTGATACGGACGGTCATAACCCGTATCGATTGACAAAACTTTCGTGTCGGGATGTGTCGTTTTCCATTCGCCCCAAGATGTCAGCACGACGGGCAAAATTTTGAGTTCGAGATTTTTCCCGACCAATTTGCCGATTACGGGTTTTCCCGTCAATTGATTCCAAAGCGTTTTGGTCGTGCGGTCATACATCAATTTATTGGAACGCATCAATAAGCCCGACGAACCGAATTCAAAAGTCTGTTTTTCAATCGTCGTATCGAACAAAACGCCTGCGCCGCAAAGTGTGCAGTATGCCAAAGCCACCGATTTTCCGCCGACCACATCGTTCGCCATTTCGTGCCAATCCAAAATCCGCAACGGGTAAGCGCGATTGTCGCCATTGATGCTGACTCCGAAAACAGGTTCGGCATCGGTCAAATAATCGGCTCTGTCCGCCGCCAACATTTTCGGATTAACCAACGCGGGAATTCCGTCAACGCGAACTCCACCCCAAACGACTTCTTCAACCCGTGTGCCTTCCGCAATCGTCGCACCTCCATACAAAAATTCCTTGAACCGCTTGTCAATCAACTGTGCATGCAGTTCGCCTTTCCAAGCCGTATAGCCGACAGGCGGTTGAAAAGAAGAATTCTCGCCCAGCCAAATAGTCATTTGTTCCCATAAACCATCTGTTTGACTTGGCTTAAAATCGGTCAATGTCTGCAAGGTTTGGGTAACTTCGGTAAGTTCGTCGCGGCTTTGCTGAAATCGCAGAATATCAACCAGCGGCGCAATAAATCGTTTATCTTTGGCTTGTCGGATGCGTTGCAGCGCAAAATATTTTTCTGCAATCTCGGCATCAGGTAAAAGATTTGCCAACAAAGTCTTTATTTCTTTATCTTTGACATCGAACGCGCTGGTTTCGGCGGCATAACTACAATTCAATAAACTCAGCGACAACAACAAAACGCCTAATAATTTTATTTGCACTTTTAACTCCTTCGGAACTTCTTATTTCTAAAGATACCTTTTTCGTTAAAGCAAATTCCCTGAACCGGCGCTATAAGGTTATCAAGCACGCTTTGATGCTTTGGCAGGCGGCGTGTAAGATTGTTATTCAGCTTTAATATAATGAAAGACAATATACAAACGACGCGCCTCGAAAACAGACTGACAATTTTGACCGAAAAGATGCCCGATGTTCGTAGCGCAACTATCGGATTTTGGTTCAAAAAAGGTTCGCGCCACGAACCCGAAGCACTAAACGGAATTTCGCATTTTATCGAACACACGGTTTTTAAAGGCACGGAAAGACGTTCTGCGCTCGACATTGCTATCGAATCTGACCAGCTCGGCGGAAATTTTGACGCTTTTACTTCGCACGAAAGCGTCGGATTTGCGATGAAAGTGGTTGATAAGCAACTGTCTAAAGCCTTTGATTTAATTGCCGATATGCTGGTCAATCCGACGTTTGACGTGAAGGAGTTGCGGCGCGAACAGCGCGTTATCATCGAAGAGATGAAAATGGTCGAAGATTCGCCCGAAGATTATTTGGGCGAGGTTTTTCAGCGTGAGTTTTTTCCGCATCATCCGCTTGGCTTGCCGATTGAAGGCACACGAAAAACCGTCCGCAGTTTTAATCACGAAGTTACGCGCAATTTTCACGCGCAGGTTTTTCAGCCGAAAAATCTGGTTATCGCGGTGGCGGGCAATGTCGAACACGCAGAAATAGTCGAACTTGCGAATAAATTTTTTAAGACTGAATACGATTCAATCCAACATCCAAAATCTAAAATCCAAAATCCATTGGTTGCCGCGCCGATTATATTGAAGAAAAAGCGCGAACTCGAACAAGCACATTTGATTTTGGCAACGCCTTGGATCGAATCAAAAAGCGAAAAACGCTATATCGCATACCTGTTTGAAAGCATTTTGGGAAATGGAACTTCGTCGCGCCTCTGGCAATCGATCCGTGAAAAACGCGGACTTGCTTATTCGGTCGGTGCCAGCGGAATTTCGTTTGAAGACTGCGGAATTTTTACGATTTACGCCGGAACTTCGCCAAAACAACTTGGCGAAGTCGTTGATTTATCAATCGCCGAACTCAGAAAAATTAAGCGCGAAGGTGTCAGTTCGGATGAGTTAAGTTTAGCAAAGGAGCAAACAATCGCCTCTATTTTGCTTGGCTTGGAAGATTCAGGCACACGCGCTGCCAATCTCGCCAATCAAGAAATAACTTTTGGAAAGCAAATTTCACTAGACGAAGCCTTGCAAAAAATCGAAGCCGTCAGCACAGATGAAATTCAGGCAATTGCCTGCGAATTTTTCCAAACAGAAACTATCGCACTTGTTGCTTTGGGAAATTTGAACGGTTTGAAAATTGAACGCGACCGGCTGAGCGTTAATTAAAGTGAGCGGTTTGAGCGATTCGCACATTTTGTGTAAAATCAAATTATTGAAACCATCTGTCATAACGGATGGTTTAACTTTTGTATATTCAACCATCAACTAAAGCAACTAGACGGGACATCTCATTATGAGCAAATTAAAATGCTTAACAACCAAAGAAGTTGCGCGATTGTGTCGTATAAGCGATGCCAGCGTCAAGCGTTGGGAAAATGCCGGATTATTAAAATCAGAACGCACAAGTGGCGGACATCGACGATTTAGAATGGAAGAAATCCTCCGTTTTCAGCGCGAACAAGGACTTGGATTGAAACAATCCCATGGTGATGAATCCGTTAAAATGGCAATAATGCGACAATACGTTAATAAGTATTTCTCAAGTTCGGAGTTTTTTCACTCACTCGTGGCGGGTTGTGAAGAGTCAGTAATAAATATTCTTATCAACGCCCATCGTGACAGCAAATCTCTGACAGAAATTTTTGACGAAATAGTTTGTCCGGCGATGCGTCAAATCGGTGAGTTTTGGTTCAAAGGTGATATCAGCATTACACAAGAACATCTCGCCACCCGGACAATTTCCAATGCACTTTACAAACTGCGACACACTCTTCCTGTGCCGACAATGACTGACAGACTTGCGATGTGTTGCGCGGTCGAAGGAGATTTCCACGAACTCCCGACCCATCTTGCCCAGATGACAATTGAAAATGAAGGTTGGGAAGTGATGAATTTCGGCGCGAACACGCCGCTTTATAGTTTAGCCGAAGAAGTTTTGCAACATACACCGCACATCATTTGTATTTCGGCAACGATAATCAATGATGTCGAGCGTCTTTCGCGTGATTACAAATCTTTTACCGAGCAGCTTTCTAAATCCAAAACCCTGATTATTTTGGGCGGCAGAGCGTTTAAAGATGAGCAAATTCGACAGCGTTTTCCGGCGAAATTTTATGTTCAAAGTTTCGCCGAAACAGCAGAGATCACTCGTAGTCTTTAAAGAATTACTTATCAAGTATTTGAATCTGAAAATCTACCTGATTGAAATTACCAAAATTTTGCACGCTTTTTTGACTTTTTGTAGTCCAACATTCGCAAAATTTCTCTTGCAAAATTATTTTTTTGTCTTTTAATCAACTTTATGTCTTTAGCCAAATCGAGGTGCAGATTTTTGCTGATTTAATATCTTCAACAACTTACAAAAATTAGTTTTTCAAAAACTATTTGATATATTGCCAGTCGACTCTTTTATAAATTATCCGAAGAATAATTTTTCATTTTGGCAAGGCAAAGTGTTATTATATTTTCTAAGGCAGAAATTTTCTGTCGGTTGGCATCAAAGGTATCGTATTTTAACCTGAGAGAGAATTTTATGGCAGATATAGACGCATATAAAGATAAATTTAGTGAGAGCGGACGACGTGTTTTGGAAGTTGCGCTTGATGAATCAAGACGACGCGACCAAAATTACGTTACTATCGAACATATTTTACACGCATTAACCAACGAAGAAGCCGAACTTTTTAATTCGACGATGCGCGATTTAGCGGTTGACCCGCGTTCAGTCAAATTGCTGATTGAAAAACGGCTCGAATCCGGCAGACAACATACCGGCAGCGGTTATCGAATCGCGCCCGAAACTACGGATTTATTTAAACGCTCGATGGATCGGGCGCGTTCCCAAGGTCGTCGCGTAATTGAAGCCAGCGATCTTTTTTATGTTCTTTCCAACGATGAACGCAGTTTACTAAATGACGTTTTGCAGAATTTGGGAGTGCCGGCAGATGAAGTCGCACAAACGGCGCGAACACGCATTCGCAAAATCGAAAAAGAGGAAGAACGCTCTCGTAAAAAATACGAATTGCCATCATATCTCAAGCATTTCGGCGTATCTTTGAACAAATTAGCGCGACAGGACAAAATTCCGCCGACCATCGGACGCGAAAAAGAAATTCTGCAAATGATGGAAATTCTTTCGCATCGTGAGCGTTCAAATTCGCCGATGCTTGTCGGCGAACCGGGTGTCGGCAAAACGGCGGTGGTCGAAGGTCTGGCACGAATGATCGAACTCGAACCGGAAAAAGTTCCGGCACGGCTGCGCGATGCACATATCGTCCAACTGCAAATGGGCGGACTCGTTGCGGGAACGATGCTGCGCGGAATGTTTGAAGAGCGCATCAAAGGCATTATTGACGAAGTTAAGGAAAAATCGCACATCATACTTTTTATTGATGAAGCGCACACCATTATCGGTGCAGGCGCGGCAATGGGAACGTCTTCGGATGCGGGAAATATGTTCAAATCGTCGCTCGCACGAGGAGAATTACGCATTATCGGTGCGACGACATTGACCGAATACAAAGAATATATCGGTGAAGACGAAGCCTTGGCGCGTCGTTTCAGGTTAGTTAAAGTTGTCGAACCCACGATTGACGAAACACGCGAAATACTTTTGGGTTTGCGTCCGCGTCTTGAAAAAAATTATTCGGTTACGATTTCAGACGAAGCGATAAATATGGCGTTGGAAATGTCGCCGAAATATATTCGCAATCTGCATCTTCCCGATAAGGCAATCGGTTGGCTCGACACGGCTTCGGTGAAAGTCGAGATCAACGAGCCGACATCTTTAGTTGTCAGACCGGAACATATTATTGATGTTATCTCCCAGGAATCACGCATCCCGAAAGATATGATTTTCAGGGACACAACCGACCGTTTTTCCGAAATGGAAAATCTGTTGGCGCGCCGCGTCGTCGGACAAAAAGAAGCGGTCAAAGCCGTCGCCCAACGTCTGCGCTTGAACAAAGGTCCGCTCAAAGACAATCATTTTGCTCCTGACGGAGTTTTATTATTTTTAGGACCGACCGGCGTTGGGAAAACCGAATTGGCGAAAGCCGTTGCCGAATTTATGTTTGGCGACGAGCAAAAAATGATTCGGATTGATATGTCGGAATACGGCGAAGGCACAGTCGGCATCGAAAAACTTATCGGAATGCCGCGCGGCATCGTCGGCAGCGAACGCGGCGGAATTTTGACCGAACAACTGCGCGAAGACCCTTATACGGTTCTACTGCTCGATGAAGTCGAAAAAGCAAACCCTTATTTGATGAATATCTTTTTACAAGCCTTTGACGAAGGTTGGATAACCGACGGACGCGGCAAGAAGGTTTATCTTTCGGACGCAATCGTTATTATGACCTCGAATTTGGGTTCGGAAAGTTTCAAAAAGTATGAAAAGCCACTCGGTTTCGGACAAAAATCTTTGGGCGACATCCGCGAAATCAAAGGCGCGGTGATGAAAGCAGCCGAACAGCGTTTTTCACCGGAATTCCGCAACCGGATAGACGAAATAATTATCTTTTCGCCTTTGACAATGGACGAGGTGCGCGATATTGCCAAAATCTATTTGAACAAACTAAAACGAAATATGGAACGACAAGGCAAACGCGTCGAAGTAACAGAAAGTGCGATTGACCTTTTGACCGAAAAAGGTTTCAGTCCCGCTTACGGCGCACGTTTTCTCAAACGCCACATTGACCAAAACGTCAAATTGCCGATAACCAACGCTTGGAAAACGGCAACGAGATTTTCGGTTGACGCGGAAGACGGCGAAATTGTCGTCAAACCGACGGACGCTTTTAGCTTGAATTAAATCAAACTTGAAAAAATGTTTCGACATCAAAGGCTTTAGTGATAAAATTCATCAAAGCCTTTTTATTTTTGAGGAGATAAGTATGAAGCTAAAAATTATTGTTTTATGCGTAATGTTTGCCTTTACGACAATCAATTTATTTGTCGTTGACAGTTTGCCTTTTTCGGCGCAGGCGCAAGTCAAAACAAATTCGTCGCCGATTGTCCGTTACCGAATTTATGCCAGCCAGAGCAAGTTTATGGTTCACGCTTCGCGCGGCGGCTTGGCATATTTCAAAGGACACAACCACGAGATTGCCGTGCGCGATTTTAGCGGCGAGGCGAGTCTGAATTTGGATTTAATCAATCCGGCTTCGCTCTCGATGACGATTCGCGCCGATTCGCTCGAAGAAACAAGCGATGTTTTCACTCCGCAGCAAAAAGAAATCATCAAAAAGGAATTGAAGGAAATTGTTTTGGAAACTGCGAAATATCCTGAAATCGCTTTCAAAAGCACCGACGTTCAGGGAAAAATAAACAACGGACAATTTGAAGTGAAAATCGGCGGCGATATGACTTTGCACGGCGTAAGCAAACACATCGTCATTCCGGCGAGGGTCAGCGTCAACGGCGAAACTTTGAGGGCGCAAGGCGAATTTACAATCAACCGCCATGATTTTAAGGTGAAAGCGACCAGTGCTTTTCACGGCTTGGTGCGCGTCAAAGATAAACTGAAATTTACATTCGATATTGTCGCGCAGCGAGTTTCGTAAGACGATTTTTAATTGAACTCTAACGAAAACTTTTCGCATCCAAAGGCTTTGGTGATAAAATTTCATCAAAGCCTTATTTTTGGGGGAATTTAATGAAGCAATTTTTACTTACAGTTTTTTTTATTTCACTTTTTTGTTTGTTTGGTTTTGCTCAGGATGATTCAAAAGCGAAGAGCAAAACAAGCAGTTCGCAAAAATCTAAATCACAGTCTTCGTCTAAAGAAAGTCGAGTTGAAGGTATTGTTCGATTGCGGGTAACTTTTTTAGCTTCCGGTGAAATCGGTGAAATAAAACTTGTTTCAGGATTGTCTGATGAGTTGAACAAGGAAGCTATTGCGGCGGCGCGAAAAATAAAGTTTGTGCCTGCCAAAAAAGATGGCGTTCCCTATACAGTAGTAAAAAATGTCGAATACAACTTCAAACTTTATACCTTCAAAGAAAGTGATGAGGAATTGCAAAAAAACGCAGAAATAACGACAATGCCTTTGCCAAAATATCCGAAAGACAGCAATCTAAGCGGAAAAGTAAAATTAACGCTTACATTATTTCCGAACGGAAATGTCAAAGTGTCTGATGTAAAAACCAATTTACCAAAGGAGTTTGAAGACAATGCACGGGAAGCTGCGTCTCAAATAAAATTTAAACCCGCGATTCATAAAGATGGAAAAGAAGTAGCTCAAACAAAGGAAGTTGAATATGAATTTAAACCACAAAAAGATTAAAGTTTTACAAATAACGGTTTTTTTTCTGATATTGCTCGGATTGGCAAATATTAGTTTTGCTCAAACAAATAAGCCCGACGAAATATCTCAAGAATCACAAAAATTAAAAATTTTGGAAAAACCTAGTCCGCAACTTACGGAAGAACAAAGTAAGTCAGATATTGAGGTTCAAGGAGCTGTCAGATTAAGAATCGAGTTTTTAGCAAACGGTCAAATAGGTAAGATTTCTACTGTCCAATCTTTGTCACACGGTTTAACTGAAAATGCAATAGAAGCGGCTAGGAAAATTAAATTTAAGCCTGAAAAAAAAGATGGTGTTTCAATAACTATTTTTAAGCAAGTTGATTATGTTTTTCAATACGGTTGGCGTAGTAACGTCCAAACAGACGAAAAAGCCGAAGCGATTCTCAAAAAAGCGATTGAAAGACTCGGCGGCGAAAAATATCTCACGGTTAAATCGCAGATCGGGCGCGGCAAGTTTAGTATTTTGCGCGACGGGCAGATATTTTCTTTTCAGACTTTTGTTGACGTGATAGCTTTTCCCGACAAAGAACGCACCGATTTCAAAAACGGCGGTTCAAAAACCGTGCAGACAAATTTTGCGAGTGGCGGTTGGGTTTTTGACGGCGAAGCACTAACCATTAAAGACCAAACGGCAGATCAGATAAGTAATTTCAAACGCGGAATTCGCACTAGTCTCGACCATCTTTTACGCGGAGGTTGGCGCAAAGAAGGAGCGAAACTCGAATATACCGGCAAGCGGCAGGCAAGTTTAGGAAGACGAAATGATGTTGTAAAACTTACTTTTGACGACGGTTTCGCGGTCGAGTTTGAATTTGCCGATGACGGCGTGCCGATGAAATCAGTTTATAAACGACTCAACGCCGAGAGTGAAGAAGTTACCGAAGAAGACCGTTACGCCCAATTTATTGAGGTGAGCGGCATTAAAACCCCGTTCATAATTGACCATTTTTCAAACAAAACTCAGACCAGCCGCATCAACTATGACTCGATAGAATTTAATAAATCTATCCCTGATTCGATTTTTTCAAAACCAACCAGCGCAAAAGATTTGAAAAAAGACCTGAAATTTTAGTTAAAGGTTGGCATTTTGCGTAACTTAAAGCAGATAAAACTTCCTTTATTTAACAATTATTTAACCTTTTGTTCACATTGCATTCAAATCTTAAGTCTATTCTGACCATTGATTTTCAACTACATCCTTTTATAAATCGGCGTTTTATTCTACATTTTCAGTTAGTGTGGCAAAAGAAAGTTAGTCTGAAGTTAATATTTAAGGTTCTACTGGGAATTTAGTGGAAAGTGGTAAA
>JANMAA010000076.1:0-27430 GCA_031359215.1 Acidobacteriota bacterium | reverse complement strand
AGAACGGCGTAATAATTTTCTTTGTCTTCTGTTTTAATGATGACGGGCGGATAGCCGAGCTGCATTAAAATAAAGTTCATCAAAATTCGCGCGACTCTGCCGTTGCCGTCGTCGAACGGATGAATTCGGATGAATCGGTATTGAAAAAGCGCGGCTAAAATTATCGGATTTATGTCAGGTTTGTCTTTTTCTTTTCTAAACCATTCGATCAAATCGTGCATTTTCGCCGGAGTTTCTTCGGGCGTGGCGAAATAGAAAGTTTCGCCTGTGACGGTGATAACGTGATTCGGCTGCGTTTTATATTTGCCGACTTCGATCTTGCGGCGCGTCGGTTTACCGTCGGGCGTTAATGCTTCTTTGTAACTCGATTCTTTGAGCAAAAGCGTGTGCAGTTCGCGGATAAATTTTTCTTTCAAAGGCGTTTCGTCTTTGACGATTTCCAAAATCCAGTTGATCGCTTCGTTGTGTCCGGTGATTTCAAAATGATCTTTGAGCGGCTTGCCTTGCGCGGTGATGCCAAACAAAATCAACGCTTTCGTTTCGCCGTAAGTCAGTGAATTGCCTTCGAGATTGTTTGAATGATAATTCCAATCAAGCCGAAATTTTTGCATAATCCGCGCTTCGGCTTCCGCGTCAAGTGGTCGCAAATTATCCAATTCAGTTTTGAGTTGCTCGGTTTTTTCTAAGGCTTCCATCGTTCATATTTTAGCATTAAATCGGTTTGTTATTTTCAAATATCTCACACGCTTAATTAGGACGCATTTCTACGTTTATTTTTGTGCCGTTTTTCAGCCAAAAACATTGTAAAATTTGTCAATTTCATAAACAAGCAAAAGTTTTGCTATGATGAAAAATGTCTGAAATTTAGTTCAATAATAAATTTTGGCAAGCATAAAGGCTTAAATCCAAGGATATATGAAGACCGAAAAACAAAATGATTCAGGCGATATGCCGAAGGAAGATTTTCGCCGTTACGGACACGAGATTGTTGATTGGATCGCCGATTATTTTGAAAATATCGAACAATTTCCCGTGTTGTCGCAGGTTGAGCCGAATTGGTTGAGGGATAATTTACCGAAATCCGCGCCTGAAAATGGTGAAGATTTTGCGAAAGTTCTGGCAGATATTGATAAACTCATTTTGCCGAGTGTTACTCATTGGAATCATCCGAATTTTCACGGGCTTTTTTCAACTTCGACGAGCAGTGTCGGCATTTTTGGCGAGATGTTGAGCGCGACATTCGATATGAAGGCAATGCTTTGGCGCACGTCGCCGGCTTCGACCGAACTCGAACCTGTCGTGCTTGATTGGCTGCGCCAAATGATGGATCTGCCGAAAGATTTTCACGGTTTAATTTATGATACAGCTTCGATTTCGACATTACACGCGATTGCGATGGCGCGTGAAAAACTAAATCTGCAAATCCGTGAACGCGGAATGAGCGGTCGAACCGATTTGCCTTTGCTGCGTGTTTATTGTTCGGAACAAACTCATTCTTCGATTGATAAAGCCGTAATTTTGCTCGGATTAGGGCAAAATTCGCTCGTTAAAATTCCGGCGAATGAACGCTTTGAAATGGATGCGGAAAAGTTGCGTGAAGCGATTTCCGACGACAAATCTGCCGGACATCTTCCCTTTTGCGTAGTTGCCACAATCGGCACTACCTCAACGACGAGTATTGATCCGGTTGATAAAATCGCCGATCTTTGTGAAAGAAATAACATTTTTCTCCACGTTGACGCTGCCTACGCCGGCAGTGCGGCGATCATTCCCGAATTTCAGCCGTATTTCAAAGGTTGGGAACGTGCCGATTCAATCGTTACAAATCCGCACAAATGGCTGTTCACGCCGTTCGATCTATCGGTGCTGTATGTTAAAGATTTGGATTTGCTCAAACAAACTTTTTCGCTTGTCGCCGAATACCTAAAAGTTTCGGAAACCGTTACAAATCAGATGGATTACGGCATTCAACTCGGACGGCGTTTTCGTTCGCTGAAATTATGGTTCGTGATGCGCTATTTCGGACAAAACGGTTTGATCGAAAGATTGCGCGAACATTGCCGGCTGGCACGGCTGTTTGCAAATTGGGTTGACGATTCGCCTGATTTTGAAATGCTCGCGCCCGTTCCGTTCGCACTCTGTTGCTTTCGCGCTTGTCCGCAAAATGTTGCCAATTTGGACTCTTTGAACGAAAAATTAATGAACTCTATTAATGCTTCCGGCAAAGCGTATCTTTCACACACAAAACTCAACGGAAAATTTACCTTACGGTTGTCAGTCGGAAGTATCAGAATTGAAGAAAGACATTTGCGAATGGTTTGGGATTTGTTGAATGAGAGATCAAAAGAAATATCCTTTTCCAGCTAAATTCAGCCTCGTAAAAGAAGACTTTTTGAAATAAATTTTTTTCGGGTAAATATATGAATACAAACGACAATTAATCGCTAAAGATCAAATTAAAATATTAACTACTATTATGTGCCGTATTTCGCTTGCAATTTAGTTCGGGCAAATGTTAGTAGTATTAAGGGTTTTTATAATAATTTTAGTCAGATAATTTGGCTGTTTTTATACATTCCTTCGGCATCATCTGCCTATTTAATTTTTCCAGAATGAATTTTAACTATATCTAGAAAAAACCGATTTGACCAAAATTAAGTAGGGTGTGCAAATTTAATTTTAATTGTAAGCAGGAGCTAAAATGAAGAAATATATCGTTCAATTTGCCGTGTTATTTGCTGTGTCGGCAATGTCTTTTTCGGCTATAGCGCAAACGAAAGAATCAACGCAAAAATCCGATGACGTTAGTGCTGAAATCAGTAAGCCGGTAAAGGTTGACAGAAGTTCACTTCCGCTGCGGGAAATGGTTGACAATACGTCACCTAAGAATGCCAGAGGCGGAAGAGATTTTGAACCGGGCAAACCTTTGCCTATCGGTAATACCAATCCAAATACCGTTGATCCGTTAGCTGCTCAAGGAGTAGGTTCGACAATAGCGGTAATCGAGCCGAAGGCATCAACCGGCGGAGTTCCGATTGACCCGAATGCCAGAGTTGCTCCGCCCGATACAACCGGAGATTTAGGACCAAATCATTATGTTCAATGGGTTAATTTACGTTATTCGGTCTATAACTTAACCAGAGATGTAAATAACCAAATCACCGGATTTAATGTTGCTCCCGGATTTCCGAAAAACGGTAATACCATTTGGCAAGGATTTGGCGGAAGATGCGAATCGGATAATGACGGCGATCCGTTGGTTCAATACGACCAAATTGCCAACAGGTGGATATTGACCCAATTTGCTGTTTCTGCGTCCCCGTATCATCAATGTGTGGCGGTTTCCACCTCTCCTGACCCGACGGGAACATATTACCGTTATGATTATTCATTCGGAACGGACTTTAACGATTTTCCGAAGATGGGAATTTGGGGCGATACTTATGTTATCACTTACAATATTTTCAAACGCGGACGCACCTTCGGCGGCAACAGAGTCTGCGGATACGAACGTAATCAAATGCTGGTCGGCGGAGTCGCCAGGCAAGTTTGCGCTACTACAAGCACCACCTATGCCAGCCTGCTGCCCGCAGACGTGGAAGGAAATACCGTCATTGCGCCGGGACAAGCCAACCCGCTGCTCAGTATATCAACCAGTGCTTTGCTCTCGTGGCGATTTACGGTTAATTGGGCAGCCGGAACCGGAACGCTTTCGGGACCGACGACGGTTGCGGGCGTAGCGGCTTTTACCCGGGCTTGTTCAGGCGGAACTTGTATTCCACAGCCCGGAACAACCAATAAAGTTGATTCATTGGCGGATCGTTTGAATTATCGTTTGAGCTATCGCAACTTCGGCACTTACGAAACGCTTTTAGTAAATCACGCGGTTGCGGCAAACAGCGCGTCGGGAATTCGCTGGTATGAATTGCGTAATGCTGCCGGTCAAACTGTTTCCAGCGCGACTCCGGTTGTTTTCCAGCAAGGCACATATGCACCGGATTCAAATTATCGCTGGATGGGAAGCGCGGCAATGGATAAAAACGGCGGAATTGCCGTCGGATACAATATTTCCAATGCGAGTAATATCAATCCGAGTATTCGATACGCTTTCCGAAGTGCCGCCGATCCATTGGGTTCTTTAGGCGGTGAAGTCGGATTATTTACCGGACCCGGTTCGCAAACCGGCACGCTAACCCGTTGGGGCGATTACAGTATGTTAAGCGTTGATCCGGTTGACGGCTGCACGATGGTTTATACAACCGAATATATACCGAGCAACGGTAGTTTCAATTGGTCAACATTTATCGGTTCATTCAAACTAAGCACTTGTAATTAGTTTAAATAATTAAAACCGAAAAAAAGGCGGGCTGCGTAAAGCACTCGCCTTTTTCTTTTGATAAAGTTAAAAATATGAAAAAATATTTTTTTCTTGCTCTATTTATATGTGTCTTCGCTGTTGCGCCGTGTTTCGGATTTACTGAATTCCAAAATAAATCAAAGTTTTTCGTTGAATTGAATAAATCAGGAGAATTTATGAATGGTTCAATAATTGGTATTTGGTCGGGAAAACATATTACACTGGAAATTTCAAACGATGAAGCAACCGTTGAATATGATTGTGCTACCGGAAAAATTGACGGGAAAATAAAGTTAGACAAAAAAAATAATTTTAGAATTTCAGGAACATATTTAGAAGAAAGAGGCGGACCCGTTCGTCTTGGTGAACAATCAAATGCCGTAAAAGTAACATTCACCGGGCAAATCAAAGGTAAAAAAATGAATCTGACGGTAAGCCGGAATGATACAAAAAAATTGATCGGTAAATTTACTCTTTATTACGGTCGAGAGCCTTATTTGGTAAAATGCCGATAGTTATTAAAAATTACGAATTCTTAAGATTTAGAAAACAATGAAAAAAATTACATTTATTTTAGTTGTCTTTTTGGCAAGCAGTTTGACCATTTTGGCACAAACTTCGATAACAAAAGATACAAACTCGAAAATCGAAGAAAATAAAACGATCGATCTATCAGCGCAAAGAGAAAAATTTGATCCGGCGCGTAGTGCGAACAATGATTTGCAGGAAGCGATTGTTAAAGCGCAGAAAGAAAATAAACGAATCATTCTCGATGTCGGCGGCGAATGGTGTGTTTGGTGCCGTAATATGGATTTTTTCTTTTTGCGAAATAACGAGTTGGCAAAATTGCGCGATGAAAATTTTATCTGGCTGAAAATAAATTTTAGCACGGAAAACGGAAACAAAGAGTTTTTAGCGAAATATCCTGAGATCAAAGGCTATCCGCATCTGTTCGTATTGGAAAAAGATGGCATATTTCTACATTCGCAAGACACTTCCCCGTTAGAACAGGAAAAATCTTACAATCTGCAAAGATTCACAAATTTCTTAAAATTATGGTCGCCGAAAAAGTCTGCGGGAAAATAAATGAAATTTGTCAAAGAATCAATAATTCGCGCCACGCCTGAAAAAGTTTTCGCATTTCACGAACTCGAAGATGCCTTTGAACGACTCGTTCCGCCTTGGGAAAATGCGAAGATTATTCAAAAAGCCGATATTACAAAAATCGGCTCACGGGCAATTATCGAACAAAAAATCTTCGGGCTAATTCCGTCGCGTTGGATTGCCGAACATACGAAATATGAACCGCCGAAGATGTTTGAAGACATTCAAATTTCAGGACCTTTCAAATTCTGGCGGCATCAGCATATAATTTTGCCGCACGAACAAGGCGCGATTTTGCGCGATGAAATCGAATACGAACCGCCGTTCTGGATTTTCGGACAAATTGCCGCACCTTTTGCCGTTGTGCCGAAACTCGAAAAAATGTTTGAATACAGACACGAAATTACGCGGAAATGGTGTGAAGAAGGAGAATAAATGCTGACACATATTGTTTGTTGGAAATATAAAGCCGAAACCACAATGGAAAAACGCGAAGAACATCTGGCAAAACTGAAAAATCTGCCGAATGTAATTCCGAATATTGAAAGTTTTAATGTAGGTTTTGACATTTTACATCTTGAACGCTCTTTTGATTCGGGTTTGATAGCAGTATTTCCAGATGAAGCCGCGCTCGACTATTATACCGTTCATCAAACTCATCAGGAAGTAGCAAAAATGGGCAAAGAGATTGCCGAAAAAGTTGTTTCCGTCGATTTTCTCAGCGAATAACTGCCCTTTATGCTAAACAAAATCTTAATTGTCGAAGATGAAGCACATATTGCGGAAGGTTTACGGTTCAATCTTGAAGCCGAAAATTTTGAAGTTGAGATCACCGCTGACGGTAAACAGGCATTGCAGATTTTATTGGATGAAAATAAATCGTTCGACGCGATTGTTTTAGATGTGATGTTACCCGGAGTTGACGGTTTTACGGTTGCCAAAAAACTACGCGAAGCAGAAAACTTTACACCGATTCTGATGCTCACGGCGCGAAGCCGTCCGCAAGATGTTTTGCAGGGTTTTGAAGCCGGAACCGATGACTATCTGCCGAAACCTTTTGAACTTTCGATTTTTTTGGCGCGCTTGAACGGCTTGCTCCGACGGCGCGAATGGCTCAAACTTGAAAAAGTTTCCGTTCCGAATTTGAGCGAAGTTTTTATCATCAACGGCAAGACGATTGATTTTGAAAACCTCGAACTGAGAAGCGAAGCAGAAACGATTCACCTGACATTGATGGAAGTTAAATTGCTTCGCTATTTGATCGAAAATGCCGGAAAACCCGTTTCGCGCAAGACGATTTTGGAAGAAGTTTGGGATTTGCGCGAGGACACCGACACGCGGGCGATTGATAATTTCATCGTGCGCCTTCGACGATATTTGGAAGACGATTCGGTAAAACCTAAAATTCTGCAAACCGTGCGCGGCATCGGTTATAAATTTATTAAAGAAAAGACTGAATGATTGGCGAATATATTTGTAAAAATTCCGAAGCAACCTTCGATTTGGGCGAAAGGCTCGGCGAAAAACTGCAAGGCGGTGAAATGATCTTGCTTTCAGGCGGACTCGGTGCGGGAAAGACGCTTTTCACCAAAGGAATCTTATACGCGCTCGATTACGACATTGACGAAGTAACTTCGCCGTCTTTCACATTGGTAAATTTATACAAGGCAAAATTCGACGTTTATCACATTGATTTCTGGCGGCTCGATGCAAATTCGGACGTTGCTTTTGTCGTCGGCTTAAACGAAATTTTAGAAGATAAATCAGCAATAATCATCATCGAATGGGCGGAACATCTGCAAAATTTTTCGTTTCCCGAAAAAACTTTCCTTATAAAAATAGAAGGTGACGGTGATGACGCAAGAAAAATATCAATATCTCACCGTAAAAGTTAAAGATACAAAAAACTATCGCCAATTTTACAAATACAAAACTAAAAATTGGAATTTCCAATTAATTAAGCGAAAATTTATCTATAAATTATTGTTGAGGATTCAGTGGATTTGGTATCACGACTTTCACGACGCGCGCCGAGCGTCCCCAAAATTTACGAAGAAGTTTTCGGAGAACAACTCGCCTTTGAACAAAGTAATTAACGAACGCCGCGCCAAAGACCATCAACTGCTCGAAGAAATCTGCCGCGAACAGGGCGTTCCGGTCGAATTAGTCGAGCAGCTCTTACAAATCGAAAAAGACAAAAGCCGCTCTGATGCGCCGCAACAATCTTTTAAGGCTATTGATATGGCAAATTTCTTGACACATTTTTGTTTCGGCTCATAATTAGAAATATCAATATCCTTGTTTGATTTATGGCAAATTCAGGAATTTTAATAAAAAAAACACGAGAAGAAATCGGACTATCGCAGGCTAAACTTTCTGAATTAGCTAGTGTGCCGCAACACTTGTTATCAGCTTATGAACTTGGTAAATCTCCTTTAAATCGAGATAAGTTGCTTGCTCTTCAAAAGGTTCTAAGTGAAATTAGCGATACACAAATTCGAGAAGTTAATAAGAAACGCTATCAAATTCATTCCTTTGACAGAATTTTCGATAAAACTTCTCGTGAATCAGAAATCACACAGACGGATGAAAACACAAAATATCTCGCGCTTATAAATAATCTTGAAAGATCAAAAAACAACATTCCGAAAACTGGAAAGGTCATATCCTTGTTTTCCGGTTGCGGCGGATTTAGCTTGGGTTTTTCGTGGGCGAACTTTGAGATGCTCGGTTTTTTGGAATTAAAGAATGCTTTTCGTAAAATCTATCGTCAAAACTTTCCTCACCCTGTCGAATTAGGTGCGGACATTCTAACATTCAATGACGAAACAATTCTCGAATGGAAAGAAAATTTCGGCGAAATTGACATTGTGATAGGCGGACCGCCTTGTCAAGGGTTTAGTCTTTCCGGTAAGCGCGACGCGGAAGACCCGCGAAATAATTTATTCAAAAGTTATTTGAAAATCGTGCGCGGTTTGCAGCCGAAAATCGCGGTGATGGAAAACGTGCGACTTTTGACTTCGATGAAAACTGCTGACGGTGAATCAGTTCTTAAACATATTTACAAAGATTTCGATGTTTCTGGTTATCGCGTCAAGCATTTTGAAATTAACGCCAAAAATTACGGCGTTCCGCAACACCGTGAGCGAGTAATTTTTATTGCAGTCAGAAAAGATTTGAAGAATATTGAACCGACGATGCCGCTGCCGACTCACGGGGAAACGCGAAATCTATTTTCGCCCGTTAATCCTTACCGCACATTTGCCGATGCCTGTTCCGATTTGGAATTTCTCGAATCCGGCGAGAAAAGCGCAGTTGATTCTTTGCACGAGGCGGTCAAACATCCCGATCACGTTATCGAATGGCTCTGGAACGTCCAACAGGGCAGAAGCGCACACGAAAACGAAGATATAACTTTGCGCCCGCCTTCCGGTTATAACACAACCTACAAACGTCAGATCTGGAATGAACCTGCTTCGACCGTGCAAACCACTTTCGGGATGATTTCCGGTTGTCGCAATGTTCATCCGATAGCTACACGCTCTTTAACTGTCAGAGAAGCGGCGCGTATCCAATCTTTTCCTGACAACTTCAAATTTGTCGGTTCGCTTGGCGACGTTCGCGCAACTATCGGGAACGCCGTGCCTCCTTTGCTTGCCTTTGCGATTGCCAAACACATCAAAACGGCATTGTTAAATCTTGTAGAAATATCCAGCCTTTAAGTTAAATTGTAGCTGCGTCGGATGCTGCGATTGTCCTCCGCGCTGCATTTGAACGATGCCGAAACGCGGAGCTGAATGTCTTATGCCTTCGGGATCGCGGTAGCTTCCTTTTTTGACGGAATAAGATTCAAGCGCAAATCCCGCATACTTTCTCGAAAGTTCAGTTAGTTCATCAATCGTGTAGAGCGCAACTTCCGTTTTATCCCAACTTTCCGCTCGTTTGGTTTTATGCAAAATAAAATCAGGCGCAAACGGATCGTCAAGATACGCTTTTTGCAGTAAAAGCCGTGTTATCTCATCTTGCTTTTGAGTCAATAAATTTTCTAACTCGACACGCCCTTCCGGGTTAATTTCTTCCCAAAAAAATCGGCGCGGATCGCTTTGTCTGTTTATCAGCAAATCAGGCGAATCAATTGGTCGAAATCCTTCGTCACCGCAAAACTGCCGCAAGGCAATTTCTCCCTTTTCGGATATTTTTATTCCATTATTTCTCAACAGATTGCAAAAACCTTTGGCAGTAGTGAAATATAATTGCGCGTTCGTCGGGTTTCTATTGTTGCATTGCTTCGTCGAAATCCCAATGGTTACACTATTTCCGCTCGTGGGTTTCAGAGTTAAAATTATGTCGCTTTTACATCTGGATACTTTTACACCATTCACATCCAGCCATCTTTTTCCGGCTTCGGAAGTAGCCAGCGCACCAGTTGAGAGTGCAGTAATTTTATCTAGTTTGATAATTACTTTGCGAGAACAAATATAATGCAAAACCGATATTTCGGGCTTATCTGTAAATAAATGTTTCTCCGGCGCGGGAAATTCGTCAATTGGGTAAGGCATTGGCAAAGAATTCAATCGTGAAGTTAAATTATCTTCAAAATCGTGTCCTGTCTTTCTACCTAATGTTCCGGCTTGAATTTGTAATGCGTGTTGTTCGTCAGTGGGTTTTAGTGCCATTTGATATATCCAATAAATCAGAGATTGAAATTTCAAAACCTTTGGCAACTTTTAGTAAATTGGTGTAGGATGGATTTCTTTTTCCGCGTTCTAAAAGACTGATGTAAGTTCTGTCAAACTCACATTTTTCAGCAAATTTTTCCTGCGATAATCCGCATTTTTCGCGTAACTGTCTGATTCGCTGACCAAGTATTTCCAAAGAATCTTGCATAAACATATCTTTACCAATTGCAGACATTATATCTACGGACAATACGTCACAATTTTTTGATTTGAATTGTGCGGCGAAGACGGACGCGCCATTGATACGCAGCAGATTTTTAGCGGCGGCGGAACGGATTACACGCCGCTTTTTCGCACTCTGGTTGTGCAGAGACATTGCCGCGCTTTGTCGGACGACGAGTTTTTGCATCTGCTCAAAGCACACGTTGACCACGGATTTCAGTTAATCAAAAACGACACCGAAGGCTTTAAATCAGAAGACGATTATGTTGATTACTTGAAAGAACTGACGCGCGCCGGACTCGAACAGCGGACGCAGGAAACTACGCCGTTGATCGAGGTGACTCCGGCAAGCGGTCGGTTTGATTGATTTGCAGATCGGTTGGAACGTGGAAACGAGCGCATCTGTTTTGGTTGATTTGATCGGCAAACTGAAAATTTATTTATCTTTTACCGAAGTTTTAATGTCTTTTACTTTGATAGCCGTCCAGTTTTTCTGCGCTTTTGTTAAAGCGGTTTGCAAATCTTTGGCGGCGGCGACGGCTTGTAAACTCGGCGCGACATCCGCGTCCTGAAGCAATTCGAGCATTGTCGAAAACGCGTCGTTCAGACGATTTAACGCAAATTCCGAAACCGGCACGGGCGCGTTTCCGGCGTTACCATTCAAAAATAAATTTAATTCGTTTTCGAGATTTTTATCGTTCGCGGCTTTGGCTTTTTTCTGCATTTCGATCGCTTCTTCGATCATCGCGGCGGTTTGTTTGATCCCTTCGTAAGCCTGCATCGAAAGCGTGAATTGTTGCTGCAAACCGATCATTGAAGTCGTGACGCGCGGATCCATTTTGACGGTCAATTTCTGCGTCTGAGTTTTGCCGTTGGCGGTTAATTTGACGGTGTAATTTCCCGGCAGAACGAACAGACCTTCGGGAACGAACGGCGTGTCTTTGTAGATCGCCGAAATCGGTAGATCGTAGCGGTCGGCGGGCGGATTCGGGTATTGCAGATTCCAGACGAAACGCTGCATTCCCGCTTCGTTCGGCAAAGGCTGAAACGGTCGCACCCAATATTCGGGCGGATTGATGCGTTTGAAATCAACCGCCAGAGGTTTGTCGTCGGACGCAAATCGGCGGACAAGTTTGTTTGCCGCGTCATAAATTTCGAGAACGACGGTCGTTGACGATTTCGATTTCAGATAATAATTGATGATTGCGCCGTCGGGCGGATTTTGTCCCGTAGGTTCTTCGGGCGGAAACGGCGTGTCGGTGTGAACGCTGCGCTTGACGCGAATCGCGGTTTGCGGCGCAAACAAAAATGCGTCGGCGTTTTTGACTGAATCGTTAATTTGTCGAAGAGGCGTAACATCGTCCAAAATCCAGAACGAACGACCGTGCGTGCCGACAACCAAATCGTCATCATGAATCACCAGATCACGAATAGAAGTCGCGGGCATATTTAAACGAAGCGGTTGCCAGTTTTCGCCGTCATCGGTTGAAAAATAGACGGCTTGTTCCGTTCCGCAAAACAGTAAACCTTTGCGCTGTGAATCTTCGCGCACGGCGTTGACGATGCCGCCGTCGGGCAAACCTTTGGTAATTTCCTTCCACGTTTTTCCGCCGTCGTGCGTTCGCAGAATATGCGGTCGCAAATCGTCCAACCGAAAAGTATTAATTGCGGCATAAGCCGTGTTCGCATCAAATCTTCCCGCGTCAATTAGCGAGACTTTCGCCCAAGATTTCAATTCGGGCGGCGTAATATTTGCCCAATTTTTTCCGCCGTCTTTTGTAATGTGAATTAAGCCGTCATCCGTGCCAGCCCAGATCGTTCTGACATCTTTATACGACGGGGCAACGGTGTAAATCACGCCTCGACGCGGCATCGTTTCCATTTCTTTGGTCGCGTAAATGCCGACGTTTTTCGGTACATCCCATTTTTCGCGTGAAAGATCGGGCGAGATTATTTCCCAACTCTGTCCGCCCGTCGTCGTTTTAAAAAGGACGTTTCCGGCAAAGAAAAGCGTCTTCGGATCAACGGGCGAAAAAATGACGGGCGCGGTTCTGAGGAAACGATATTTTCCCGTGCGGACGGCTTCGGGCATAATGTTTTGAACTTGCCCGGTGCGTTTGTCGAAGCGCGTTAATTTTCCGCCGTATATGTAATTCGGATTCAGCGGATCGGGCGCGGCGTAGCCGTATTCTTCGAGTCCGACCGTGCGCCAGTCGCGCGAAGTGATCGCGCCCGTATCGCCGCGCGACGCGATGCCGACCGAACCCGATTCCTGCTGTCCGCCGTAAACCCAATATGGATATTCGTTGTCGGTGATGACGTGATAAAACTGCGCCGTCGGCTGATTATACCAACTCGACCACGTTTCGCCGCCGTTGACCGAAACGGTCGCACCCTGATCGCTGGCGATTAAAATAATGTCGGGCGAATTCGGATTGATCCAGATGCGATGATAATCGTCGCCGCCGGGCGCGCCTTTGAATCCGGCAAAAGTTTTGCCGCCGTCGGTTGATTTATACGACGCGACATTGGCGACAAACACAATATCAGGATTATTCGGATGCACTTTGACTTCCGCAAAATCACTGCCGCGTCCCCAGAGCCGCGGATCGGCATTTACTTTTTCCCACGAATCGCCCGCGTCGTTTGAAATATAAAGTCCCGCAAATTCGGGCTTTGCGTCAACCGTCGCATACATTCGTTTGCGTTCACTGCGCGAAATCGCAAAACCGATTCTGCCCAAACCCTGTTCAATCGTCGGTAAACCTTTCGTCAACTGTTTCCAGTTTTTCCCGCCGTCGGTTGATTTGAAAAGTCCGCCGTTTTTCCCCTGCCACGCGCCGTTTTCCCACGGTCCCTGCCGTCCAGCCCAAAGGTCGGCGTAAATCGTATCCGAATCTTTCGGGTCGAACTCCAGTTGAATCGCGCCCGTGTCTTCATCTTTAAATAAAATGCGCGTAAAAGTTTCGCCGCCGTCATTTGATTTATAAACGCCGCGCTCGTTGTTCGGTCCATACGGATGACCGAGAACGGCGACGAAAATTCGGTTTTCGTCTTTCGGATCAACGATGATCGAACCGATCTGCTGACCTTCGCGCAAACCGAGATGCCGCCAAGTTTTCCCGCCGTCGTTCGACCGATACATTCCATCGCCCGTCGAAAGATCGGGACGCTGTAAACCTTCGCCGCTTCCGACATAAATCACGTTCGGATTAGACGGCGCGACGGCAATATCGCCAATCGAACCCGTCGGTTGATCGTCAAAAATCGGCTGCCACGTTCGCCCCGCGTCGGTCGTTTTCCAAACGCCGCCGTTGTTCACGCCGATATAAAAAACATTCGGCTGCGAAGCAATTCCGACCGCGCCGACCGTCCGACCGGCGCGAAACGGTCCGATCATCCGCCAGCGCATACTTTGATAAAGATTCGGGCTGACGGTTTGCGCCAATGTAGGAATGGCTAAAAATACCGTTATAAAAATAAATGCAAATTTTTGCCGCAAAGATACGATTGATATAAAATCTAAAGTGATTTTCTCAGACATTGGAAATCTCCTAATTTTTGAAATTGTAGGACAAAGTGCTTTAATTTATTCGACGAAATGAAAATTTAAAAAAACCATTTTTTTGAAAAAGCGATTTGTTCAAGATTATTTTTGATCCCGACCTTTCTATTTTTTGACTTCAGCCGTTGACTGGCGAATTACTAATTCCGGCTCGACAATTACGTCATCGGGAAAATCATCGCCATCGTTTTCGCCGATTCTTTTAAGCAAATATTCCGCACCCAAACAGCCCATTTCTTTAAGCGGTTGACGGATAGTTGTCAACGACGGATTATGAAATTCTGCCGCGTAAACATCATCAAAACCGATCACGGAAACATCTTCGGGAACTTTTAAGCCTGTTTCATTCAAAGCGCGAATCGCACCGATGGCGGAAATATCATTGAAAGCAAGAAGTGCCGTAAATTCGGCGTTGTTCTCCAATAATTTACGGGTAGCGATATATCCGGTTTCCGGTGTCGGATTAGTTCCCACAAGTTGTGAAACCGAACTTTTCGCTATCGGAACTTTAAATCGCGCCGCCGCCGACTTGACTGATTGCCAGCGGATTTCCGTATCAGAACTAAATGTTTGTCCTTTAATGACCGCGATTTTTTTATGTCCGAGATTAACCAGATGTTCAACTGCTAAAAGACCGGCTTGTTCGTGGTTTAAGACGATATTGGTTACGCCTTTTGTATCATCGTGTCCTGAAATCGAAACGACCGGCAGAAAGGTTTGGTGCTGTTGCGGCGTATCAACCACCAAAATTCCTTCGACACATCTTTCGATAAAAAAACGCAAATGATGTTCGATTATTTCTTCCCGGTGCCAATGACTGACAACAAAATAAAAATAGCCTTCTTTTAACAGTTTTTCCTCAACGCCGCTTAAAACCGCCGCCGAATAACCTTCGCTGATCTCGGGAATCAATACGCCGATGGTATGTGTCCGTTGAGCGCGAAGCGCACGGGCAATGTGATTCGGGCGATATTTCAGAGTCCGAGCGGCTTCAAAAATTCGATCCTGCGTTTCTGAAGGAATCGAACTAGCCGTCGGTGCGCCGTTTAAAACCAATGAAACTGTTGTCGGCGAAAGTTTCAGCGATGCGGCAAGGTCTTTTAAACTGACCGCTTTCGGTCTGGCAAGAAATTTTGAAAAATCGCTGGAATCGCCTTTGGTCTTCATAATGTCCGATGTTTGGTAAGTGTCGCACAATTAAACCTTTTAAAACAAGAATAAATTGAGAACTTTTATTTTTACGGGTCTTTAGAGATTTGTTGTTGACGGCAACTAACTGAATAGTATAGATTTAAAATGTTACTAAAACGATTTACTGAAACGATTTACCAAATCGCTTTTCGCCAATCGTTCAAAAAATTCTAATAATCAAACTATTTGATCTGGGGGGTGTTATTTTATGAACCGAGTATTTTCCAATTTACAAAGATTGTTGAGTTGCAGTGCTTTGATTTTGTGTTTTGCAATTGTCGCTTCTGCACAATTCAAAGGAGTATTACAAGGCACTGTATCCGATTCGAGCGGAGCTTCCGTGGTTGGTGCGACCGTTGTTTTGACAAGCGATGAAACTAATAAAGAAGTTCAAACCGTATCGAACGATGACGGCTTCTACCGTTTTAACGGGCTTGCTCCGGGTAATTATAAACTTACCGTTACGCAAACGAACTTTAAACAATCTACGATTGAAAAGGTGAAAATTGCCGCAGATAGTCAGCAAGGTTTGAATATTACGCTCGAAACCGGCGGAGTCAGCGAAATTGTAACGGTTACGAATGAGGGAGAAGCACTGAAAACCGAAGATGCCAATATTTATAACACTCTCTCGACAAAAGAAGTTTTGCGATTGCCGCAGATCGGACGCGACCCATATGAACTGGCGCGGCTAACACCCGGAATTTTCGGCGACGGGGCGCGGGGCGCAAACGGAAATTCGAGCGGTTTTCCGAATTCGACCGGACCCGGCGGATCGAATACTTCAATCTTTCAAACCGAAAACCAAGTTCCGATTTCGGCAAACGGACAGCGGGTTGATGCCAACAATTTTCAAATAGACGGCGTTAGCGTCAACAGTCAGACCAACGGCGGCGGCGCAATTATCACGCCCAGTCAGGAAGCCGTCAAAGAAGTCAATATTTCTTCCACCACTTACTCGGCGGAAGACGGACGAAATTCCGGCGCGGTCATCAAAACCGTCAGCCAAAACGGGACGAATGATTATCACGGCAGTGCGTTCTTCAAATATAACGACCCGGCATTGAACGCCTTTAACAAATTTCCCGGCGCAGCCGGCAGAGTCGAACAGCGTTTGCGACAGTTCGGCGGCAGCTTCGGCGGACCTTTACCGTTTTTTCATTTCGGCGAAGGCGGTCCTTTTGCAACCAGCGGCAGAGACAAATTATTTTTCTTTTTTGCGTATGAGGGTTTGCGAAACCGGACAAATAGCACAACCGACGCTTTTGTCGAAACAGCGCAATACCGCCAATTAGTTCGCACTTTACGACCGAATGGTGTGACGGCACGAGTTTTTGCCGCTCCGGGTATCGAACCGCGCATCGTGTCAGTGCTTCTCCGCACTTGCGCTGAAGCCGGTTATGGACCGGAAAGATGTCAAGCAGTCAACGGCGGGCTAGATGTCGGTTCGATTACCGGAACGCGAAACACATATTTGCCATTCGGCAACGGTGTCGGCAGAGCTAATATCGGCGGAGGCTTTGACGGCATTCCCGATATTCAGTTTGTTAGATTAAACCTTCCGAATTCGTTTGCGGGAAATCAATATTTTACACGAATAGACTACAACGCGACGGCAAAAGACAGTATTGCCGTAACGACCTTTTTTACTCCGACATTGAATACCGGTTCGGATGCCGCCGGGCGCAGTCGTCCGATGGGTGATATTATTTCGGATCGGTTGAGTTTTTCGGTGGCGGCGATCTATAACCGCAACATCTCGGCAACCAAATTTAATCAGGCGCGTTTCAATTTTAGCGGTTTTTCTTATGACGAAGTGGCATCGAATCCTAATTCAAATTTCGGTATCCCGCGCATCGAAGTCGAACAACTTCCGTTTGACCGCATCAGATTCGGTGCGCCGCAAAATGAAAACACGCCCGGTGTTTTGTCAGAAAAAAGTGTAGAATTCAGCGACACTTTCAATTGGCTGATAGGCAATCACGCACTCAAATTCGGCACACAGCTTCGTTTTGATTTTAATAATAACAGCATTATCGGCGGAGCGCGTCCGACTTTCAGTTTTACCGGATTATTTAATTTGGCAAACGATACACCGATTTTTGAAGGCATCAACGCCAGCCCGGTAACAGGTGCACCGGCGGATGCCTCGCGTAACTATAAAACGAATGATTATGGCTTTTTTGTCCAGGACGATTGGAAAGTTAGACCGAATTTGACTTTGAATTTGGGGCTGCGCTATGAATTTTTCCCGCCGATAAATGATACTTTAGGACGGCAAAGCAATCTTATATTTGGTCCGAACGGCTTGGTTGATTCGAGAGTTGTAGTAGTTGACAAGTTGTTTAAAGCAGACAAAAACAACTTCGGACCGCAGATCGGATTTGCTTACAGTCCCGGTTTTTTAGAAAACAAAGGCGTAATTCGCGGCGGTTTCGGCATTGGCTACAATCGCATACCGAGCGTGGTTTTTATTAATTCGCGCGGCAATCCGCCGTTTTTCGCCCGGTTCGGTATTTGCTGCGGAACGGCTGGACCTGCCGGCGGCGACGGTTTTGGAACACCTTTTGTTGACGGTCAGATTTTATATGCTTTAGGAAGTTCTAATTCACCTAACAGCTTCCCGACTAATCCGCTGCTGGGCGGAGGAATCAACCCGGCAACCGGTTTGCCGTTCAATGGTGCGGTGGAAATTTACGGTTCGCCGCAAGACCAGCCGAACGCTCAAAGTTTTCGTTATTCACTCGAAGGTCAATATCAGTTGCCTGCTAAATTAACGGCGACGCTCGGTTATCAGGGAAGTCGTAATCGGAACTTGATTCGACTGGTTAATCAAAACTTTATCTTTGCCCGTCTTAATCCGAATATTAACGCTGCGTTTCTGCCGACACCGGACGTAAAATCAAATTATAATGCTTTGCTGGCAACACTTGAACGGCGATTTGCTAATGGCTTTCAGGTGCAGGCAAATTATCGTTTTGCTAAAAGTCTCGACAATTTATCCAATTCCGGTCCGGGCTTCCTTACCAACCAAACGTATCCGGTTGATAACAACACGGAATACGGACCTTCGGACTTTGACGTAAAACATAATTTTAATGCTTTCGGATTATGGGATTTACCGATTTTCAAAAACCGCAATGATTTAGTCGAAACATTTTTGGGCGGCTGGCAAGTTAGCGGAATCGTTACCTGGCACACTGGTTTCCCATTCACTCCGGTTGTCGGTGGTCCGGGAATTCGCTCACAAAGCAATGCACAATTCGGACCTTTTCGCCCGACTGCATATTTCGGCGGAAATGGAACAAATACTTCCAACGATACATTTCTTAATGGCAACGGTAACTTTACGGGAAGTTTCATTCCGGGTAACAATCTCTGTATAAATGTATTGGGCGGTTGTAATAGGATTTTCTTGACAACTCTCAACCGAGATTCAACAACTGGAGACGCGACTTTTTTACTAAATCCACCGGGAATAGGTCGCAATGGCTTTCGCGGTCCGCGTTATTTTTCAACTGATTTTACTATCTCCAAGCGATTTGCATTACCGAAAGGTCTTCGTTTCAATGAAGACACCGGTTTGGATTTAAGGGTTAATCTTTTCAATGCCTTTAACAATCTAAATCTTTTACCATTCGTCTTTGCTTCCGACAGTACGAGAATAAATAATGGTGATAATCCGAATCCGAGTTTCGGCAGAGCTACTACCGGACTTGCCGGAAGAGTTGTCGAATTTCAGGCGAGATTTAATTTCTAAGATAAAAAGGTGTGGATGATTGAGTGATTATTCACACCTTTTTTATTAGATGATAGAAACCGATATTATTTTTTAGGTTTATTCGAATCGCTTGATTTTTTGTAAATTGTAAATTCCTGCTCGGCTTCCGCTAATCTTTTGAGACGTGAAAGAGTCAGAAAAAGTTGATAATGCACATCAGGATTTTCAGGTTTGAGCGACGAGGCGCGTTGCAAAATCGGTAAGGCTTCTTCGTAACGGCGGTTTCTGGCAAGAAGACGACCTAAATCGAAGTGCGAATTGAAATGATTTTTATCCAGATTCATTGCTTGACGCAGATTTTTTTCAGCTTCGGCGAGTTCATTACGGTCAGCCAAAATCGCACCTAAAAGTGCTAACGCATCCGCGTTTTCGGATTTTAGTGCGAGCGATTTTCGCAGCGATGTTATTGCCAAATCGTAGTTGCCTTGAGCGCGAGCCGTGATGCTCAGGAAGTAATAAATCTCAGGAATATCAGGAAAAAATTTTGAGGCTTCGGTGAAAACGTCGAGAGCCTTTCCGAAATCGTTCAAGACCAGATAAACGCCGCCAAGCCGGATATAATTAACCGCTTGCGAAGGATTTTGCGCCAACGCTTTTTCATAAAAATCTTTGGCAGCATCGAGCCGGTTATTTTTTCGCAAAATCTCGCCAAGCATAAAATTGGCTTCGGCGTAAGTCGGGCGCAAGCTGACGGCTTTATCAAAAAAATCCACCGCTGTTTCATCTTGTTTGTTTGAAAAAGCGATTAAGCCGAGATAATAAAACGGTTCGGGCGCGTCGGGCGAAAGTTTTGCTCCTGCCGTAAAAGCCGAATTTGCTTCGTCAAAGCGTTGCAAATGATATAGCGCAAGTCCGAGATTGAAAATAATGTCAAAAGAGTCAGGCTGTAATTTACCGCCAATTCGCAAAAGCTCGACGGCTTTTTCATTTTTGCTAAGTGAAATGTAAACCAGTCCGAGATTGATCGTCGCTTGCGGATGATTTGGCGCAACTTTTAAGACATTTTCAAAAATCCGTGCGGCTTGTTCGTATTTCTTTGTGCGGGCAAGCAATACGCCGAGATTGGCAAGCGGCGACACGGCTTTCGGGTTTATTTTCAACGCTGTGCGATAAGATTTTTCGGCTTCAACGGTTTTACCCTGTTGGTCAAGCACGATTCCAAGAAGATTGTGAGCGTCGGCATTTTTCGGTGCAATCGAAACGGCGCGACGCAGAAGCGGTTCGGCTTCGCTGAAATTTCCGGTTTGAATCAATGCGGCGGATTCCTGCAAAAGTTTTGTAACAGTTTGAACGGATTGCGCCGAAACAGTTGAAAATCCGAAAATACAGAGACACAAATAACAGCCAAGAAACTTGGGAGATTTGATTTTAGCGATAATTTGATTTGTCATTAAATCGGTAGTGAACTTGCCAGAACCGTCTGCGGTAGTGAACGGTTGAAGATCATCGGCTTACCTGCTGTCAACGGTTTGAAAGTATCAAATTAAACCACCCGCTACCGCAGGTGGTTCTGACACGATTTCAATTATATCTAAACAAGTTTCAAAGCCAAAGGAAACAAATATGCCATTAAATAAGATCAGACACATCATTCTTCCGTTATTGCTATTACTTTTTACCTGTCCGATTTTTGCTCAGACAAAGCAGGCGGACATCGAGAAAAAGATTAGTATTTTGATTTCCAAAATGACAATGGCTGAGAAACTCGGTCAGCTTCAAATGCTTGACGGTGAAGCGAACGGCAACTATCGTCCCGAACATCTCGAATTAGCGCGAAAAGGACTTCTGGGTTCGACGCTAAACGTGCGCGGCGCGAAAATGACGAACGAATTACAGAGAGCCGCGCTCGAATCACGTTTGAAAATCCCGATGTTGTTTGCCTTTGACGTGATTCACGGTTATCGGACGATTTTTCCTGTTCCTTTGGGCGAATCGGCAAGTTGGGATTTGAGTTCGATTGAAAAAACTTCATCAATTTCGGCGGCTGAATCTCGTGCGTCGGGCGTTCACTGGACGTTTGCGCCGATGGTTGACATCGCGCGTGATCCGCGTTGGGGACGCATCATTGAAGGCGCGGGCGAAGACACTTTTCTCGGCTCGAAAATCGCGTATGCGCGTGTCAAAGGTTTTCAGGGAAATGATTACAGCGCGAATGACAAAATAATGGCGTGCGCGAAACATTTTGTCGGCTACGGCGCGGCGGAAGCCGGACGCGATTACAACACGACGAATATTTCCAAAAGAAGTTTATACGAAATTTATTTTCCGCCGTTTCAAGCCGCGCTCGATGCCGGAGTCGGTTCGTTTATGACGGCTTTTAACGATCTCGACGGCGTTCCGGCGACCGGAAATTCGTTTATTTTAAAAGACGTTTTGCGAAAGGAATGGAAATTTGATGGTTTAGTTGTCAGCGATTACACAGCCGTGATGGAACTGATGTTTCACGGTTTGGCAAAGGACGAAAAAGAAGCCGCGATGTATGGCTTGAACGCCGGAACCGATCTGGAAATGGTTTCGCGGCTGTATAACAAATACGGCGAAGAATTGGTCAAAGAAAAAAAGGTTTCCGTCGCCGATATTGACGAAGCCGTGCGTCACATTCTGCGCGTCAAATTCCGTCTCGGACTTTTCGAAAAACCATTTGCCGACGAAAATCTGGAGAAACGCGAAGTTTTCAAAAAAGCGAATCAGGACGTAGCGAAAACTGCTGCCGAAAAATCGTTCGTGCTTTTGAAAAACGAAAACGAAACTCTGCCGATCAGTAAAAATATTAAGGAAATCACGGTCATCGGCGATCTAGCAAACAATAAAAGCGAGATGAACGGCAATTGGACAGGCGACGGACAGCCGAACGATCCAACAACAATTTTGGAAGCGTTAAAGGCGAAATATCCGAAAATAAAAGTGCGTTATGAGAAAGGCTGTGACGCATATTGCACGACCGACGCAGGTTTCAAAGATGCCGTTGATGCGGCGAAAGATTCGGATTTTACAATCATCGTCGCGGGCGAATCGGGCGCGATGTCGGCGGAAGCGTCTTCGCGTTCGGACATCAGTTTGCCGGGAATGCAGACGGAATTAATTCAAAAAATTCACGCGACCAAAAAACCTTACGCCGTCGTTTTGATGAACGGCAGACCTTTGACGATCAATTGGCTGGCGGAAAATTCTCCGGCGATTCTTGAAACGTGGTTTGCCGGAACGATGGCTGGTCCGGCAATTGTTGACACGCTTTTCGGCGACTCGAATCCGAGCGGAAAACTTCCCGTAACATTTCCTCGTTCGGTCGGACAAATTCCGATCTATTACAACGCGAAAAATACCGGACGACCGTTTAGCGCGGACAACAAATACACTTCAAAATATTTAGATATGCCGAACACGCCGCTTTATTCGTTCGGTTACGGTTTGAGCTATACGAAATTTGAACTGGGCAATCTGCAACTCGACAATGTTCAAATCTTGCCGACGGGAAATGTAAAAGTAAAAGTTGACGTGACGAACATCGGCAAACGCGACGGCGAAGAAGTCGTTCAGCTTTACATTCACGATGTCGCCGCGTCGGTGACTCGTCCGGTCAAAGAGTTAAAAGGTTTTCAAAAAGTTTTATTGAAAGCGGGCGAAAAACGAACGCTCGAATTTACGCTCACGCCGAAAGAATTGACGTTTCTCGACCGCAACTTAAAACCGACAATTGAAACAGGCGAATTTCAGGTGTTTGTCGGCACGAGTTCGGACGGCGGTTTGCAGACGAGTTTTGAAGTCGTCAACAAAATTTCAGCAAGACCGACCGCGCAAAATATTGTCAACGAACCCGCTGATCCCGCGCCGACCGCGCCGCAGGCAACGGCGCAAATTTCAAAGGAAGACGACGCTTTTTTGGAAGACCTTCAAAAAAAAACTTTCGATTTTTTCTGGGAGAATTCTAATCCGAAAAACGGTCTGACTTTAGACCGAACGGGCGCGGACGGAACGCGCAAACCTTCGACGCATCCGAGTTATAATATAGCGAGTTCGGCTTCGACCGGATTCGCACTTTCGAGTTATTGCGTTGCGGCTGAGAGAGGTTGGGTTACAAAGAATCAAGCCGAAGAACGAACTGAAAAAACGCTTAATTTTTTCTCTAACAAAGCGTTTAATAAACAGGGCTGGTTTTATCCTTGGATGGTTTACGTAACCGGCGAACGGCGTTGGAACAGCGAGGTTTCTTCGATTGACACCGCACTTTTGATGGGCGGCGTTCTGACCGTCAAGCAGTGTTTTGCGGACGATAAGGAAATCGTCAATCTCGCCGTTCTGATCTATAAAAGAATAGATTTTCAATGGATGCTCAACGGCGATCCGTATTTGCTCTCGCACGGCTGGCGACCGGAAAACGGTTTTATCGCTAACCGTTGGCGCGATTACAGCGAAGACAAAATGCTGTATCTTCTCGCCATCGGTTCGCCGACGCATCCGATTCCGCAGCAGGCTTGGAATGCGTGGGAAAGAACGTGGAAAGAATACGGCGGTTACAGATATTTAGCCGCCGTTTCGCCGCTTTTTATTCACCAATTTTCGCACGCCTACGTTGATTTTCGCGGACGGCGCGAACATCGTCCGCCGTATGTCGATTACTTTGAGAACTCGGTCAAAGCGACACGCGCTCAACAGAAATTTTTCGTCGAGGTTTTAAGCAAAGATTTCCCGAAATATTCGGCGACGATGTGGGGATTAACGGCTTCAGATTCCGAACCGGGCTATATCGCGTGGGGCGCACCGCCGCGCGAACCGGCGATTGACGGAACGGTCGTGCCGTGCGCTCCGGCGGGTTCGCTGATGTTTACGCCCGACATTACTTTGCCGGCTTTGAAAGCTATGAAAAACGAATACGGCAATCGTGTTTATAAAAAATATGGTTTTGTAGATGCTTTTAATCCGAACGGAAAATGGACGGGTTCGGATGTTATCGGCATTGATCTCGGCATCACGGTGGCGAGCATCGAAAACTTGCGAAGCGGAAAAATCTGGTATTGGTTTATGCAAAACGAATATGCACGTCGGGCTTTCAAATTAATTGGTTTGTATTAACGGGAATAGATTTAGAAAATGCGAATTTAGTCGGTGAAAACCATATTATTTTAAAAAATCATCTTCTCAAGGTGATTTTTTACCACCCGTTTTTATATTTTTGGACTGATAGCGTGTAGTGATACTTGAGCGTATATAAGGAGTTAAACGTGATGGAGAAACTTGGATTTCACTGGTTACGCTTGAAAGCACAGGGTATTTTCTCAACACCATCAGGGTTAGTTTTTTGTTGACAATTTCCCAATAATCCATCTCGTTCGGATAGTTATTTAGAAGTTCTTGAATATCGTTGAGTATTGCTCGAAAGTCCGGGTAATTCCCGTCTGAAATGCCGATTTCGTAGCAAAATCGAACCTTGATATTTAAAGTGTTTTCTTCAGATTGGTGATTCATTTTGAAGTCTTGGATCAAAAAAGAAAACTCTTCAATAAGTGAATCGAATTTTTCATATTTGGAAGTGGAAATTTGTTTGGTAACTATGCCTTTCGGAGTTGAACAATCAATCGCCGCCGAGTAAATAAAGGTTGTGCAAAAGAGTAAAACTCCTGTCGCAATGACAAAACGGGTGACAGCAGAAATGTAACCTTTAATGATGTTCATAAAACTTCTTTTCTCCTTGATAATGGCTTTTACATACTGCGATTTCATTTGAAAATCTCTTTTAGAGCTTTTCATTAATGTTTCAATGTTTATATATCTATTCTTAAATAAAAGCTAATTAAAAACTAACTTTGGTGAAACTTTAAGCTATAAAATGCCTTACGCGGCTTTCGACATTTTGCTGAATCGATTGAAGATTTTCTTGAGTATCGGCTTCAAAACGCAAAACCAAAATCGCTTGCGTATTTGAAGCGCGAACTAACACCCAACCGTTTTCAAACAAAATTCGTGCGCCGTCAATCGTGATAACTTCGTTGGTTTTTGAAAATTCATCGGCGATTTTTTGGACAACTTCAAACTTTTGTTCTTCCGTGCAATCTACGCGAAGTTCGGGCGTAGAAAAAGTTTCAGGCAAATCGGAAAGAAGTTCGGACAATGTTTTGTCGGTGTTTGAAAGAATTTCAAGTACTCGCGCACCGGCGTAAGTCGCGTCGTCAAAGCCGTAAAACCTGTCGGCAAAAAAGATATGTCCGCTCATCTCTCCGGCTAAAACGGCTCCGGTTTCCTTCATTTTCGATTTTATTATCGAGTGTCCGGCTTTCCACATCAGCGGTTTTCCGCCGTGCTTTTCGATGTCGTCAAAAAGAGTTTGCGAACATTTTACTTCGGCGATGATCGTCGAATTCGGCATATCCTTCAAAACATACCGCGAAAATAAAACCATCAATTCATCGCCCCAAATAATGCGCCCGTTTTCGTCAAGCACGCCTATTCTGTCGCCGTCACCGTCAAATGCTATTGCTAAATCCGCGTTGTGTTCTTTGACGGCTTTGACGGCATCCTGCAAATTTTCAACAACGGTCGGATCGGGATGATGATTAGGAAAATTGCTGTCCGGTTCGGTAAAAAGTTTGACGAGTTCAACGCCCAGTTTCTCGTAAATCGGCACTCCTGTAACGCCGCCCATCCCGTTTCCGCCGTCAACGACGGCTTTTAATTTTCTCGTGCCGAGAGTTATTCTCGATAAAATATCCTTTTCATAATCAGCTAAAATTTCAAGATTTTCATTTGTGCCTTCGCCTTTGGCAAAATTTCCCGACAATGCGATTTCTTTGATTTCCTGAATTTGCGAGCCGAAAATAGTTGATTTACCGAGACAAATCTTAAAACCGTTGTGGTCGGGCGGATTGTGCGAACCCGTAATCATCACGCCGCCGTCAACCTCTTTGGTAAAAACAGTAAAATACAAAACAGGTGTCGGAACTCTCCCGATCAAAACCGTATCGCAACCCGACGCGTTAAAGCCTTCGACGAGCAAATCCCGAAAACTCGGCGAACTCTCCCGTGCATCAAAGCCGATAGCAATCCGTTTTGCACCGTTATTTATAAAAAATGTTCCGATTGCGCGTCCTAAAAGTGAAACGGTTTCGTCGGTCAAATCTTGCCCGACAATGCCGCGAATGTCGTATTCCCGAAAGATATTTTGATTCATAATTTTTTAGTGGTAAATTGTAAGTGGTAAGTGGTATATTGCAACAAAACAAACATTCATTATTTGCCACTAACTATTAACGATTACTAATTTACCATTTACCACTTACAATTTACCATTTATCTAAAGAGAGTTTAGGCAACAGACTTTTAACCGACGGCATCGAAACTTGCGTTACGGTCAAGAGCATTCCAGACAATTGAAGTTATGAAAAATTTATTTCGCCCTTTTTATTTTATCTTCTTATTTTCCGCGTTTAGTTTAGCAATTACGGCACAAACGCCGCAACCAAGCCCGACTCCGCCAACCGTTAATGACACGGGCGCAGTTCAAACATTTGAAGTGCGTCTGCCGGTTACAGTAGTTGAAAAAAAGAAAAAGAAAAATTTGGTAACGGGATTGACACGCGGCGATTTTAGCGTTTTTGAAGACGGTGTGCAGCAGGAAGTAACATTTTTTACTGATGAAAAAACAAATCCGCCGATTTATGTCGGGGTTTTGATGGACACATCGCCTTCGACTGCCGGCAAAATGGGCTTCTCAAAACGTGCTGCTAAAGATTTTATCTATACGGTTACTCGGGTTCGCAAAGATAAAGCCGCGTTTATGACGTTTGATAACGAGATCAATCTTCGCCAGGATTTTACGGATAAACTTGATTTGCTCGATAAAGAAGTTGATAAAGTTAAGAAAACGGGTTCACAAACTGCCTTATACGATGCCATTTGGCAGTTTTCCGATGAAAAATTGAGAAATGCTCCCGGCAGGCGGGTAATTGTCGTTATCACGGACGGCGACGATACTTTTAGCCGTGCCGATCTCAAAGACGCGATAGATATTGCCCAACGCACCGAAACAACGATTTTCGCCATCTCGACCAAAGGCGGCTTTTTAGGTTCGGTTCCGGGCGTTGAAGCGGGAACGGTCAAGGACAAAGGCGATAAATTACTCGCGCAATTATGCGAAGACACGGGCGGCGAGGCATTTTTTACGAACAGTATTCTTGAGTTGGAACAGTCTTTCAAGAAAATATCGGAAGAATTGCGTTCGCAATATATCATCACATATCGTCCGGCAAATCAGAATTATGACGGCAAAGAGCGCAAAGTCGAAGTGCGTTTTAATGATAGGGAAAAAACCAATAACTATAAAATTCGCACCAAAACGAGTTATCGGGCGATCAAAGATAGTCTGAAGTAAAGTTTGTTGAGAGTTCTAAAAGATTTTTGGAGTTGAAATGAGAAGTTACGGAAAATTTATAGTTTTAACAGTCGGTTTATTTTTTATCGGTCTTGCGCTGCTTGGATTTAACCATTCAAATGCTCAACAATTACCGCCGAATCCGTCTATTCAAAAAAATGATTCGCCC
>JANMAA010000069.1:0-1655 GCA_031359215.1 Acidobacteriota bacterium | reverse complement strand
CTTTATGTCTGAAAGTTCGCGTTACGCCGATGTCGTTCTGCCCGGTTCGGCGTGGAGCGAAGACGAAGGCGTAACGGCGAGCGCCGAAGGGCGCGTCGTGAAAATCAATAAGGCGAATGAGCCGCCCGGCGAAGCCAAAGTGGATTGGTGGATTATCAACGAAATCGCCCGAAGAATGGGACGCGGTAAGTATTTTCCGTTTAATTCACCGCGCGAGATTTTCGACGAAATGCGCGTCGCATCACATGGCGGGAAAGCCGATTATTACGGCATCAGCTACGAGAAGATTGAAGCAAACAATGGAATTTTTTGGCCGTGTCCGACGCCTGACCATCCTGGAACGCCGCGCCTTTTCGAGGAAAAATTTTATCACGACGATTGCAAAGCGAAATTTCACCCGATTGAATACAATCCGCCGAATGAAATTCCCGACACGGAATATCCTTTGATTTTGTCGAGCGGGCGCGTCGTTTATCAGTATCTTTCCGGCAATCAAACCAGGCGCATCGGTTTTCTCGTTCAGCAAGGTCCCGAACCGTATGTTGAAATTCATCCGGAAACGGCGGCGAAATTAAAAATCAACGACGGCGAGCGCGTCAAAGTCATCTCCCGTCGCGGGATGGGCATATTTCCCGCTTTAATTGTGCGAACGATTCGCCCCGACACGATTTTCATTCCGTATCATTGGGGAGAAAACTTAGCGGCGAATCAATTGACGAATCCCGCGCTCGACCCGGTTTCAAAAATACCGGAATACAAGGCTTGCGCCGCCCGAATCGAGAAAATTCACTCGCGCGAATTGCCGATTCTGGGCAATATACGCAAAGGCTCATCGCTCAGCGAAGTGCAGAGAGGAAAATAGCCGAGAGTGAAAACAAACATAATTTCGTGTAATTCAAAGTTGGGCGGCTTCGCGTTGGTAACAGATGTTTGCTTTACCATTACAGATTGCAGTTATGATGCGCGATTTTAACCCGAGTTGGTTTGTCGCTGGCGGTTGGGCGATTGACTTATTTCTTGATAAGGTAACTCGTCCGCACCAAGACATCGAAGTTGCCATTTTTCGCAAAGACCAAGTGGCTTTGCACGTTTATTTTAATGGTTGGCTTTTGCAGAAAATCGTTAATGGCGAGCCAGTCGTTTGGCATCGGGACGAATGGCTGACATTGCCGACGCACGAAATTCATTGTTTCAGCGAAACAGCGCAACTGCTACAAATTGAAATCCTGATGAACGAATCGAATGAAACCGAATGGCTTTACCGAAGAAACCAGAAAGTCCGGCGGTCATTGGTTAAAGTCCAGCTTGAATCGAGTGCAGGCGTAAAGTTTCTTTGCCCAGAAATCGTTTTGCTTTACAAGTCGAAGAACCCGCAGGCGAAAGACGAGCAAGATTTCCAAGCTGTCGTTAAATACCTTGACGCGGAGCGAAAGGAGTGGCTTAAAAATGCAATCAAAGTTTGCAATTCAGAGCATCGCTGGCTACGAAGCCTTTGAAACCCAAACCGCCGCCCTAGTCGGGTAAGGAAGTGATATTGCTACCACTCCCTCCCCTAAGAACCGTGCTTGCGACTTTCACCGCACACGGCTCAAGCCTTTCAAACGCTCTTTGACAGAACGCACCAACTACAACCGTTGATTCAACAATACTTAAAA
>JANMAA010000065.1:0-12383 GCA_031359215.1 Acidobacteriota bacterium | reverse complement strand
GTTTCTGAAATCTCTTTCGCCTGCATTAATTTAACGCTCAATTCCCAAAGCTGTTCCATCGTTTTCAGCCGATTCGTAATGGCTTCGGGCGACATATCAATTTCCATTTTATAACCTCTCAATGTCCGCCAAAACCTATTTCCCCTGCGACAATTGCGCTGTAAATTCGACAATCGGCATCAGCAAATCCGTGTCGTAATTCGTTTTTACGCCCTGCAAAACAGCCGCGACTCGTTCCAAACCTGCGCCCGTATCAACTGACGGTGCGGGCAATGGTGTCATTTCAAAAACGCCTTTTTCAATCTCGTTTCTTTCAAACTGCATAAAGACGAGATTCCAGATTTCCATCGTCGTATCGCCTTCGCCGTTGACCCATTTCGGGTGATTTTTTTCGGCGTTGTCGGGTTCGTCGCCCATATAATAATGGATTTCCGAACACGGTCCGCACGGTCCGGTGTCGCCCATCTGCCAAAAATTATCTTTGCGTCCGAACGGCAAAACGCGGTTGGGTTTCGCGCCCATTGCAATCCATAAATCCCGTGCCTCGTCGTCCGCCGGAACTTCCGCGTCGCCGCCGAAATATGAAAACCACAGGCGATTCTCGGCTAAGTTTAATTCATTAACGAGAAAATCCCACGCGAATTTGATCGCGTCTTCCTTGAAATAATCGCCGAACGAAAAATTGCCGAGCATTTCAAAAAATGTGTGATGTCTGGCAGTTTTGCCGACTTCATCCAAATCGTTATGTTTGCCGCCGGCGCGGATACATTTTTGCGAACTCGTCGCACGTTTGTAATCGCGCTTTTCCTGTCCGGTAAAAACGTCTTTAAACTGGTTCATTCCCGCGTTTGTGAACAAAAGCGTCGGATCATTTGCCGGAAGAAGCGGTGATGAGTGAACGATTTTATGTCCGTTCTTTTCAAAATACTCTAAAAATTTTTGTCTGATTTCGCTGCCTTTCATAATTATGAGAATTTTATCACAAAGCCTGTTTGAAAAGCATTTCACAACCAAAAATGCCGGATGTTTTCGTTAAAAAACATCCGGCACTCTCAGTTCAAAAAAGGAGATGAAATTGAGTAACAATCCTATATTTTCAGTAGCCAAATCTATAGATCGTTCGTTGAGACATAAACCCCGAACCAAATTTGTAAGCCGAAATTTCGTGTTGTTTCAATAGAAACATCACATAACTTTCGGTTACATTATACAATTCGAGAGAATTTGATAATTAGATTCAAAAAAAAAATATTTTTTTATTTTGAAGATTTTTTACAAGTCAAAAAAGTCAGCTAAATAGATGACAAATTTTTTGATAATGATCGGGAATTCAGTTAAAGTTTCCCTAAAAGCATCAACACACCGATGATGATAAAGGCAACGGCGACAATACGTTGAAGCCATTCGGTCGGAATGAATTCGCCAAGCAGCGAGCCGAATAAAACGCCGATTAGCGTTACCAAAACCAATGCCAAAGCCGCGCCCAGAAAAACCGAAATAGCCGAACTTGTTTTGCCAGTCATAGTGATAACGGCAAGTTGGGTTTTGTCTCCGAGTTCGGCTAAAAAAAGTGTTACGAAGGCAGTCCAAAATATTTTCCAATCCATAATTCGATTTTGGTTTTTAGATTTTGGATTTTGGACTAAGTTAAAAAATTATTGACTTAAAATCTGAAATCTAAACCTAAAATGTAAAATGTAAAATCTAACTACGATTGTAAAATTCAAAACCTGAAATCCAAAATCTGAAATCGTTAAACTCCGATAATTTTTTCGAGTTGCGGCGTGATGGCAAATTTATCGTAAAGCGGTTTGCGGATATGAATAAGAGCAAGGACTTTTTGGTTGGTGGCGCGATGGATTTGTGAAAACTTCTCGTTTTTTCCGAGTTTTTCCAGAATGCGTTTTAAAGTTTCAATGATGCTGGCGACAAAAAGCGTCGAACTGACTTGTTCTTCCATCGAAACTTTGCCGTTCTTATAATCAAAAACACCGGAAATCGGACTCAAAAAAGGATAATCGGTTGAAATTTCGATTCGCGCTTTCTCAAAAGCCGTCGAAAAATGCAGATTTGCTTCGGCTAAACTTTTATCGATCGTCCGCAAAAGTTCGGCGGTTAAATCAAGCAATTGCTGCCATTCCGCAGGTGAAAGAGCTCGTTGTCGGGCTTTGTCTTCAACCCGATTGCTCAAGTCAAAAGGGAATTTCGGCAATTTCAGACCGGGTTTTGTAATATTTTCTTTCGCTTTTTCGATTTTGAGTTGATTCACGGCAACCGCTATTTGAGCTTCGACAGGCTTTTCATCAATAATCGGTATGTTTTCTTCGACGGTCGGTTTTGCGGTTTCTTCAGTCTTTTGATAAACGTGAATAATTCCGCCCGGTTCCCGTGCGCGAATCAAAAGTCGCTGTAATGCTTCTTCGCCTTCGGAAATACGTCCGGTAATCCGGTCGTGTTCGCGGACTTTTAAAGTATTTTCCTCGGTTAAGACAATATCGGCTTCGTAACCGCTTAGTTCGACGCGCACATTACCAATAAATTGTCTGCGGCGCAGATATTTAATCAAAGCCGATAAATTGACGAACGATGTATCCAGGTTTTCGTGAATCGGACGATTTTTCATTTTGTATCAGGACGGAAGATTTAACGCTATAAGTTTAATTGATTGTCATAATAAGCGCAATTTTTATTTTTTTTGCACTTTTCAAGATAAAAATGTCTAATTTCTCATTATTTCCATTGCATCTTTTGTAATTTTCGGGCAAAATTCGCAAAACGAGCAATTATAACTTTCACAATTCGTCTTCCGAAACATAAAAATTTGACTTTATAGGATATTGAAAACTATGGATAAATCATTATTTCGTAAAAAATCTATCGCACAGATTCAAGCCGATGCCGCCGCCGGTTTGAGTGATCACGCGGACGGTGTTGACGACGGCGGTTTGCGCCGTTCGCTCGGCACATTTGACTTGACGATGCTCGGCATCGCGGCAATTGTCGGCGCGGGAATTTTCGCGCTCGTCGGCGAAGCGTCTTTTAAAGGCGGTCCGGGCGTTGTTCTGCTTTTCGTTTTCGCGTCAATCGCGTGCGGTTTCGCCGCATTGTGTTACGCGGAGTTCGCGTCGAAAATCCCGATTGCGGGTTCGGCTTACACTTATGCTTACGCTTCGTTCGGCGAGTTGGTCGCGTGGATCATCGGTTGGGATTTGCTCGTCGAATACGCCATCGGAAATATTGCCGTGGCGATTTCGTGGAGTGATTATTTTACGCGGTTATTAAAGGCGAACGGCATTAATATTCCGGCGTATTTTTCGATGGATTATCTAAGCGCGTCGCGCGGCTTTGCCGACAATCACGAAGTAATGGAAGGCGTTCTGGCGGGCGGGCAAAATCTGACCGCGCTCGGAAATATGACGAGCGACCAACTGAAAGCGGTTTCCGACAAACTCTCGCCAAGTATCGTCGAAGCCTACACGGCTTGGACGACCGCGCCGCATCTCGGCGGGTTTCCGCTGATCGCCGATGTTCCGGCTTTGGGAATCGTCATTTTAATTACGGCTCTGGTTTACATAGGAATTCGTGAATCGAAAACGGCTTCGAATATTATGGTCGGTTTGAAACTCGCCGTAATTTTTATGGTCATCATCGTCGGTGCGTTTTATGTCAAAACGGCGAATTGGGTGCCGTTTTTGCCGAACGGATTCGGCGGAATGATGTCGGGCGTGGCGGCGGTTTTCTTCGCCTATATCGGTTTCGACGCGCTTTCGACGACCGCCGAAGAATGCAAAGACCCGTATGTAACTTTGCCGCGCGGAATGATTTATTCGCTCGGCATCTGCACGGTTTTATATGTTGTTTTAACTTTGGTTTTAACCGGAATCGTCAATTACACAAAATTTGAAGGTGTCGGCGACGCGCTTGCTTTCGTCTTCGGACCGGAAGGCGCGAATCTTCCTTGGGTTTCGGGCATTGTCGCCGTCAGCGCGGTGATTGCGATTGCAACTGTTTTACTTGTGTTTCAACTCGGTCAGCCGCGTCTCTGGATGGCGATGAGCCGCGATGGACTGCTGCCCAAAATCTTTTCGTCAATTCATCCGAAATTCAGAACGCCTTGGTTTTCGACGATTCTCACAGGTTTTATGGTAGCGATTCCGGCGTTGTTTATGAATCTGTCGGAAGTAACCGATCTGTCGGTTATCGGAACTTTGTTTGCTTTTACGATTGTCTGCGCCGGAGTTTTGGTCAAAGATAAGGAATTTGCCGGACAACAGCGTTATGTGCCTTATCTGAGTTCGCAATGGATCGCGCCGATTTTATACATTATCGTAATGGCAGCGGTCATTTATTTTAACGGCGAAGCGGTGATAAAATTCTTTACCGATTTCACTCCAGCGAAAGATGAAACCGTCCTGACTGCATTCCTACACAAAATCCCGTATTTCGTGTTTATCATTTTTTCACTCATTATGGCGGCTTTGTGTTTTGTAAAACGGCTTTCGCTAATTCCGGTTTTGGGTATTATGTTCTGCACTTATTTAATGACCGAACTTGGTTGGACTAATTGGTTTAGGTTCGGTATCTGGCTGCTCGTCGGTTTGGGCGTTTATTTTCTTTATAGTTATAAACACAGTAAACTTCATAACCGCGAAGAAGCAGTTGCGGAAACATAATTAAGGTTTTGTAAATGTAAAAAGGTGGCGGTGATCTATGATTATTAGACTGCCGCCTTTTTTCCTCTTTCTGCATACGCTTTGGACATTTAAGACGCAAACCTAGTATTTTAGATTGAGTATGGAATATCCTCTGTGGGTTTGGATTTTTTTCTTTGTCGTTGTTTTGGCGGCTTTGGCGGTCGATTTAGGATTTGCCAACCGTAAAGCTCATAAGCCGACACGCCGTGAGACTCTCGCTTGGAGTGTGGTCTGGGTGTCGCTCGCCCTTCTTTTTAACGGATTTATCTTTTGGCAATTCGGCAGTATTAAAGCAACAGAATTTTTAACCGGCTATTTAATCGAACTTTCACTTTCGATTGATAATTTGTTTGTCTTTCTGCTTATCTTCAACTTCTTCAAAGTTCCTCAAAAATATCAGCATCGCGCCCTGTTTTGGGGCATTTTTATGGCACTCGTGATGCGAATGGTAATGATCTTTGCCGGCGCGGAGATGGTTGAAAGATTTGACTGGATATTATACTTTTTCGGTGCATTTCTGATATATACCGGAATCAAGATGTTCGGTGATGACGACGAATTTAATCCCGAAGACAGTGCTATTGTTTCTTTGACGACGAGATTTGTCCGCATTTCAAAACACTATGACGGCGAAAAATTTTTTGTTATCAAGGAAGGGAAGCGAGTCGGAACGCTACTTCTTTTGGTTTTGATCGTAATAAATGTCGCCGACCTCGTTTTTGCGGTAGATTCGATCCCGGCGATCTTCGGTATCACCACCGACAAATTTATTGTCTATACTTCCAATATATTTGCTATTCTAGGTTTGCGGACGTTTTTCTTTCTGCTGGTCGAAATGGCGGAAAAATTTCATCTTCTCAAATACGGGTTGGCATTTGTTTTAACTTTTATCGGTGTTAAAATGCTCTTGCCACTTTTGGCGCAAGGATTGATAATGATAATGGGCGAAGGAAGTAATTCTGCCTTCACCGCATTTTTACAAAGTTTTTTGCACCACGATTTTGAGCAAATGTTTATAAATATCTCGCTTGGAATTGTTGTCGGTGCAATCGCGCTGTCAATACTGTTATCATTGATATTTCCTGCGCCCGTTAAAGCGGAAGAAGATTTGAGCGAATAATAAAAGATTGTTTTGATAAATGAATTTTTACTAAAGAAACCCATTCTTAGTTGTAAAGCAAGCCTCTAATGAAAAGTAAGTATCGCAAAATTTACGTCGAATGGTGGGAAATAAAACGAAGCACAATTTATCGAATTGTCGCCTTCGCCGTTTTTCTCGCTATTCTTGGCGGCGGTTGTTGGTGGCTATGGGAAAAAAATTTCTTTCTGCCGGCTCCTGAAATTAACGATGCTCCTAAAGATGCGGCGCGGCTGATTTCGTTTGAAGGCGATGTGCGAATCATCCGGGCGGCAACTCGTGAAACAATTCTCGTAACGAGAGACATTTTTGTTTCAGCGGGCGATACGATTCAGACGCAAACCGACGGTCGGGCGCAGATTCGGATGATTGACGGTTCGACCTATTCGATTCGCCCCAATAGCACGGTCGTTATCAGCAACAGTTCATCACTTTTCGGCGGAACGAATGTCAGGGTTGCTCTTAATAACGGTCAAATCAATGTCAAAACGCAAGATCAACCGGAAAATACGGAAAATGTGGTCGAAGTAAGAGAAGCGGAAAACCGCTTACTTCCACAGACGGACGCGAGTTTTAAGATAAATCAAACAACTAATAACGGTGAAATCCGCATCAGCCGCGGCGGTGTTGAAACAAGTATTGCCGGTGAAAAAACGGTTATCAAACAGGATGAATTTGCGGCGGTCAATAACAACAAACTTACGCCGAAAGAGCGTGTTATCGAATCTCCGAAACTTTTGACTCCGCCCAATTCAGAGCAATTTACGGTTGCTGCCGATGGTTTTTCGGATGTTTTATTTCACTGGCAAAAGTCGGATGCGGTCGCGGTCGCAACCTTCCAACTGCAAATTGCTAAGTCGCCATTCTTTGTTCCTGATGCGATTGTTCTCGAACGCGATACTTTGACAAATACGACTTTTACGCTGGGAAACCTGATGCCCGGAATCTATTACTGGCGTATCAGGGCAAGTGCGGTTTCAGGGCAGATCAGCGATTGGAGCGAGTTGAGTAAATTTTCGATTGTTAAAAAATCTAATAACGAACCGATCACGGTAGCTGATTGGGCGATTGAAAAAGTCGGCGGAAATATTTACATAATTAGCGGTAAAACTCAACCGGGTGTTGTAGTCGGTGTAGCAGAGCGCGAAACATTTGCCGCCGGCGACGGCTCGTTTCGTCTTCAAATATCCGTGGGCAGCCCGGAAATTAACGTCGGTATCAGCGATGAGAAAGGAAATCGAAGCAGTTATAGGTTAAACTTAAATACTGCCAAAGCAGTACGGCAAAATTGAGCATTCATCACACACATTCGGACGAAAGACGCGATAAGCGAAGTATCAAAAAGCTAAAACTCGCTCTCGGCTTAACTTTTGTTTATATGCTGGCGGAAGCGGTTGGCGGTTGGTGGTCAAATTCGCTGGCATTGCTTGCCGATGCGGGACATATGCTCACGGATGTCGGCGCGTTATCCTTAACTCTCGGTGCAATTTGGTTTGCTTCGCGTCCGGCGACGGCAAAAAAAACCTTCGGATACTATCGTTACGAGATACTTGCCGCTTTTGTTAACGGCATCGCGCTCGTTTTGCTTTCCTTGTGGGTGATTTATGAAGCCTTTCAGCGTTGGAGTGTGCCGCAGGATGTAAAAGGACTTGAACTAACCATAGTTGCCGTCGGCGGATTGATCGTGAATATTATTGCCGCTTATCTTCTTCACGGCGACCACGCCCACGACCTGAACTTGCGTGGCGCGTGGCTGCATATAATGGGTGATCTGCTCGGTTCATTAGCAGCGATCATCGCCGGAGTTTTGATACTTGCTTTCGGTTGGCTGTGGGCTGATGCTGCAACCAGTGTTTTGATAAGTTTGATTATTATTTACGGTGCGTGGAATCTGATTCGGGTATCAGTCAATGTTCTGCTTGAAGGCACGCCCGCGCATATCAATTTGAGGGCGGTTGAACAGACGATCTTGCAAACGGAGAATGTCGAAAATGTTCACGATCTTCACGTTTGGACGATAACTTCGGGAATGGAAGCGCTGAGCGTGCACATTGTTCACCGCGAAAATGTCTTACAATCCGACCTGTTGCAAAAGATCAGAGCAAAACTGCACGACGAGTTCGGAATCGATCATTTAACGATCCAAATGGAAACACTAGCCGCCGAACAATCCGACTCACACAATTGTTTTTCAGGTGTTAATTGTTTTGATTCGGAGGCAAAACTCCGTCAAAAACATTCAATAATTAGCTAATAAATTGAAGTTTGTCGGACTTGAGGTTCTGCAAAAATTTTCTTCACCGCCCGAATCGTATTTGCGTGAATTTCCACCGTGTCGTTGATGTCCAAAGCATAGCCGCCCGACATTACCGTAACAATCGGGATATGACGTTCTTTTGCAAACTTAATAACCTTTTCATCTCGTTCCCGTAAGCCTTTCATTGTCAAACCGAGTCGTCCGAGTTTGTCTTTTTCAAACGGGTCTGCGCCGCCGAGATAAAAAACAAGGTCAGGATTGTGCAAGAAAATTCGTGGTAACGCTTCCTCTAAAGTTTCGAGATATTCGGCATCGGCAGTTCTGTCCGGCAGTTCTATATCGAGACTGGACTTTTCTTTAAAAAGCGGATAATTCTTTGCGCCGTGCATCGAAAAAGTAAAAACTTCTTCCTCGTCTTGGAAAATAAAAGCCGTTCCGTTTCCTTGATGAACATCGCAATCTATGATTAAAAATCTCTGCGCTTCCAAGTCGCGCTGCAAAACCCTGATAGCGACCGCGACATCGTTCAAAACGCAAAAGCCTTCTCCTCTGTCGGGAAAAGAGTGATGTGTTCCGCCTGCCAGATTCGAGGCGATACCATTTTCCAAGCCGTGAAATGCCGCATTGATTGTCCCGCTGACCGCCAAAAATGTGCGCCGCACCAACGATTCTGACCACGGCAATCCGAGTTTGCGAACTTCCTTGGCTGTTAAAGTTCCGTTTACGAGCCGCGTCAGGTAATCGTCCGTGTGAACAAGCAGTAAATCTTCAACCTTTGCCGGTTGCGGTTCGATGATTTCATCCGGTTGCAGAGTTCCTTCCAAAAGCAATTTGTCACGCACGAGCTCAAATTTCTTTATTGGAAAGACGTGTCCTTCGCCGATTTCGGCATAATAGTGTGGCGAGTAAAAAATTCTATAATCGTTCATCATTTGTTATTAAAATTATGCCATTTAGTGAATTCTTTGTGAATTCTATCACGGGACAAAAAAACGCTCCCGCAAATAAAATGCGGGAGCTGTAACGGGGACTTTCAAATTATCCGTTAGCCGTTGAATTAATATTTGGGAACATTCGAATCAACTTCATCCGACCACGCGCCGATGCCGCCTTTCAGATTTAGAAGTCGTCCGGTGTAACCGTTTTCCTGCAATTGTTTGATCGCCTTCGCACTTCGCACGCCGCCTTTGCAATGAATAATCGCGGTGCGCGACGGATCAATTTCCTTTTTACGCGCGACGATCTCACCAAGCGGAATCAATTTCGCATTCGGGATTTTTGCAATTTCGACTTCATACGGTTCGCGCACATCAATCAATTGCACTTCCTTATCGTTTTTTATCAATTCGCTCAATTCGGTTGCGGTGATTTCTTCCAAAATCTGTTCCTCGACCGGCAAATTCAAACCGCAAAATTCTTCGTAATCAATCAACTCTTTAATCGTCGCGTTTTCACTGCAAATCGGGCAATCGGGATTTTTCTTGAGTTTCAATTCGCGGAAACGCATTTTCCAAGCGTCGAAAAGCAACAGACGATTCAATAAAGTTCCCTCCGCGCCGAGAATTACTTTGATAACTTCATTCGCCTGAATTGTGCCGACGATTCCGGGCAGAACGCCGAGAACGCCGCCTTCCGCGCACGACGGAACAAGTCCGGGCGGCGGCGGTTCGGGATAAAGACAGCGATAACACGCGCCGCGCGTCGCGTCGAAAACACTTACTTGCCCCTCAAACCGAAAAATCGAGCCGTAAACATTCGGCTTTCCGGTCAAAACCGAAGCGTCGTTGACTAAGTAGCGCGTCGGAAAATTGTCTGTGCCGTCAACAATAACATCGAAATCTTTAAATAATTCGAGCGCGTTTTCGCTCGTCAAACGCGTTTCGTGCGCTTCGATTTTCACGTTCGGATTGATGTCGTTCAAACGATCTTTCGCCGATTCGATCTTCGGTCGCCCGACATCTTTTGTGCCATGAATAATCTGGCGTTGGAGATTCGATTCGTCAACGACATCGAAATCAACAATTCCTAGTGTGCCGACACCTGCCGCCGCCAAATAAAGTCCCAAAGGTGAACCCAAGCCGCCCGTGCCGATCATCAAAACACGCGCGGCTTTCAGCTTTTTTTGTCCTTCCAAACCGACTTCGGGCAAGATCAAATGCCGTGAATATCTGGCGTATTCTTCCGTCGAAAGTGACGGCAACTCTTTTTCGGCTCGCGCTTCCGCCGCGATATTTCCGCCTGCGATTGACGGGACAATTAAAATTTCGCCGCCGCTTTTGACCTGTGTATCCAAGCCTTCCAAATCTCGAATATCTTCATCGCCGACGTAAACATTGACGAAATTTCGCAGATTTCCGCCGTCGTTATAAAGATGTTTTTTCAGATCGGCGTGCGCTAAAGTTAGTTTTTCCAACGCTTCGCCGGCGGTTGCCGCTTCGACTTCAATTTCTGAACTTCCGCCCGCAAATTGTCTGAGCGGTGTCGGTATTACGATTGTTACTGCCATAAAATTACTTCTCCCTCTAAAATTTTATTGTTCACAGATGCCCAAAATAGATTTTTGTTTCCTACCCGAAATTTATCTGTTAAACGCATCTGTGAACAATTCTGTGATTGCCGAAACTTTAATTAATTCGTCTGTGTTTCGGCAAAGATAATCTCTTCCTCGTTAAATTTTGAACGGTCGTTTTCCATTTCCCACGCTAATAAATTAGCCGCTTTGCCGCCGACAACCGAAACAATAATATATGTCCAAACCGGCAGCGCGTGGTCGAGATCAAACTGCGACGGAATCGCCGGATGATCCGGGTGTGAATGGTAATAACCGATCACGTCCAATTTTTTTTCGCGGGCGTAGCGTTCTGCTCTTAAAACGTCTTTCGGCAAGATCAATACGCGATTATGCTGTTCGCTTTCCGCCATCGCATTTTCCATCGGCAGCAGTTCGACGACCGTTTTCTTATCCGTTTCAAATCCCCCGATAATCATCCCGCCGCATTCGTGCGGGAACGTGCGCTCGCCGTGCGCCTCAATTTGCTTGATATGTTCTTCCGTTAAATAAATCATAAGAATCTAATGGATAACGGAAAATGGAAAACGGAAAATTTAATACACCAAACATCTTTCATTTTCCGTTATCCATTTTCCATTTTCCGTTGAAAAAGCCTGTTCAATATCAGCAATAATGTCTTCAACGTCCTCGATTCCCGCCGAAATTCTCAATAAACCTTCGGTAATTCCTAATCTTGCGCGTTTGCCTGCCGACATTTCGCGGTGCGTTGCGGTTGCCGGATGAACGATTCCGGTAAAAATATCGCCGACGCTCGCGGCGCGTGTGCAAAGCTGTAATGCGTTCATAAATTTGTAAACCTCCGCGCGTGAATCAGTCTTTAATCTGATGCCGAGAACTGCGCCGCGATAACTTTTATTCAAAATTCGTGCGCCGATTATTGTCTGCGCGTCGTCGGCAAGTCCCGGATAAATCACTTTTTCAATCTGCGGACAATCCAAAAAGTATTGCGCCAATTTTTCCGCGTTGCGGCATTGTTTTTCCAATCGCAAACCCAAAGTTTTTAGTCCGCGTAAAATCGAATGCGCTTCCCACGCGCTCAAGATTCCGCCGGTCAGCGTCAATGCGCCCATCAAAGCCGGACGATCAAATTCTTCACGCGCCACGACGATTCCGCCGGTCGCGTCGGCGTGTCCGCCTAAGAATTTCGTCGCGCTGTGGACGACAAAATCCGCGCCGAAATTTATCGGCTGACACAAAAAAGGTGTCGCAAAAGTGTTGTCAACGACCAATTTTGCGCCAGCTTCGTGTGCGATTTGCGCCGCATTTTCAACATCCAAAATTTTGAGTAGCGGATTTGAAATCGTTTCGCCGATCAAAACTCGCGGTTTTAATTCGTTCGCTTTCACGCGCAAATTTTCAATATCCGAAAAATCCGCCGTCACGGTTTTTACGCCGAACGCACCGAAAATCGTTTGCAGTAATTCGAGCGACGCGCCGTATAAATCCTGCGAAGCCAACACGACCGAACCCGTCGAGAGTTCACAGGCGAGCAGCGCGGCGTGTAGTGCCGCCATCCCCGAACCGAACGCAAACGCGAATTTTCCGTTTTCAATTTCCGCCAACGCTTCTTCGAGCGCGGCAACCGTCGGATTCCCGTAACGGCTGTAAACAAAACCGCTCGTTTCGCCCTCGACCACGCGGTCAACATCTTCCATTCGCTCATAAACAAACGTCGAAGTTGCATAAATCGGAGTCGCCGCCGGAACACCGAGCGGCGCAGCG
>JANMAA010000064.1:0-10074 GCA_031359215.1 Acidobacteriota bacterium | reverse complement strand
TGATCGTGCGCCGCTCCGGCACCAGAGCTTTCGCCTTCAGGACATGCTGGTTGACGCGCTTTTACAGTCGGTCCAAAATACCGTTAATTCAGCTAATTACGAATATCGTCAGCAATATTTCCAAAAGCGTGTGGAGCAAAGAAAGATACTCAATAATCTGCTTGAATCTTTACAAACAACCGTTTTTCCGACCTTTGCAGAAATTTCTCAAGTGCTGTCGGAAAAGCGAATTTCCGATACGGAAAAAGTCGCCCGGATCGAGTTTTCGATTAATGAAAATCTGGTTGAAAGACAACGCCTCGAAGCGGAAATCAAACTGTTAGCGCAGGATACCGCCGATGAGCAGGAAGATAATGAGTTTTATGCGATTTTGCAAAAGAAATCCTTGACGCTCCAACGCCGCGCCGCCGACATCGTGCGTTTTCTTCAAGTTGATGAAAAAACCGCTGACCCGCAGCTTTTCGACGCTTTACGAAACTTTCAAAACAAGGACGGCAATATCGACAAACGCGCTCCGCAGGAGTTTCTCTCAAGCAAAGAAAAGGAGTTGATGCAGGATAAACGATTTTCCGTTTCACTCTATAAAGCCCGGCTTTTCCAAAATATCGCGCAAGGTATTAAATCGGGAACGGTAAATTTCGCCGGATCAAATAAATATCGCTCATTGGATGATTATTTGATTACTTCGTCCGATTGGACAACGAGCCGTGAAAATTTGTTGGAAAAATCCGATCTGCAAAATATTTCAGAGCCAGCCGCAGTGATTTCAAAGCTCGCCGAAAATGTTGATCGCTCATTTCATCAAACAAATCAAAATGAAAAGACCAACCAATATCTGCAAATTAAGGAGCAAAATTCGTGGATTATTGCCACGCCCAAAGAAGACCGCGAATTTGCCGCTCCGCTGAGGAATTATTTTCCGACACGACAAGTTGTCGCACTCTCGGAAGTTTTATCAACGGTCAATCAAGCCTCCGACTTTCTCGGCGAATTCACTCATCTTCAATCCGGTATTAACCGTCTGAAACCTCAGAATTTTGTATTCTTTGCCGGCATTACCGCACTTGGCTGTGAACTCGGCATTCCCAAAATCACATATACCTCAAAACAACTTGGCGAAACCGAACTCCAAAATGCCGTGAACTGGTTTTTTACGCTTGAAAATTTGCGAAGTGCCAATCTGAAACTGGTTGATTTTCTCGCCTCAATGGAACTGCCAAACATCTATCGCCGGAATCCCGATCGGCTTCATACTTCGAGCGACGGACAAAAATATGAAGTCTCCGTGCCGTCACTAAATGCCAACTACTCTTTCAAATACTTCGGACAAAATAAAGGTGTGTCGGTGTACAGTTTTATTGATGAACGTCATCTGCTTTTTTATTCAACCGTCATCAGCAGTTCCGAACGCGAAGCCGCTTACGTCATTGATGGATTGCTCCATAATGAAGTGATCAAAAGTGATATTCACTCGACCGATTCGCACGGTTTTACGGAAGTCGTTTTTGCCGTCACTCACTTGCTTGGTTTTACCTTTGCGCCCAGGCTTAAACAGCTTTCAAAACAACGCCTCTATTCGTTTGAAAAACGTAAGGTCTATGAAAATCTCGGCTTTAAGATTCTGCCAAAGCTTTATATCGACACCAAACTGATTGAAGACAACTGGGATGCCATTCTTAGATTTGTCGCCACCATTAAACTCAAGCACACGACCGCTTCGCAGCTATTTAAGCGACTGAATTCATACTCCAACCACCATCCGCTTTATCAGGCATTAAAAGAATTCGGGAAGATCATCAAGACGTTATTTATTCTGCGTTACGTTGATGATGTCGAACTGCGCCAATCAATCGAAAAGCAGCTTAATAAAATCGAACACGCCCATCGCTTTGCCAAAGCCATCGCCTTCGGCAGCAGCCAGGAAATTACTCAAGCCGAAAAAGAAGACCAGGACATCTCCGCTGAATGCCGCCGCCTAATTGAAAACTCGGTGATCTGCTGGAATTACCTTTATCTGACTCACAAACTGACCAAAGCCGATAAGGATGAAAAAGATGAATTACTCCGGGCAATCAAAGAAGGTTCGATCATCACCTGGCGGCATATCAATTTTCACGGCGAATACGATTTCTCAGAGGAAAAACTTAAAGATTCGGTCGGTTTTGACCTTCCCGAAATTCTAAGCTGGAAATTGGAAGAAAAACGGGAATGAAATATTCCAGTAAAATCAATAAATGTAAGAATTGCCGAAAATCCTATGAAACATTTTTACCTTTTGTAACAACTTAGCTTTTCTTCAACTAAAATGTCTTTTTTTTCGTCAATCCCGAAAATTTCTTTCAGACTTGCCGCCAGTTTTCCATCCCTGACGGCATTTGATAAATGACGGATCGGCGTTCTGATTTCAATTCGGTTGCCGTCGGTGTCTTCAATTGCGCCGATTCGCAAAAAGTCGTCATTAATTCTACGCCAGCCGGTTTCGAGCGCGGCAACTCTGCCTTTACAAAAGACATTTTCGAGCGGCTGCGGAATCTCGACCGAAATATCAATTGACCAGGACCAATCGCGCTCTGATTCCGGTAAGTGTTTTTTGTTGAGACCGCTGGTTTTCAATCTCCTGCCAACCCACGAGACTGATTTTATGATCGCTTCCGGGGGGATTTCTCGATGTATCACGGCGGAAAAGGGAAAAGTAAAAACGGCTTTCCGGTCTTTTATTACTCCGAAGGTACCGCGCCCGATTCGATGTTTTCGCTTCCCGCCGGTGGAATAAAAATCAGATTGTGGAAAATCGAATTTGAATTTCTCACCGCCCTGCTTTTTGAATTCATTGAGCTGTTTGCCGCCGCGCGTATAACGGTGCCGAAAATAAACCCGGTCAAGGACAACTTGTTTTCTCAAGCGGGTTTTATCGGTTTTGGCTCTTTTATCGGCGGCTTCAAATTTCGCTTGCAAAAATTCGCGCTCATCGCCGCCCAGCCGATTTACAGTGGCGGCGGATTTTAAGTGATCGCGCCAGATTTTATCGAACTGCTGCCAGTAGGGGATTCTGTGCCTGATGTTTTCTTTTCCGCCGATTCCGAGACGGCTGAAATTGTCGGTTAATTTAATACGCATCTGCACCATTTCATTCCAGACAAACTGCATCTGCTTTGCCAGGTCCCAGAATTTCTGCGGTAATTCGCCCAGCGGACGGGCACCGAATTTGAAAACTTTCGTGGTCGTATTTGTTCTTTTTTTAAGATGTGCCATTTCCTTCGCCGGAAACTTTGATTATATCTTCGTCATTCCTGAGAGGGTAAAGTTATTCAGAACAAAAAATTCTCTCTCTGCTCCTCTGATGAATTTCCACTCCACATATTCTCATTTTACAGAGAGTTTTGTATCTGGAAAAATTGAACCACATCACTACTTAGCTGATAACCAATAGATATTTCGTGCGGCGATGGCAATTTTCAAGCTATCAGTTATCAGCTATTATTTATTATCTATTTCGAAAGTATTAAGTAGTGCCATCAAACTTATTTAATTACGCACAGTCTTCAGTTAATTACCATACTTGACTAATTCTAAACCCAATAACACAGTTATTTTAAAGCATTTTCAGTAGTTTCTGTAAAATAAAAACTGAGAACGGCAGAGTTTCAAATTTCATGACTATTGCAAAAATTGCGGAAGATTCAAACAGTATGTCCATCTCAAAAATAAGACTTTCAAATTTAAAAAATCTTGGTAGCCGTCTATATTTTTCATTCCCGCTTCACTTTAAATTATTTTTCGGCAAGTTTGCTAATAATTCTTATATTTAGAAATATGAGATAATAAAAGAGTTATGAAAATTACATTATTAAATACAAGTATTTTAACAAGTTACGGAGTTTATGAGTATTCTTTGACAGCTTTGCCTGATGCAATAATATTGGTTAAGGAAAATGACATTCAATCGGCGATTGGGCATCAATCAACGGCTGATATCTTGTCGGGTTTACTTGGAATTGAAGTCAAAGTCAACCGTATAGAATATCTTCAGACAATTGGTGAAATTGTGCTGGTATTTAAATTGAAGTCGCGCCCGCCCGAAGGCAAAATTTTGACAAGTGAAGAAATTGAAGAGATAGGCTATGATTTTGGTATTTTGAGAAAGTTGAAATAAACATACTTATGGCTAAGAAAACTTTGAGTGGCTGGGCATTACTTTTTTCGCCCGATATGTTGATACCATTTATTTTTGGCGGGATCGCATTGAGCGTTTTAGGTAATGCAATTTTTATGCTCTTAACAAATTGGCTGTCAACTAACAGTTCGGCTTTGATAAGAATTTCTTTGGGTGCCTTTCTGTTTATAATTATGTCAGGTTGGGTTTTAAGAAAATTCCTGTATCGAAGACAATTAGTCAATTTTTCAATTGGTAAAAAAGCCCCTGATAAAAGAAAAGGCTTGATTTTACTTGTCAGCAATATACTAACAGCCCGCAAGGCAATTGAATTACATAAAGATTTGCTAACAAAATGCTGGTTAGTTTGCTCCTACACTTCAGAAAAAATTGGAGAAGAGCTAAAAAGCGAGTTTAACAATGAATTGCTTGAATTTGAAATAATCACTATTGGTGATTTAGAAGTATTTGATCCTCTAATTTTAAGAAATATAGTTGACCGGATTTATTCTAACTTACCGGAGTTTTTTATTGAGAATGACGTAATCCTCGACTTTACGGGAATGACGGCTGTTGCCTCGGTTGGATCGGTTTTGGCGTGCGTCGGTAAAAATCGTCCGATGCAGTATATTCCCGCACCATATAACCAAAAGTTGAAAGCAATCCAACCGTTAGAACCTATTGAAATTGAATTTAACTGATTATGAAACGAAATATTTTACTTTGCGTAGCAGGCGGAACTCCGGCAATTATTACCGAAACTCTGTGGGCTTTGCAGAAAAAAGGCGAACCGGTTGACGAAATCTACGTTATTACGACAAAAGAAGGGCGTGACAAAATTCTATTCGGAAAATCAAGTTTCAAAACTGAACCGGACGAATCGCTTTTGGATAGTGAGCAGGGTAGGTTTTATCGTTTTCAAAGAGATTTTCCCGGATATGCTCATAATATAAAATTTCAATCGCCCGAAAGTTTTTACATTTTGACTAAGAAAGAAACCGGCATTCCGAGTCCGCGCGACAATGCCGCGGAGTGGTTGGATGACATTTTAACGGATGATGAAAATGAAAAAATTGCCAATCAAATCTGCGAAATTGTGCGGGATTTATGCGCTGATGAAAATGTCAGGATTCACGCTTCTATCGCCGGCGGCAGAAAAACGATGAGTCTTTATTTGATGACGGCAATGCAGCTTTTCGGCAGAAATTGGGATTCGATGTCGCACGTTCTCGTAAGCAAGGAAGTCGAGTTCGGAGCACCGAAGTTTTTTTACAAAGCTCCGCTTGCCGAACCGGTTTTAACTCCAAACGGGGAAGCCAAAAAGAAAAGTGACGGTTCTGTTTTGACAACTGATGATGTGAACATTTATTTGGCGGAAATACCGTTTATTCGTTTAGGTGGAGTAGGTTCGGAAATGCTCAATAAACGAAATTTAAGTTACGCCAAAATTGTCAGCGAGGCGCAGGAACAATTAGAAAAGCACAATCTCATTTTCAACCTCAAAGACGGAACATTTAAGATTGGAAACCGGGCAGGAAAAACGTTGGATAAAGGAATGTTGTTATCTAATCGCGACTTTTTTGTATATGTCATGTTTGCTTATCTTCGTTGGAAGAATAGAGGGGTAAAAGGCTTCCTTGAAATTACGGAAATAAGCCTGCAGGATTTTGATATAGTTTGTCGCATGATTTCAAAAGCTAAAGGCAGCGAAAGAGGTTACAATAATTTTATGATTCTTCGGGGCGATGCTTTGAACACCTTGAATTATTTATATTTTAGACAAATAAATCCTTCTAAAAGACCTGAAACAGCCTTATCCGTTGTTAAATGGACATTTCAAGATGCAATCAGCACTATTAAAAAACATTTGAAACATTGCGGAATCAGCGAAACTTACGCAATAAAAAATCAAAGAAAATTTCAAAAAAAAGTAGAACCTTTTTATGGATTGGAAATTGACGCCAATCAAATAAGTTTTGAATAATCTGCATTCATTAATAGTCTGCACTTTTGTTTTCAGCAAGTTTGCTAAACCTCAAACATCTCAATTTTTCGACTAAACTCCATCTAGTTTGGAGGAAATTATGCCGGAAATGTTTGAGCACATCGTAGAAATCAAATCACTTTATAATGCCTGGCGTAAGGTGCGGGCAAATCGCGGTTCAGCCGGAATTGACCAAATCTCCTGGTTCGGTTTTGAACAGGGGCTGGATGCCAATCTCGCTGAACTCGCGCGCAACTTACGCTCACTGACCTACCAGCCGTTACCTGCAAAGTTTGTTTTGATCGCCAAAAAAAGCGGTAAAACCCGTGAACTCGGGATTTTGGCTATCCGCGACCGGGTGGCGCAGCGGGCGGTTTTGGATGTCATCGAGCCGATCTTTGAAGCGGAAATGCAGGACTGTAATTATGCTTTTCGCGCCGGGAGAAATTGTGAAATGGCGGTTCAGCGGCTTCTGCAGAACCGGGCAAACGGTGACGGGTGGACGGTTGAATCCGATATCAGGAACTATTTTGCTGAAATTGACATCAGAATTCTTTTGAACGAATTGAGCCGGAAAATCAACGATGACAAGGTGCTGCGTTTGATTGAATTATGGCTTGAAGCCGGGGTTTTGCGCGAAACCAGTGCCGATGCCGAAAAAACCTGGTGGCAGTTAACACAGGAAAATTTGGCTGAACTGCAGGACGCATTCGGCGAAACGGTTACAAAAAACCTGGACGAATTTATTACGGCTAAACTCGGACTTTCGCCCTACGAAGCCGAGTATTTGCAATTTAATCCCGAGGTGCAGGATTTGCTTTCCGATCCTGACACCGATGATGTTTCCCGCAAAATTCAAGCCGGGATGAAACAAGCCAAGTCGGGCGTGAAACGCGAGGCTTTGAAAAAATTATTGGAAAGCGGTTTGGTTTATGCGTTATCGAATCGGGCGATGCTGGCGAGGTTTTTGGGAATGAAAGCGTTAGGTGTCGGCGGCTTGTTTTTGGCGGGCGGCTTGGCGGCTCCCAAAGTATATAATTGGACCAAAGACTATTTCCGGCTTCGGAAAGGAATTTTGCAGGGCTCGCCGATTTCTCCGCTTCTGGCAAATATTTATCTGAGCAATTTTGACCACACCTTGACGGCAAACGGTTTGCGTTTGATTCGCTATTGTGATGATTTTGTCATTGCCTGTCCAAACCGAACGGAAGCCGAAAATGCTCTGGCGATAGCGGCAAGGGAACTGGGCAAAGTTAAACTTTCGCTTCATCCCGAGAAAACCCGAATTATCGGTCACGGTGAAGAATTCGAGTTTCTCGGCTATCGTTTTGGCGAAAACGGAATGGTTTATCCGCCGGAAAGCGTTCACGAAAAATATGCTCGACAGATTCGTGTTTTGGCAGTTCAGGCAAAACAAAAGCTGGGAAAGGCAAAAGTCGAAAGTGAAAAGCCGGAAATTAGTGATTCCGTCTTTTCAAAAATCAAAGAGCCGTTTGCGAGGATTGAAAAACTGCGTAATTGGAGCAGCCTGTTGAAAATCATCAATCGTAAAAAATAATAACACTGAAATCTACAATCTAATTATGTCAACACTTTACATTACGACACAAGGTTCAAACGTGCAGAAAAGAAGTGGTCAATTTTTAATCTGCAAGGGAGCGGATATTTTGCAAAATGTCCCTGAAACGCAAATCAGACAAATTATTTTGCTCGGTAACATCAATCTTTCAACACCTGTCGTCGCTTTTTGCCTGGATAAGGATATCGAAGTTGTTTATCTTTCGCCGGGTGGAAAGTTTAGAGGTCGGTTGGTCGGAAACGGCAGAAAAAATGCCGAAATTCGTGTCAAACAGTATGATTTGGCAAGGGATGAAATGTTTTGTCTGCGACAGGTAAAGGCGATTGTGGCGGGTAAAATCGCGAATCAGATTGATTTCGCCATCCGGCAAAACGAAACTAACGCAAAAGAAATGTTCACTCTTAAAAAGATGAAAGCGAAAGCGGAAACGTCGGTTAGTGTTGAATCTCTGTTAGGCATTGAAGGCGCGGCATCGGCAACTTATTTTTCGATGTTCCGGCGCTGGATTCCGCTGCCGTGGAAATTTGAGAAACGGACGGCGAATCCGCCTAAGGATGAGGTTAATGCTCTGATGAGTCTTTCATATACCTTAATTTACAATCGTTTAGAGAGTTTAATAAATCTCGCCGGCTTGGATGCCTATCAAGGATTTTTTCACGCCCCGAAAGACGGGCACGCTTCACTGGCTTCGGATTTAACCGAGGAATTCAGGACTATCTTTTGTGATGCGCTGGTTTTGAAATTGATTCGCCGGAAACAATTGAATTTGAATAATTTTGAAAAAGAGGAAGGTAAAATACGGTTAAATAAAGAAGGTTCGAAAATCTACTTTGACCAATTTGAATCGAAAATGTCGAGTCAGCGACAATCGTCAGCAGGTGAAATTGTTTCTTATCAGGAGGCAATGCGACGACAGGTTTATCATTTAGCCAGAGTTGTCAAAGGCGAGGAAAAAACCTATCAGCCATACAGATTAAAATAGTTATGCGATATGTAGTGTGTTACGATATTCCCGAAACCCGGCGGCGGACGAAGCTCAGAAAAAATCTATTGAGGTTTGGAAATCCGAAGCAGTACAGCGTTTTTGAATGTGACCTTTCGCCGCGGGAATTGGAACGAATGAAAAAGGCGATAAAGACAATAATTGCGGTTGATCAAGACAATGTTCGGATTTATCCGTTGTGTGAAAAATGTCTGAATTTTGTCGAGTTTTTTGGCGGAAAACCTTTTGAAAAAGCAGAAATACTATATGTTGTCTAAGCTGATATTTTTGTTCGCCATCTATTGCTAAAGACTTATTTGAGAATAATTTGACCGATAATTTCGGACTAACCCCCGGTGAAAATATGTGCAAGTGCGAAAGGGAGGCGATAAATCCTGTAAAATCCGTGGTTTAGATTGGAAAAGCCCGAACCGAGGTCGGGACTGATTGACCTGATTAGACTTAAGAGTGTTTTTATGATAAAAATTAGCTTGCCACTGCTGTTAAAAAACAAGGTCGGGATAAACGGGGTGTTAAACTACTGTTTTGACGACACTTAAAAGGACAGCAGTTGGAATTGAGTTCGCGTTCAAAGCGGATTGAAACTATAACCGAGAGTTCCCCCTAAGCCCGCTCCGAGTTGGAATTGAGTTCGCGTTCAAAGCGGATTGAAACTCATAATGTATGAATAGATTCGAATCTTATATTGGTTGGAATTGAGTTCGCGTTCAAAGCGGATTGAAACTTACTTAGGAACAGCGGCGAACTGATAGTTCTTTCGTTGGAATTGAGTTCGCGTTCAAAGCGGATTGAAACTTATAGGAGTCTTTCCATCAAATTTGAAAATTGGGTTGGAATTGAGTTCGCGTTCAAAGCGGATTGAAACGATTCCATCCCATCGCCGTTAAAGGATTCAGGGGTTGGAATTGAGTTCGCGTTCAAAGCGGATTGAAACTATTGCTGAGATCCGGAGGCGTGTTTGGTGTTTGAGTTGGAATTGAGTTCGCGTTCAAAGCGGATTGAAACTTCCAATATAATTCCATTTTACATCACTCAAGTTTGTTGGAATTGAGTTCGCGTTCAAAGCGGATTGAAACGATTCGAACCTGCATAAAGAGGTTTTGCCTCCAGGTTGGAATTGAGTTCGCGTTCAAAGCGGATTGAAACAATTGTTGCTTCTTTTGCAGTCCATCCCAGCGGAAGGGCTGAGCACCTGGTTGGAATTGAGTTCGCGTTCAAAGCGGATTGAAACTCTTTCCGACGGAACTAAAAAAAGTACCCATCTCTTGTTGGAATTGAGTTCGCGTTCAAAGCGGATTGAAACTTCTACCTAAAACGACTTCTTTTTTTACTTCTTCCGTTGGAATTGAGTTCGC
>JANMAA010000279.1:0-13943 GCA_031359215.1 Acidobacteriota bacterium | reverse complement strand
TCGAACTTGGGTGCAAATTGTGCGTCATCGGCACCCAAGTTCGACGCGCGGATTTCTGCCAATTTATTCCATACATCAATTCTAAATCTGCTCTAAAATAAAACTAGAAATATTCAAAAAAAATATTGCCCTGTTTGATCTAATACCAATTCAAGATAGGTTTGGCGCATCAAGATAAGGAAAATAAGTCAACGATCTGAGCAGTTGCGGCTCTCTCCAATATCTTTGCAGAATGTCCTCGAGTTTGGCTTCAATCTCTTGAACGATTTAGAATATCTGATTGGCTAAATCTTTTCTTAATTCTTGAAAAAATCTCTCCGCCGGATTCAATTCAGGTGCATATGGCGGCAGTTTCTCCAATCCTAAAGGTGAATCGGCACTTAAAATATTCGCCTGATGCGAACCCGCTCCATCAACGATGATTAAAGTTTTCGCACTCGCTGCTCCACCTACTCGGCAAACTCCTGCAAAAAACGAGCAAAACATGGCTTTTGCATTGACGGCAGCAACAAGCAAAATAAATCTCCCGTAAACGGACATAACAGACAATATAAATACCCGAATTGATAGCCGGTCTTGACCGGACAATGCGGGCGATGTCCGCGCGGTGTCCACCGTCGCTTAAGTGCGGTGCGCGTTCCGATAGCGCATCTCATCGCCCCAATAAACCCGTCGCTGATACTGCTCAACTAAGCCCGGCGTTTTTTGTAAAAACGGCGATCTCTTCCTCTTTCTGTTGATAGTTACGCGGTCTGCCGGTCTTTAATTTAACCTTCATCTGCTGAAATAAATAACTCACCCCGCCAATCGTATAATTGACTCCAAACTCTTGTGCCAGATACTCTTGCGCTTTTTGCAGACTCAGCACATCATCTTCTTTGAGCCGTTCTTCCAACCGCACTTTTTCAGCCGCACTTAATTTATTGCGCCGACCTTCATAGCGGCTTTTGATAAATTCATCCAACTCGACTTTTCGATACTGCTGCCACAGTCGCTGGCTCTGCCGGATGCCCAAGCCGATCATTCTGCCGGCTTGCTGCTAAGAACTTGCTTCTCCACTTTTCAACAATCGTAAAAAACGAACCCGGTCACGTCCCTTCAAATCTTTGACTGCCTTTTCTAAGCCGGTTAGTTCTTCGACCTTTTCCTTGATTGCAACTTAATAATTCATTCATCCATTATACGCCTTTTCTTTCTTGAATTGGTATTATCTGAAATTGTTATGGGAAAAGCTAACAAAAACCCGCAAAAAGAATCAAACCAGGAATTGGAGCACACCAAAGATGCTTTCAAACAAATTCTTTCGGTGCCGAAAGAAAAACTTGATGAAATAAAAAGAGGCATTATTTGCCCAACGAGATTGCGTCGAACCAGCCGCCGATTTCGGATTAACGATGACCAGCGGCAGATTTGCGCTATTTAAAGGTATATTTATTTTGTTTGGCAAATCAAGCGTGTTCTGATTTATAATTTATGCGAATTCAATAATGGAACAATTTATCAATTATTATCAGCTCGCGCTAGTGATAATTGATAAAGTATTTTTATCTGCGTTTATCTGCGTCCGTCTGCGCTTAATTTCTTTTCGTTTCCGTTAAAAAGTTCCGCGATGATTTCGTATGAATGCAGCCGTTTTGCCTGATCGAAAACCATCGCGTTGACCATAATTTCGTCGGCTTGCGATTGGGCTAAAAACTCTTCTAACTTGCGCCTGACCGTTTCCTTGCTGCCGACAATCGAGCCGCCCGTGCGCGATTGGACGAGGGCTTTTTCCTGTGCGCTCCAGATTGCATTTATATCTTTCACCGGCGGCGGAATTTTGCCCGGTTTTTGTCGGATCAAATTCAAAAAAGACTGCGTTTGCGAAGTCGCTAACAACTCGGCTTCTTCGTCGGTTTCCGCCGCGACTACATTCAAAGCGACCATCGCATAAGGTTTTTGTAAATCGTCCGAAGGTTGAAAAGTCTGACGATAAAGTTTGAGCGCGGGCAGCGTGTATTCAGGCGAAAAATGCGCCGCAAACGCGAACGGCAAACCCAAAACTCCCGCCAGATGCGCCGAAAAACCGCTCGAACTGAGTAGCCAGATCGGAACATTTAAACCACCGCCCGGAACTGCCTGCACCTTTTGATTTTCAACAGTTTCGCGGAAGAAAAACCGCAATTCTTCCAACTGTTCGGGAAATTCTTCGCCGTTATTGTTCAAATTTCGCCGCAGCGCAGCCGTCATCGGGCGATCAGTTCCCGGCGCACGTCCCAACCCCAAATCAATCCGATTCGGATAAAGACTTTCAAGCGTCCCGAACTGCTCAGCGATCACCACTGGCGCGTGATTCGACAACATAATTCCGCCCGAGCCGACTCGGATTTTCGTCGTCCCGCCCGCGACATAACCGATCACCACCGAAGTCGCCGCGCTCGCAATTCCCGGCATATTGTGATGCTCGGCAAGCCAAAATCTTTTATAACCCAACGCTTCGACGTGCTGCGCTAACTTCAAACTGTTCCGCAAAGCATCGCCCGCCGCATCGCCTTCAAAAATCGGCGACAAATCTAAAACTGAAAACGGAATTTTTGTAATACTGCTCATAATTCCTCATCTAAAACCATTTTTTAACCACAGATAAACACAGATGGACACAAATAAAAGCACGATAAAACCAATTTTTATTACTTGCTTCAACTTTCATATCTGTTAAAAATCTGTGTTTATCCGTGTGCATCTGTGGTTAAAATTTCTTCTCTTATTTCGTGTCTTTTTCGTGTTTGTTCGTGGCTAATTTCCTATCCGGCAACCGCTAATTCTTCCTCATTTGAAATCGCAGTTTCGGGTGCTTTTTCCTTCAATTTCTTGTTGAGCATCGTTGCAATAAAAGTGCTGCACAGAATAAGCGCGATGCTCAGATAACCCGTAATTTCGTAATGTTGAAGTTTATTATCGGGCATCTTAACAACTATAAAACCTGCCAGAACCGAAGCCAGTCCGACGAAAATTTGCTGCACCGACGAGTTAAAACTCATAAAACTGCCGCGTCGTTCGGGCGGCACGACGTTGCTGACCATCGCCTGCGCGGGAATAAATCTGCCTGCCGAAATGATGAACCAAAGTCCCGTGATGCACAGCACAAAATAGAACGGAATCGCCGGCAGATTCGTAATCAAAGCGATCAGCGGAATGCCCGCCAGAGCGAGAAAGATAAATAAATTATATTTTCCGAGTCGGTCCGCGAGTCGTCCGATGAGCGGCGATGTGACCATCGTCAACGCGCCGCCGACCATATAAATCAAGGGCGTTTGCGTCTTTGAAAATCCCATATTGAATTCCATAAACGGATTGATAAACGGGATAATCATAAAATGTCCCATCATCAAAAAAGCCGTCAACGCGAGCGCGTATAATTGACCGGGATTGCGAAAAACATCGCCGATTAACTGCGTCGGACTGATCTTTTGATAATTTTCTGACGACAAATGCGAATCCATTTTCGGCAAAAATTTAATCAAAAACGGGACGAGTATAACGCCAAGAATAACGACGAAAAAGAACGGCGCGTGCCAGTTAAAAAGGTTGGCGATGTAAAGTCCGAACGGAACGCCGAAGACCGAAGCCGCCGAAAACGCCGCCATAATCATTCCCATCGCCGCCGCGCGTCGTTCATAAGGAATAATGTCCGCAACAATTGATAAAACCTGTGCGCCGATCAATCCGCCAAACAATCCGGCGACAATTCTCGACATCAGCAAAAGTTCGTAAGACGGCGAGATTGCACAGCACATAGTTCCGATCAAAAATCCCGCGTAGGCAAACATTAAAACCTTTTTGCGGTCGAAACCGTCCACAAAAAACGCCGCCAAAAAACCCGACGCGCCCGCGCTGAAAGTATATGCCGCGACGAGCATCGAAAATTGCTGCGAGCTGGTGTCGAAATACGGCATCAGATAATTTCCGAGCGGCATCAGGATCATAAAATCCAAAATGTGCGTAAAATTCAGCACTGCCAGCAGCAGCAAAATTATTTTTTCTTTTCTATCCATTTCAAAACTTCGTGAAATTTCAATTCATTGCCCCGAGTTTTTTTGTTCGCGGCTAAAAATTCTTACGCCGACTTTGCCTTTCGCAGATCAATCGCGCGTCCGTATTGCTTCGGCACATATTCAAGATTTTCGCCCAATTCCTTTGCCGCCGTGAACGGAAAATACGGATCGCGTAAAAATTCGCGGGCGATTAAAACCGCGTCCGCTTCGCCGTTTTGCAGAATTTGTTCGGCTTGTTTCGCGTCCGTAATCATCCCGACCGCGCCCGTTGGAATTTCAACTTGTTTGCGAATTTCCGCCGCAAATGACACTTGATAACCCGCCGCAACCGGAATTTTCGCATCGGGAACATTGCCGCCGGTCGAAACATCAATCAAATCAATGCCGATGGTTTTGAGTTCTTTGCAAAGCGCAACTGATTGCGCCAAATCCCAACCGTTTTCGGTCCAATCCGTCGCCGAAATTCGCACGAAAACCAGTAGATTTTCCGGCACGACTTCACGAACTTTTCGAGCCGTTTCAAGCAAAAACCTCATCCGATTTTCCAGACTTCCGCCGTAATCATCGCTTCGTTTATTCGACAGCGGCGACAGAAATTCGTGAAACAAATAACCGTGCGCGGCGTGAATTTCGATGACTTCAAAACCTGCTTCGACCGAGCGTTTTGCCGCTGCGACAAAATCGTTCGTCGCCTTCTCAATATCTTCCAAAGTCATTTCGTGCGGCATCGGATATTGATCGTTGAACGAAATCGCTGACGGCGCAACCGTTTCCCATCCGCCACTTTTCTCGTCAACTTTCACGCCGCCGTTCCAAGGCTCGCCCGTTGACGCTTTTCGTCCGGCGTGCGCGAGTTGAATTCCGGCAATCGCGCCGTTTGATTTAATAAAAGATGTGATTTTTCTATACGCTTCGGCGTGAGCGTCCGACCAAATTCCCGCGTCCGACGGCGAAATCCGACCTTCGGGCGAAACGGCGGTCGCTTCCATAATCACAAGTCCCGCGCCGCCGACCGCACGGCTTCCAAGGTGAACCAAATGCCAATCGTTCGGCATCCCATCCGCGCTCGAATACTGGCACATCGGCGAAACCCAGATGCGATTGCGAAACTCGACGTTTCTCAATTTATAACTTTCAAACAATTTACTGCTCATATATCCCTCTGTTCGTTTTTAGCCACGAACAAACACGAAAAAGACACGAAAATTAAGAATTTTAGCCACAGATTTACACAGATGGACACGGATAAAGGCAGATAAAACTATTTTTGAACTTATCTGCTTCACATTTTTTATCTCTTAAAAATCTGTGTTTATCTGTGTCCATCTGTGGTTAAAATTTCTTCTTTTATTTCGTGAATTTTCGTGTTCGTTCGTGGCTAATCTCTTACGTCATTCCAACCCATTTTTCGTCCGCGACTTCGCGCCAGCGATCACGAATCGCTTCAAATTCTTCCGTGGATAAATTCCCTTCCGCGATGTATTTCGCGTTTTCCTGCCAACGCTGCGGCTTGGTCGTGCCGACGATCATCGTGTCAATTCCGTCAATCGAAAGCGTAAAGCGCAGAGCCGTCGCCGTCGCTTCTTCTAATGATTTATTCAAAAAGTCGAACTTCAATTTTTGAATCCGCTCCCAATATTCGTGATGATACGAATCTTTCGGCTTATCCTTGTGCCGCCAAACTGCATTGGCAATCGGACGTTTGGCGATGACACCGACGTTTTTTTCTTTCGCCAGCTTAATATTGCCGTCAATCGGCGATTGATCGGCGATTGAAACTGACGTTTGAAACGAATCGAAAACGTCCATTTCAAGCGCGAATTTTGCATCTTCATTGTCGCCCGAATAACCGATAAATCTTGTGTAACCTTTTTCCTGCGCCCGCTGTAAACCTTCGATACAATCACCTTGCCGCAAAATTTCGCTGTCGCAGCTATGCAGTTGCGCGATGTCGAGATGGTCGGTTTTCAAGTTTCTCAAACTCGTTTCAATCGTTTCCAAAATCCCTTTTTTCGACCAGTCGAACCGCGTAAAAGCATCCAACGCGCCGCATTTTGTCAGCAAATAAAAATCACCGCGCCGCGTCGAAACGGCTTTCCCGATTAATTCTTCCGAAACTTTATAAGCCGCCGCCGTGTCAATCACATTCAAACCCGCATCAAGTGCAGAATTGAGCAAATCATTAACATCTTCCTGCGTCTGATTCGGGTTATAACCAATCTCCGCGCCGCCAAAGCCAAGCACGGAAAATTCCATTTCAGTTTTGCCAAATTTTCTCTTTTCCATGATTTTAATGTTCTGAGTCCCGTCTTTAGGGAGCTTCGATGCGACAAGAAAACCGCATAAAGACAGGACTCAAAACTTATTTCCCTAATTCTTCTTCAACTTTCGCCACCAAACGCTCATCTTCCGCCGTCACATCAGGCGCGAAACGAGCCGCGACTTTGCCGTCTTTGCCGATTAAAAACTTTTCAAAATTCCACAAAACATCGGTTTCGTTCAAATGTTTATGTCCGAATTTGATCAAATTGTTCAGCATACCATCGCCGTTGCTGACATCGGTGTTCGGATGCGCTTCAATCAAGTTTGCATATAGCGGATGCCGATTTTCGCCGTTGATTCCGACTTTTGAAAACAGCGGAAATTTGACGTTGTAATTTGCGTCGCAAAAATCCTTGATCTCGTCTTCGGTTCCCGGTTCCTGTCCCATAAAATCATTTGACGGGAAACCCAAAACTTCAAAACCTTTTTCGTGATATTCGTCGTAAAGTTTTTGTAAACCTTCGTATTGCGGCGTTAAACCGCATTTTGAAGCGACGTTAACGACGAGCAAAACTTTATCTTTATACTCGCCTAAATTAGTTTCCGTCCCGTCAATCGTTTTCACGGGAATTTCATAAATTTCGTTTGCCATAATTTTATTTTTTTGCCCTTTCTACAGATTCATCAATCAATTTTTTCAATACTTCCTCATCAACGTCGCTCAGACGTTTGATGTATAAACAATCCATTCCTACCTCGTGTTTACCGAGCTTTGAAAGCAATTCTTCGTTCCACGCTTCGCCGGTCGAAAGGTAAAGCGTCAGATTTTGTTTGCGCGGCGCAAAACCAACATCGAACCAATCAACTTCGCGCCCGGACGAATATTTCATTCGACGATTACCGAAACCGACGATTGCCGCGCCCCACATTTTCGGTTTCTCATCCGTCGCCTTTTCCATCATTTGCGCGATTTTTTGGCTGTCGTCGCGGACTTTTTCGTCAGCAATTTCAGCTAAAAAATCTTTGACCGATGCTTCCGTTTCCGTTGTTTTTATCTTCGCATTTGCCATTATTCACGCTCCTTTCGCGCGATCATTAAACCGTCGCGGACGGCAAATAAAATGTTGCTGACTCTTTCGTCCGCGTTGATTTTTTCGTTGTATTCGTGCAGCGCAATCGTGCTTTCGTCGTCCGTTTCGCCGCTTTCAACCCGTAAAACCTCGCCGCTCCATAAAACATTGTCAGCGATAATCAGCCCGCCGATTCGCATTTTCGGGAAAACGAGATCGTAATAATTCGCGTAATTCGGCTTGTCGGCATCAATAAACACGACATCAAAAGTTTCGTCCAAAGCCGGAATTATTTCGGTCGCGTCGCCCAAATGCCCGTCAATTCTGCTATTCAAATCGCTTTGCGCCCAAAAACTTTTCGCAATTTCGTGCGTTTCCGGCTGCATATCGAGCGTGATAAGTTTGCCGTCGTCGGTCAAACCTTCCGCTAAACACAAAGCCGAATAACCCATATAAGTTCCGATTTCCAAAATGCGGCGCGGCGCGATCATTTGGCTGAACATCGCCAACAAACGTCCTTGATAAAAACCCGAAAGCATTGATTTATCGGCGCGTTCGCCGTAGGTCTTCTGCAAAAGCGCAGTCAGCAAATCGCTTTCCGCCGACGTATGTTTTTCCGCGTAATTTTGAATATCTTTTGATATAAATTCCATATTTTATGAAACTCCGTCAACTTTCGATTCAAAGCGCAAACTGACCAAAGTGTTTTGATCGTCGGTGATTTCGAGCGCGTCTTCGCTGCCGTCAGTGTCATATTGAACGGCGATCCCGCGCACGTTCGTAATCGTATCGTGCGATTTTTCGGCATCCGCATTTGAATGGTTAATGCGGACAATTACGACGTTTTTCTGATTGCCGTCAGTAATTAATTTCACGTCTTCGAGATGCGCTTCGATTGCTTCTTCTTCAATTGCGCCGCCGCTTCTGAAAACGTCGAAACGGGCGCGGCGATTATTATTTCGCATCGCAAATCTTTCTAAAAAACTTTCCCATTCATCAGGCGCAATAGTCTTGCGCGGTTCTTTCGGTTCATTCATTCCGACCATAATTTTTCTCCCTTTTTTCTATTTTTCACCCATTTTTTCAACTGCTTCTTTTGATCTCATCACCGGAAAAATCTCAAAACCCGCTAAATCATCCCAATTTCCAGTCCATTGCTCAAAAAGTTCAAAATCATCGGTTTCCATCAATTGGAAACATTTCTTAAAATCTTCATCAATCCAGCTCGAAACATAACGCAAACCTTCAGGCATCATTCTCCCTTTTTCCCGAAATCGCCGATAAATTTCCGGCGCGTCTTTAAATGTTTCGACGATCATATAAAGCATATTTTGAAATTGCCCGACTGCATAAAATAGATGTCGGAAACGGATAAATGATAGAATTTTTCTGCGTATGAAAAAAAATACCAATATCGTTTCCGTCTAAAAATAGTATAACTGAAATTTAGTTAATCAAGGAAGTCAGACATTTTTGGAGCAGCCAAGTGTAAATGATAATTCACTTTCTATTTCAGGCTATTTTAGTCCGCGCTTCTGAAGCCTCGACAAGTGCGAATTTTGCCGCCGTTTGCTATTGTTAAATTTTAACGTATTATCGTTATTTTTATTGAAATTAAACTATCAGATATGAATTCGAATTTAATCAGAAACTTTTCCATCATCGCGCACATCGATCACGGCAAATCAACGCTTGCCGACCGCATTTTGCAATTGACGGGCGCAGTCGCCGAACGCGATATGGAAGCACAACTCTTGGATGATATGGATTTGGAACGCGAGCGCGGAATTACGATAAAATCCCACGCCGTTCGTCTCGATTACAAAGCCAAAGACGGACAGAATTATGTTCTGAACCTGATTGACACGCCCGGTCACGTTGATTTTTCCTATGAAGTTTCGCGTTCGTTGTCGGCTTGCGAAGGCGCGTTGCTCATCGTGGACGCTTCGCAGGGCGTTGAAGCGCAAACTTTAGCGAACACTTATTTAGCAATCGAAAATGATCTTGAATTAATTCCGGTTCTTAACAAAATCGATCTGCCGTCCGCCGAACCCGACCGCATTAAAGAACAGATCGAAAATATCATCGGTCTCGACACTTCGGACGCGGTTTTGACTTCGGCAAAAACGGGCATCGGCATCGAAGAGGTTTTGGAAGCTATCGTCAAAAAAGTTCCGGCACCGAAAGGTGATAAAAACGCGCCGCTCAAAGCCTTGATATTCGATTCGTGGTATGACAGTTATCGCGGCGTTATCGTGCTTTTCCGCATCATCGAAGGCACTATCAAAAAAGGGACAAAGATTCGTTTCTTCAACACGGGGCGCGAATATGTAGTGGAAACTCTCGGCGTAAACCGTCCGCGCCCGACACCGATTAACACTTTGAGCGTCGGCGAAGTCGGATTTTTGACCGCTTCGATCAAAACCGTCGCCGACGTGCAGATCGGCGACACGATAACCGAAGCCGCACGACCTGTGGACACGCCATTTCCCGGCTTTCAGGAAATCAAACCGATGGTTTTCGCCGGACTTTATCCGACCGACAACGCGCAATACGAAGAACTGCGCGACGCGATGGACAAACTGCGGCTCAATGACGCTTCGTTTTTCTACGAACCCGAATCTTCAACCGCACTCGGTTTCGGCTTTCGGTGCGGATTTTTAGGGCTGCTGCATATGGAAATCGTGCAGGAACGGCTTGAGCGTGAATTTAATCTCGATTTAATCACGACTGCACCCGGAGTGCGTTATCGCGTAACGACTACCGACGGTGAAATCGCGGAAATTGATTCACCTTCAAAAATGCCGGACACGGGCAGGATTACGAAGATCGAAGAGCCTTTTATCGAAGCAACGATCTTGACCAACGACACATTTCTCGGCGGAATCTTGCCGCTGTTGGAAGAAAAACGCGGTGTCCAGAAAAAGTTTGAATTCGTTACGTCAAACCGCGTGATGCTCGTCTATGATTTGCCGCTCAATGAGATCGTGCTTGATTTTTACGATAGGTTAAAGTCGGTTTCTAAAGGTTATGCTTCGCTCGATTATCATCTTTCGGGCTATCGTGAAAGCGATCTCGTCAAACTCGACGTGCTTGTTTCGGGCGAACCGGTTGACGCGCTTTCCTTGATCTTGCACCGCGCAACCGCCGCCGCCAAAGGCAGAATAATCGCCGCCAAAATGAAGGAACTAATCCCGCGCCAAATGTTTGAAGTCCCGATCCAAGCCGCCATCGGCGCAAAAGTCATCGCCCGCGAAACCGTCAAAGCAATGGGCAAAAACGTCACCGCCAAATGTTACGGCGGCGACATTAGCAGAAAACGGAAACTCCTTGAGAAGCAAAAAGAAGGCAAAAAACGAATGAAAAAAGTCGGGCGCGTAGAAATCCCGCAAGAAGCGTTTTTGGCTGTTTTGAAGGTTAATGAAGGATAGAAATGAGTGTTTTGTTCAAAAGTAAATTGAAAATTCGTTATTTTCGCTCAAAGCAGCGAAGCCGGCGAATTTTCTAAGAACTTACACCCTTTCAGGGCTACAAAGGAAGTCCGCGATACAAGCAATCGGGGACTTCTTTTCGATTAAATCTTTATTTTACAAGCACCCTGCAAAAATAGGTTAGACTATTTGCTAAGATCAGATGGCGTGAGTTTTTCAACAACTTTTTCTAAACCGTCTTACACAATCAATAGTTAGCGGAAGCAGGCTGTTTGGTTTAAGATAAATTTTGGATTCGACGATAGAAGAAGACGAATTTGACTGACTGAGGGGGACTTGCCGTCCATATTTTTACACATAAAAAACTGCCGAAATAAATGCCGTCAGCTCAAAATATTTTATGAGATTTTGTTTTTAAGACAGGACAAATTGCATTTATTTTTTCGCATCAAAAATTCGGAGTAACCTAAAAATGCTGTTTTATAAAAATTACCGCTTTTCTTTATTTTCATTTATTACAAACTTTCTGATTATCTTATGTATCGTGATCGCGCCTTTTTCGACAAGCTGTTCGGCTTTTGTGAGGCAAATGTCGGATGATGATGCGTTAAAGGCGTTGCGGCAATTAACCAAAGACGGCAAACTTCCGCCCGAAAATGTCGTGTTGGAGATAGAAAATCGGTTTTCCAAAACCAAAACCGGTGCATTGGCAAAACTGTTGCGGGCACGAATTCATTTTGAAAATAACGATTTTGAAGGCGCGGCGAATATTCTTAATTCGGGTGTTTTCCGTCAAACAACGAAATTGGCTGACTATGCGCTGTGGTTGCGCGGAAAGGCTTTGCAGCAAGCCGGAAAACACGTCGAGGCAATGAATACTTTTGCCGAACTTACGAAAGATTTTCCGACTTCGCTGCGTTTTCGTGAATCAAAATTGCTTTGGGCGAACAGCGCGGCGCAAGCGGGGCAAACCGACAAAATTCAGGGTTTTCTGCAAGATTTGAATGAAAAAAATCAGGTTGATTCATTACTTTTGACGGCAAAAGCCTTTGAAACGCAAGGTAATCCGCCGCAGGCAATTGTTTTTTACCGCAAAGTATATTTTTACGGCGCAGGAACTGACGCAAGCAAAGAAGCCGAAACAAAATTAACTGCACTCGGACAAAATCTCGCGACGCAAAATGCTGAAGAACTTTTGGCTCGCGCCGATAAACTCTATGTCGCGAAAAATTATGCCGAAGCGCAAACAGCTTACAGTAATTTGATTCTCAATTTTCCGAATTCAAATACACCAAACATAAACCTCAAGCGACTCATCGCTTCGGCAAATTTGCGTAAAATCGACGACGCGCAAGCCGCATTTAATTTGATACCGAATTTGGCAGACGAACGTGCCGAAGCCTATTATCAACTCGCCCGCGCGTATGCTAACGCAAAACAATGGGAACAGGCGCGAACGACGGTTGAAGAAATGCGCCAAAAATTTCCGAAAAATGATTTTATTCCGAAAACTTTAGTTGCCGTCGGATTGTCGGCGCGTGATGCACGAAACAGCGCAGACGAATCTTATTTTTTGAAAACCGCTGTCTCTGCCTACCCAAACGCGATTGATGTCGCACAAGCACAGTTTGAAATTGCGTGGCTCGAACACGAAAACAATAATTTTCAAGCATCGTCCCAACTTTTGACGGAACATTTGGCGCGATATGCTGATAAAGACACGACAAATCGCGGGAAAGCCGGATATTGGTCGGCGCGGGATTCGGAAAAAGCGGGAAAAATGGCGGAAGCCTGTGCACTTTATGACGGCGTTCTTTATCGTTACGGCGCAAACTGGTATGGCTATTTGGCGATGCAAAGATTAACGACCTTGCGCGGACAGGGAAAATGTCAAACTAAGCCGAATTTTCCAGCCGGTTCGTTCGTTCCGAAAGCCGTCGAAAATTTGAAAGCCGTCACGGTCGCGGCGGAAACTTCCACGCCGAAAGAACTCGAAAGAACGGAAAAAGCCGAAGAACTCGATACGGTCGGACTTTTCGATTGGGCGATTGATGAGTTGAAAGAGGCGCAAAAAACCGCCGACAAGAGTCCGAAAGTCAATTTCGCATTAGCCCAACATTATCGCTACAAACAAGATAACGTCAGCGCATTGCTGGCATTGGCGAAAAGCTATCCCGACTATTCGCAGATGTTTCCCGAAGAAATGGGACAAGCCGAATGGGATATTTTTTATCCTTTGACAAATTGGAACGATATTAAGTATTGGTCAAAACAACGCAAACTCGATCCTTTTCAAGTTGCAGGTTTCATCCGGCAGGAAACTATTTTTAATCCGACGGCAAAATCAGGCGCAAATGCGTATGGCTTAATGCAGCTTTTGATTCCGACCGCCCGCACAGTAGCAAAAAAATATAACTCTGCGACAACCGTGATTTCCGGTGAAACTCTTTTTCAACCGGCTCTAAATATCGAACTCGGCACGGCATATATCCGCGACCAATACGACAAATATTTCCGAACGGAGTTTGTCGCCGTCGCTTATAATGCCGGACCGGGTCGGGTCGGTCAATGGCAAAAAACTCTGCCGTCGGAGATGGATGAATTTGTCGAAGAAATTCCTTTCCGCGAAACAAAAGGTTATGTGCAGGGCATTATCAGAAATTCGGCGCAATATCGGCGGCTCTACGACGATAACGGCAAATTTAAAACGAATGTCGGTTCACGTCCTTTGCGCGGCGAGATCGATTCAAAACCGCGTGAACAATTTGCCGGGGAATTTCCCGAAATTATTTTGGAAACCACAGTCAATTAAGTATGAAAATCAATATCACAAGCGTATCTGAAGAAAAAGCATCGTTCGTCATTCCCAAAATTTGAGGTGTGACTTCACATAACAAAAAGATGCAGTCAAGTTGTTTGATTTAGACAACTTGACTGCATCTTTTTTACCGCAAGCCTTCGCTTACTTTTGCTCTGCAATCGGCGGTGGTGGAGTTCCGCATCGTGCCCTGATATTCGCCGCGTGGAACGTGCTTGCCGCTCGCAGCGTGAAATCTACCGGCTGATTCGGATCGATCGGGATGAAGGTTACCGTTACCGGCATAAATGTTCCTTGCGTGAATGCCGGAATCATTATCACCGCATTA
>JANMAA010000257.1:0-38877 GCA_031359215.1 Acidobacteriota bacterium | reverse complement strand
CACAATTTGCACCCTTGCTCCCGCGCGGGTTTCTGCCCTTGAATTATAACCAGACATTAACCTCAAATTTGCTCTAAGTCTTAACCTTCTTTGTGTTCTCATTTGAGTTATTAACTCAAAGAACGCAGAAAAACTGTTGGATTTTGCTAAATTTTGCACATAATACCATTTTAATTTGCACAGGTTTGATTTATCCGGGTCAGACGCTGAAATCCGTTGCGCCTGTTTTTACCGCCGAGGCAGTAATGGCAAAGACATTGATTAAAAATATTCGTCAGGATAAAACTGTTATCACGGTTGAAATGATTTGCGAAAATCAGTCGGGTGAAATATTTATCAAAGGCGAAGCGGTTTTGAAGGTGTTTGATTAAGATCAAAAAAGACAATCCCGGCGGATTGCCTTTAATAATTTTTGAATGCCCTCGGCAGGATTCGAACCTGCAACCGAGCGATTATGAGCCGCGCGCTCTACCGTTGAGCTACAAGGGCGAAAACCTTTTTAGTTTAGTAAAATTATAACGCACTCGCAAATGCGGAAAGCGTCAATTTGTTTCGAGCATCGCTTTCGACAAACTGAGGAAGGCTTCTTCGACATTTTCGCCGGATTTCGCGCTTGTCCGCAACATTTGCCAGCCTTCTTGCGTGACGATTTGTAATTCACTGTCCGTAATTTCGACGGCTTCGGTTAAATCGTTTTTGTTAAAAAGCGCGATAAACGGCAGATCGCCGACTTCGCGTTTGACCATTTTTTGAATCGAAAATGCCGTTACGAGTGTTTCGTGCCGCGTTAGATCCAGAACCAGCAGATAACCCGATGCGCCGCGTAGAAATGAGGGACGAATCATAAATTCCCCGTCTTCACCCTGCAAATCCCACAACAAAAGTCCGACTTCCTGATCCCCGACATTCAATACTTTCCGGTCAATTTTAACACCAATCGTCGTGTGATATTTTTCCGAATAAATGCTCTGGACAAAACGGCGCACAAGGCTTGTTTTCCCAACGCCCGTCGCGCCCAACATACATATTTTTTTCTGAATCATTTCTATTCGAGTGTGATTTTGAAAGTAACTTTGCAATCTTCACTGCTTTGTTCCGCGCCAAGTCCGACTAACTTAAATGTAAGTGAATTCGATTCACCCGGAGCATTCGATTTTAAAAGCTCCGACAAGACCTTTTCAGCTCGCTCACGGCTGATTTTACCATTGATTTCTTCTGTTCCGCTATCGCTGGCGTGTCCTAGAATTTCGATTTGCAATTTTTTTTGTGCAGAGACAGCTAAATTACTTAGATTTTCGACATTATTCCCCAAATCGGTCAAATTTTGGTTTTCCGCAAAATCCGTCGTGTTGCAATTGAAATTTATAGTCTGCGCCTCGATTTTATTTGTTAGTAGCTCGAAACTTTCCTGTCCGATCTTGAATTCACTGACACCGGACAATGCCGTCGAAAGTTTTTTTGCTTCCGCAAACCACACGACGGAAGCCGTGCCATTGGCGATCAAAACTCCGTTTTCAAAATTCAGTTTCATCGTATTTGGCGGATTCAAAAGTTTTTCGGCTCTTTTTATGACAAATTGCGGACTTGCATCTTGAAATGCTTTCCAGTTTTGCCGGACATCATCTTTATCAAAATTATATTCAGCCAGAATGTTTTCAGGATTTATCGACAACGGATCCCGCAATCCCGCAATCGAATGTGTCAGCCAACCGCGTTCCGCATCAGTTACGACGATTCCTTGCTCCGATTTTAGACGACTTACGAAATTTGACCAACGCCAAGAGTCGCGTATGTAAAAAAATCCGAAAATCAAAATCAAAAGCACCACTATTCCTGCCAAAACATTTAGCGGTTTAACAGCTCCACTTTTTTTTGATTCGCCGCTCTGAATTTGCAGACATTCTTGCAAAATAGGACGTGTTTTATCAAAAGGTTCCGCATCGCCTTTAAACTTCGTGAGTTCAAACTTTTGCGTAAATTGAATCTGTTCAATCGCTTCGTCAAACATTTGCCGTAGGTTCAGTGGTGCATTTCCGCGAATAACGGCGGCTAGAATCAAATCGGGACTGCGCTCTATCCAAACTGAAAGTTCGTTTAGTTGAAGCGAGTCAAGTGTTGCTTGTTCGCTGGTTTTGAACGAATCCTGGGCAAAATCCTGAATTGCCGTGAGCATCGCCGAAACCATATCGGCTTCCTTATTTTCATCGGCACTGATCGAGGCGTGCTGAAGCAGAAGTCCGGTTTCCCTATGAATCAAAAAAACCTGTTCGACACGATAGAGCAAAGTATTTAGCAAAACGACTTCGCTAAATTGTTTTCCCGTCTGCCACGCCTCCATTCGCCATCGCAAACCCTGCGGCGAAATGCTGTGTTCAAGCGTCTGATTTAGCGATTGCATCATCGTGCTTAATGCTTCGGCAATCGCTTTGCGAATCGCCGGACCGATGACCGGAAAAAGTGCCTCAGCCAATTTTTCAGGATTGCGTTTGACGGATTCACGGATGTTGTCTTCGACAATCGGCAAGGTCGCTTCGGCAAGCTGATTGTCGGTCTGTGAACTCTGCATGACCGCCGTCGGCAAAACATTGCTGACTTCTTTAGGCTGAATTAAAATCCGCCGCAGTTCATCAAGCTGATTTGTTTCGGCAACGTCAAGCAAAATTTGTTCCGCCTCGGTCACAGAAATTTCGGGCAGTTCTTCATCATTTGACGAAACTTTTTTTTTCAAAACACTTGACGGCATTTTTATGGCTTCAAGTTTCAGGCTTCAGGTTTCAAATTTCAAGTTCAATCGAAGTTTTATCCTGAAATCTGAAACCTACTACTCTGTTTCCGGAAGTTTAAAATCGTTGGTCAGTCGCAGAGCCATTTCTGTAAATAATTCGGCGAGCGCGGCGCGGTCGGCTTTGTCTTCTTGCAGTTCGCCTGACTCGCGTTCGAGTGCCGCCATAATTTCGTTGTGGCGTTTTTGCAAATCGTCGGTTAAATTTTTTGATTGCGTCAGCATTTGTTGGCGCAAATCGCTTTCGCTTTTCGCCGTTTGCTCGTTGATGTTAGAAACTTTTTTATCAAAACTATGCGACAAATCCTTCATTTCAACCGATAATGTCTGAACTGCGTCAGCGCGTGAATTTTGTTCGTTTCCGAGTCTATCGGTCAGGGCTTTCACCTCGCTTTTGATAAAATCTTCGAGCGCATCGAGTTTTTTGCGCGTTTCGTCTCTCGTTTCGGAAATCTCTTTAGCAAGGCGGTCTTCGAGTCGTGAAAATTTGCGATCAAATTCGCGCACCTGGACCCCAAAGAGAATGTCCCTGATTTTGTCAATGTTGCCGTCTTCGGGTAGTTCGGCGGTAGTATTGGTTTTCTTTTCGGCTTTCATTTTCTTTCTTCTCTCAAAAATTATTCCTGATAAACTTCCCGCTTGATGTTTTCAAATTTTTGCGAAATAGATGAAAGATGATTTGTTATTTGATCCCAATCTTTCGTTTCAGCAGAACTTTCCAATTTCTCAAACAGATTTGACAAACTCGAAATCCCGATGCTTCCACTGCTTCCGATCAAGCTGTGCGCCTTTTTTTTAACGGCTTCGGCATCACGCTTTTGTAAATCGTCGGCTAGTTCGAGAATTCGTTTTTCAGTGTGATTAAAAAAGATTTCAACCATCTCGACGGCAAAATTTTCTTCGCCTTTTGATTCTATTTCTAAAAAATTTCCGAGCGTTTCCGCATCAATTATTTTTGTTAAGCGATGTTGAACCAATTCTTGTTTTAAGTCAAGAGATTTTTTTAAATTTTTTAGTTGAAAATGGTTTTCGATAGTTTTAGAAAGAATTTCTTTGGTTATCGGCTTGCATAAATAATCGTCCATTCCGGCATCCAAACATCTTTCCCGCTCACCCGTTGCGGTATTTGCGGTAAGTGCGATAATTTTCGGAGAATTTCCCCCGCACTTTTGTTGTCGAATTGTAACTGCCGCCTCAAATCCATCCATTTCGGGCATTTGGCAATCCATCAGAATGAGATCGTAATTTTGCTCAGCCGCTGCTTTAACCGCCTCTAATCCGTTTTGAGCAATGTCGGTTGAAAATCCGATTTGTTCGAGCATTTTTTGCGTCAATTCGCAGTTGATCGGATTATCTTCGGCGATTAATATTTTTAGCGATTGGTTTTCTATCGTTTGTTTATGGTCTTTATAATTTTCAGACAAGGTTTCAGGGGAAACTTTGAACTTCGGACTTTGAACTTGAAAAGTTGCCGTGAACCAAAAACACGAGCCTCTCTTCGGTTCACTTTTTACCCCGATTTCACCTTCCATTAATCCGACGATTTGTTTGCAAATCGCCAAGCCCAAACCCGTTCCGCCAAATTTTCTAGTGGTAGAAACATCCGCTTGCGTAAATGGTTGAAAGAGTTTTGCCTGTGCCGGTTCGTCAATTCCGATGCCTGTATCGGAAACGGCGAAATGAAGTAACACCTGATTTTGATTTTCTTGTCGGCTGGTGATTTCTATGTCAATGTCGCCTTTTTCAGTAAATTTGACGGCATTACCGATTAAATTATTTAAGATTTGTCGTAATTGATTGGAATCACCGTGTAGTTTTGTCGGCACGTTTGCTTTGATTTTAAAACTAATTTGTAAGCCTTTTTTTCGAGCTAAAATTGAAAAAAAATTGACCGTGCTTTCGATGGTTTGATAGAGGTCAAAATCAATTGCTTCGAGTTCACGCATTCCGGCTTCGATTTTTGAAAAGTCCAAAATATCATTGACTATTTCAAAAAGTGAATCCGCGCTTGTTTTGAGCATTTCCACATAATGAGATTGTTCTTTGCTTAGATCAGAATCAAGCAACAGATTGGTCGTGCCGATAATGCCGTTGAGCGGAGTGCGGATTTCGTGGCTCATATTTGCCAGAAAAGCGGCTTTGGTATTGGCGGTTTCTATGGCTGAAATCCGTGCCTGAGAAATTGCCGCCTCTATCTCGCGGCGTTCTGTTATGTCTTGAAACGTAATAACTGCGCCAATAATCTGTTTGTTTTCGATAAGCGGGACGCAAACATATTCAACCGAAAAACTCGTGCCGTCGCGCCGAAAAAAAGTTTCCGTGTTGACGTGAGAAATTTCACCTTCGGTTAGCACAAAACGTATCGGGCAAGTCAGATTTTTAACTTCTTCATCACGCTGAAAAAGAATTTTTTCGTAATCTTGCCCGATTAAATTTGAACTTTCGTCCCCAAACATTTTTACCGCCGAAGAATTCAGATAAGTGACAATTCCCGTTGTTTCAATAACGCAAATTCCTTCGGTTATCGAACTCAAAATCAGATCATTTTGAATGATTCTATTTTGCCACAACTCCCCGTTTCTTATTTCTGCAAACATATTTGCCTTTAAAGATAACGGTTTATTAGTTTATTTGTCCACAAACAAAAAAAAATGCTTCAGTCTCGAAGGGTCTTCAACGAGACTGAGCCTGCGGACAGATGGGCTACCCCCGTCCCCATTTTTCCGCATTTTCACTTGTAAGCTAATTTCTTAACTTACAAGGTTATGACTTGCTAAGGATTTCCCCAAAACCTTAGCAAGTCATAATTTCTTAACCTACAATTTTTAGGAAAAGACGTTTTCTTCTTCAAATGCTTCTGCCCCCAAAAAGATTTTCTGTCAAAAACGTCCTTACCCTTCGTATCATAATACAATCGGTGTGCCAAAAATTATTGAGCCTCAAAGTAAACTATAAGACTTTATTTTTCAATAGTTAGAAAATGTTTCGTCGATTTTGAAATTTTACCGGGTAAAATTAGGTCGGACATTTTGTCTGAAAATTACTTAGATATATGACAAAATGTCAGCTATCCAAATCGTATTCATTGAGTTTTCGATATAGTGTCCGTGAAGTAATACCAAGCATCGAGGCGGCTCTTTCGCGGTGTCCGCTGACCTGATTCAAGATTTTTAGAATGTGAAGTTTTTCAAGTTCGGCGATTTTTACGGGTTCCGATTCGGGAATTATCAGTTGAGAATTAGTTATTAGACTTTCATTGTATAATCCGTAAATTTCCTCGATAGAGTCAGTTGGCGACAGGGCGGTAGCGCGTTCCATCGTATTTTTAAGTTCGCGGACATTTCCGTGCCAAGGGTGATTTTCCAGTTTACTTTTTGCTGTTTCGGAAAGTTTCAGGTTCGGGCGATTAAATTGCACCCGCAGTTTTTCTAAGAAGAACTCTATCAGCGCGAAAATATCTTCACGTCTTTCACGCAAGGGCGGAAGATAAAACGAAATAACATTGAGCCGATAAAATAAATCTGCACGAAAGTTTCCTGCTTTAACTTCTTCTTCGGGTTTTTTGTTGGTGGCGGCGATAACACGCATATCGGATTGCCGGTCGCGGACTGCACCAACCCGGCGAAATGAACCGTTTTCCAAAAAATGAAGTAGCTTAACCTGCATCGGCAAAGGCATTTCGCCGATCTCATCTAAAAAAAGAGTCGAACCGTCAGCGGCTTCGACAAGTCCTATCTTCTGCACATTTGCGCCGGTGAAAGAACCTTTTTCGTGTCCGAAAAATTCCGATTCAAACAGATTTTCGGGTAACGCGCCGCAATTGATGGCAACCAGCGGTAAATCACCGCGCAGGCTATGCGAATGAATCCATCGTGCCAAAACATCTTTTCCCGTTCCGCTTTCCCCTGTGATAAATATCGTCGTGTCGAGTTTGGCAATGGTCTTTGCTTGAGCAAAAACCTGCTGCATTAAAGGGCTTTTGTAAATCGGCTCGACCGTTGCATATTTAATCTGTTGATGAACAGCGACGCGGAGTTGTTTGTTTTGCCGGATAAGTTGATGTTTTTCGCTTGCTTTACGAATGATCGCCTCGATCTGAGTATAATTTACGGGCTTTGTAACGTAATCGTAGGCACCGCGACGCATTGCTTCGATACCGGTTTCCAAACTTTTATCCGCCGTTATCATCACGACTTCAGGCGCATTTTCTACTTTGCGAATGGATGATAAAATCTCTATACCCGACGCATCAGGTAAATTTACATCGAGCAATATAACCTCGAAATCTTCTTCCTTGAGCATCTGCAAAACTTCTTTTGCACTTTCAACTGCCAGAAAATCAAAGTCATTAGCCGCTATTTTTAAAGGTAAAAGCCGACGCAATACAGGATCGTCGTCGGCTAATAGAATTTTGATATTTTGCCTCATTTGATACGAGGATTGACTCTTAAGTTCTAGTTTTCTTCTGTTTCGGGAGTAGCTTCGATTTTATCAAGGGCTTCCTTGAAAATTTTGATTTCACCCTTTGCTTCCATTTCGTGACGAATTGAGGCAAGATAATCGGAGAAAACTTTACCCCGTTTTTCCTTGAGCTTGGTTTCGATGAGCTGATCGCGCTGTTTGGTAAAATCAGTCATATCAGCTTCTTCGCGGCTGTTCAATCCGACAATATACCAGTTGTCATTAATTTTTACCGGGGTTTTGGTAACTTCACCCGATTTTAATGCATAGATCGCATCTTCCAATGCTTCCGAAGTGGCTGCGCTCGGACCTTCACCCAGCGGTGAGCCCAAGATAAAACTTTTCGCCTCTTTAACCTTTAAACCTTTGGCTTGCGCGGCAGCACCAAGACCGTTTGCCGTATTCGCGGCAGCGGCAATTTGTTTAGCAATTTCTTCGACCTTTGTCCGTGCCTGTTCAACTTTAAGGGTTTCGGTAACTTGTGCCTTTACTTCATCAAATTCAGCATCGCGAGGCGCACGTTTATCAACCAAGAAAGGAATCGCAAAACCATTTTGCACCGGAATTTTATCTCCGATATCACCTTGATTTTCAAGTTTGGAAATACCTTCCTCAAATTGCGGTGAAATACCTATGTTCGGCACATCGTCACCCGGTTTGACAAAGCCGGTTTCGCGCACCATATCTTTAGCGTTCATATTCGCTTGTCCGGCAAATTCTTCGGCAACTTTCTGCACGTCTTTGACTTCTTTCAATCGGTCGTCAATTTTTTGCGCGAGTTCGGCGGCAACGGTATAAGCACGCCGATTTCGCAAACTTACTTCGATTTCTTTTTTTGCATCTTCAAAACTTTTTGGAACCGCTTCACCGCGCCGCAAAATGAAATATCTTTCCTGAAACTTAATCGGTTCGGTTACTTCGCCCGGTTGCATAGCTAAAAGACGTTGATAAGGATCGGTTGGATTATTCGGATTTTCGCGCACTAAACCCGATAATTTTCCGCCCAGCGGTGCGGTTTTAGCGTCTTCGGATTGACCCTTAGCAAGTTCGCCAAAAGCATCGGCTGAAATTTTCCCGCCATCGGCGCGGGCTTGCGTAACTAAATCATTGGCTTTTGCCAATACTCCCGCATCCAGTTCGGGTTTCGCCACCCGCAAGACGATTTGCTGACCTTCGACACCTGCTTTTTTCTTGTCATCGGGCAGTTTGTCATATTCCGTTTTTAATTCTTCATCGGAAATATTGAGTTTTTCACCGATTTTAGAAGTATCCAAAAAAACATAGCGAATCTTCTTTTGCGGTGAATTGATAAAATAGTTCTTTTTGTTTTGCTCGAAATAGGCTTTTAATTCCTCGTCCGACGGTTTGATGCTTTGTGCTAAATCAGCACTGCTGACAGGAATGTAAGATAGATCAAACTTCGTGTTTTTTCGTCTGAAATCATTTAAAACCTCATCCTCGGAAACCATCACACCCGATGTTATAAATGCCTGAAGTTTTTTTCCGCTTAATTCATCCCGAACGGCTTGCTCAAAAATTTTAACGCCGCCGAATTGTTCGGCTACGTTTTTCTCATAATTTTCCTGATCAAAAGGTTTTCCGTCTTCGGATTTATTTTGTTTGCGAATATAACTTGCAGCTTCAGCATCAGTCGCTAACAACCCGACACGCTCAGCTTCCAAGCGGACAATTCGTTCACGAATCATTCCGTCAAGAAAAAATTTAGCGGGCAACGGACGACCCAATCGACTCATATTGTCTTTTTGAATCGCTAAATCAGCGACCGTCACTTTTTCTTTCCCGACCTGTGCCACCGTTTCTTCATTGCTGACCAAACTATTGTTTAGACCGCCGCGCGTCGGTGCATAAAATAAAATCAGACTGAGTGCCATCAATATGGCAAAAAAGAGAAGAACAAAATTGCGTGTTCTTTCCATTCGTTTGAAAAACTTTAACATCTTTTATTTCCTGTTTATCGAAGATTTGTGTCTTATTATAGTATTTATTTGTCAGCTTGGACAAACCGTGATATTAACAAACAATGCGTAATTGTTGCAATCTGACATTGAGAAAAATAAAAACCGGACTCATAGAGCAACAGAAATCCGGCTTGGTATTTATTAAATTTCCGGCTAAGAAAAGCGAATAAACGATGGTTGACCTCAAAATATTGAAGAACTGCAACATAAATCGGCGAGGAAACGATATATTCTAATTATCTGAATATTCAGACGTTCCCGGCAAATTTATGTTGCAGTCGGGACATTTAAGTTATTTTGTAAGTTGGAATTTAGCCGAAAATATTCCGCACCTTATCCATAAAAGATTCGTCCCGAAAATCTATATCTTCGATTTCAGCGAGTTGTTCAAGCAGTTTGCGCTGCTCTTTGGTCAAAGTTTTTGGCGTAATTAATGTTACGGCAACAAACAAATCGCCGCGTCCGCGTCCGCCGAGGGCAGGCATTCCTTTGGATTTGAGGCGAAAAACGGTGCCGGTTTGCGTTCCTGCCGGAATTTTTAGATTGTCTTCACCATCGAGAGTTTTCACCTCAATGTCCGCACCAAGTGCGGCTTGAGCGAACGAAATCGGCACCGCCGAATATAAATTTGCGCCTTGCCGTTCAAAAGTTTCGTGTTCGGCAACGTGTATGATAACGAACAAATCGCCTGACGGTCCGCCATTTACACCCGCTTCGCCTTCACCATTGACGCGCAGACGTGAACCGGTTTCGACACCTGCCGGAATTTTTATCTCCAACATTTTTTCCTTTTCGGTGCGTCCCGCGCCGCGACATTGTTTGCACGGATTTTTGATGAACTGTCCTCTGCCGCTGCAATTCGGGCAAGTCCGCATTACTGAGAAAAAGCCTTGCTGATAGCGCGTTTGTCCGCTTCCGCCGCAAGTTATGCAGGCTTCCGGCTCAGTTCCTTTTTCCGCTCCTTTGCCATCACATTCATCGCATTTTTCAAGTCGTGGGATGCGGAGTTTTTCCTCTTTACCGAGTGCGGCTTCTTCCAGCGTAATTTCCAGATCGTAGCGCAGGTCTGAACCGCGCTGTGCCGATGTTCTGGTTGAACTGCTACGTTGTCCGCCAAAAATATCACCTAAATTAAACAAATCGAAAATGTCTTCGATATTGGTAAAACCCGCATTAAAACCACCTGCACCCGCGCCCGCGCCCGCCGCAGCGTGTCCGAATCGGTCGTAAGCCGCGCGTTTTTGAGCATCGGACAAAACAGAATAAGCTTCAGCCGCTTCTTTAAATTTTTCTTCCGCCGTATGGTCGTCGGGATTTTTGTCAGGATGATGCTTTATCGCAAGTTTGCGGTAAGCGGCTTTTATTTCAGTTTCGGTAGCAGTCCGGCTTATTTCTAAAATTTCGTAATAATCACGTTTCATAAATTACAACTTTCAGGTTTCAAGTTTCAGATTTTCAATTCCGAAATCTGAAATCCAAAATAAAGATAACGCCAGTCCAATTTTTTGAACTGACGTTCTTTAATTGTGCGATAACACAAAATATTATTCAAGGGAGAAACCTCCCGGAAATAAGTAAGCAGGTGAAAGATAAATACGCAACTTTTCTCAATTAAACCGTTGCCATAAGAGTTTCCGTAAGTTTGTTGGCAGTTTCTTCAACCCTGATCAAAGCCATTTTAAGTGTGCCGCTATCGTCTGATTCAATCAATACTTCAGCTTCCTTCAAAACGCCGTTTATTGTTTTCTGCTGATCTATCGGTAATGCTTTTCCATATTCGATCATTACTTTTCGGGCATTTTTGATGAGCGAATCAAGCCGGTTACGCTGGGCAATTAATTCTTTTGTATGACGATCTTTCTCCACTGACGATTCGGCTTCCATAATCAACATCTCGATTTCATCAGGCGCGAGTCCCGAAGATGGTGTAATCTGCATAATTTGTTCAAGTCCGGTCATCTTATCCTTTGCCGAAACATTGACAATGCCGTTGGCATCAATTTCAAATGTTACGTCAATCTGCGGAACGCCGCGCGGAGCAGGAGGAATACCGACAAGTTCAAATTTTCCGAGACTGCGGTTCGCGCTCGAAATCTCCCGTTCGCCTTGCATAATATGAATTTCCACTGTTTGCTGATTATCAACCACGGTTGTAAAGGTCATCGTGTTTTTAAGTGGAATCGTCGAGTTGCGCGAGATTAGTTTGACGAATAATCCGCCGCGTGTTTCCAGTCCCAAACTCAAAGGCAAAACGTCAAGCAGAACAATATCTTTGACATCGCCCGTCAACACGCCGCCCTGAATCGCCGCTCCCATAGCGACAACTTCATCAGGATTGATTTCCGACGATGGTGCTTTGCCAAAAACTTCAGTTACAGTTTTTAAGATAATCGGTGAACGAGTTTGTCCGCCGACGAGAATAACTTTGTCAATATCCGACGGTTGGAGTTTCGCATCCCACAGAGCTTTTTGACACGGTTCAACCGAAGATTCGACCAAATCTTGCACGAGTTCTTCAAATTGAGTGCGTGTCAAAACCGTATTAATGTGTTTCGGACCGGAAGTGTCAGCCGCGATAAACGGCAAATTAACGGTTGTTTCCATAACCGAAGAGAGTTCGCATTTAGCTCTTTCAGCCGCTTCTTTCAGTCTTTGCAGGGCAAGTCTGTCGCCTTTCAGATCGATTCCGTTATCTCTGATAAAATTATCCACCAGCCAATTGATAATACGTTGGTCAAAGTCCTCTCCGCCTAAAAATGTGTTGCCCGAAGTTGAAAGAACCTCGAAAACGCCGTCGTTGATCTCCAAAATCGAAATATCGAATGTTCCGCCGCCGAGATCGTAAACCACGATTCTTTCGCTTTTATTTTTGCCGAAGCCATATGCGAGTGCTGCGGCTGTAGGTTCATTGATAATGCGTTCAACTTCTAAACCAGCAATTTTTCCCGCGTCGCGTGTGGCTTGGCGTTGTGCATCGTCAAAGTAAGCCGGAACAGTAATAATTGCTTCGCTTATCGTGTCGCCCAAAAATTCTTCAGCCGCCAATTTCAGGCGTTGTAAAACAATCGCTGAAATTTCCGGCGGACTGTAAACACGGTCAAGCACACGAATATGCGCGTCGCCGTTCGGGGCTTCGGTTATTTCGAACGGCACGGTTTCGCGCATTTTCTCGACTTCCGGCGAAGCGAATTTGCGCCCGATCAGCCGCTTGACCGCATAGAGTGTATTCGCCGCGTTCGTAACTGCCTGCCGTTTGGCGATTTGTCCAACTAGCCGCTCGTCCTTTTCCGTAAAACCTACTACCGAAGGCGTTGTTCTGCCGCCTTCTTTATTCGAGATTATTTGCACTGCGCCGCCTTCCAAAACGGAGATGCAACAGTTGGTGGTGCCCAAATCTATGCCAATTACTTTGCTCATAATTTTTTATCAGTGGAGAATCGAACGCGTTTAGTCGAAAGAAAAGAGAATCTCAATCTAATCAATTGGATTCCTGAGTTTCGATACCGGATTCTTGATTCTTAGAAACTTTAACCATTGAGGGACGAATAACCTGATCGTCAATTCGATAGCCGCGCAGAAGTTCTGCCGTGATTGTGTGAGGCGGGACATTTTCATTTTCTTCAGTAGCAACAGCTTCGTGGTAATAAGGATTGAAAAGTTCACCAACCGAAGCAATCGGCTGCACACCCATACCTGCCAAAACTTCGTTGAGTTGTTGATTGACCAAGACGATGCCGTCAAAGAATTGTTGAAAATCAGGCAGTTTTTCTTCCGAAAAATGATCCGCCGAATCCAAAGCCCGATCCAAATTATCGAGCACAGGCAATATTTTCTCGGCTAAATTACCTAATTGTTTGCGAAAGGTTTCACTTCTTTCACGTTCTGTGCGGTTTTTGTAATTGTCAAAATCAGTCTGCCGACGGCGTGAAATTTCAAATAATTCGACGCGTTGAGTTTTCATTTTGGCGAGTTCGTCCCGTAAGGCTAAAATCTCGTTTTGAAATTTATTGGCTTCCGGTTTATTAAAAAACTCGTTATTGGGGACAGTCGAAAGATTAATTTGATTGTTTTTGGCGGAAATTTGGACAGGCAGTTCGGGTATTAGAAATTCAGGAGTATTAGTATCATCGAAATCGCTTTCTTCGACTTCAATGACTAATTCGGAAGAAATGTGAAGATCTTTTTCTTTCGCCTCTAATTCTTTGATAAAATCATCGATCGAAAGAGAGTCGTCAAACTCGATTTCCTCCTGAAAGTTTTCCATATTTTGTGAATCTTGATCGGGGTTCATTTATAATAGTTATAGGTAAATTAAATTTTCGAGTTTTCCTGCATCACTAATTTTTCGAGGATTTTTGCCACATAGCTGACAATCGAAATCATTCTGGCATATTCAATTCGGGTCGGACCCAACACACTCAAAGTGCCCATTGCTTCGCTGTTACCGATGCGGTATGGTGCAGTGATTAGCGTGCAGTTTTGCAAAGAGGAAGCAGAGTTTTCGCTTCCGATAACGACCTGCACCTTGCCTCGAAGCGAAGCGTCACGAGCAATACATTCGGTCAGAATCTGCACGAGGCGCGATTTTTCTTCAATCGTGCGAATAAGTTGGCGCAGACGTTCCATATCCGCAAAATCACGTTTTGTCAGAATATTCGACGTGCCGTCAACATAAATATCGCCGAGATTATCCGCTTCGCTTTCAATGCTTTGCGAGCAAATAATCATCGCCGTTTGCAGTAATTTGTCAAAAAGCGCGGTTTCTTCGTGCATCAATTTCAAAATTTCCGCTCGAATTTCTGCTAAACTCTTGCCGCCGAATTCGACATTCAAATAACGTGCCGTCCGTTCAAGTTCGTCATTTGTAAACGATTCCTTGAGCCGAATTATCTTATTGTGAACGATATTCGGCGCAGAAACCAAAATAACGAGAATTCGCTTTTCGGACAAATTTACGAACTCGATATGTTGCAAACGATCTTTCGCCAGAGAAGGCGAAACGACAATTCCGACATTATTTGAAAGAGCAGAGAGTAAATGCGAGGTTTTTTCCATCAATCTGTCAGGCGCGTCCGGTGAATTTGTTTCACTAAGACCAAGTTCCTCGTTTATCATTCGCAAATCTTCGTTTGAAAGACTGAGAACACCGAGCAGATTATCAACAAAAAAACGATAACCCTTATCGGTTGGAATTCGTCCGGCAGAAGTGTGCGGTTGTTCGAGCAGTCCGAAATCTTCCAATTCGCCCATCACGTTACGAATAGTAGCCGAACTCAACCCGGAAACACTGGCAAATTTTTCCGCAATGATTTTCGAGCCAATCGGTTCGCCGCTGACGAGATGCTCATTGATAATAGCTGAAAGAATTACTTGCCCGCGATTATCGGGAACGTGAGATTTTTTCTCGACTTTTTGATTTGAATCAAGAGCAGACATCTTTACCGGGTGTGAGTTTGATGCACACCAACCGAAAGCGGTATGCTACTGCTTTAATTGATAGCATTTTCGCTCTGTGTCTGTCAATATTTATTAGTTTAGCTATGCCAAACATTTTTTATGAACGAACATCTTCAACAAATCAAGATTTTTTATGAGGAATTCTTTCAAACTTTAGACAGAGGGCGCGATATGCCCGAAATCGAGGTTAGCTTTTATCCGTATATCGGGATTAATCATACGATTCGTGTTCGTGACGGTAAGGTCTATGTAAGGCTTGCCGAAGTCTGTCGTGATATGCCGTTCAATGCACACAAGGCTTTGGCGTGCATTTTAGTTTCTAAACTGCTTCGCAAAAAAATTCCTCTACAAATATTAGAAATGTATCGCGGATTTATAAAAAATCAGTCGCTGCGCGAGAAAGTAAGAGAAAATAAACGCACTAAAGGGCGAAAAATTATTACCACAGCGAGAGGCGAGGTTTATGATTTGGACGAGATTTTTACAAAGTTGAACCGGACTTATTTTGATAATAAACTCGCTAAGCCGACTCTTACATGGTCGGTGCGAAAAACTTACCGCATCTTGGGACATCACGATTCGACACACGAAACAATTGCCGTCAGCCGTTCTTTAGACGATAAAAATACGCCGAAATATGTGGTGGAATTTGTTGTTTTTCACGAAATGCTCCACATTTTTCACCCGACAGAACATCGTAACGGCAGACGTTATAATCATACACCGCAGTTTCGCCGCAACGAAAAAAAATTTGCCTGTTTTGAAAAAGCCGAAAGCTGGATAGAGCAAAATGTGAAAAATCTGAAACGAAAGGCAAAAAGTAAAGGTTAAGAAATTTCTATGCAAAACCTTATCGGTCTAATTGACAAAATCAGCGGCATCGAAACTGAAAACCTTTTTGCCTGTTGGCTCGAACGCATTGCGTTTATTTTTTTATTTCTGATGGTTTTGGCTGCGCCGAATTCGATTGCCGCAACACAAATAGCGTGGCTTTCGGGAATGTTGGCGTGGGTAATTCGTCTGTTCCTCAAACCGCGTCCAAAATTTGTCCGAACGCCGCTTGATATTACTTTGTGGGCTTTTTTCGGTTGGACGACAATTACCTCGGTTTTTTCTTACGCACCTGACATCTCGCTCGGCAAACTACGCGGGGCGGCACTCTTTTTGATTTTTTATTTTGTCCTTAACAATGTGCGAACTCTTCGCAGTGCCAAATTTTTAGCTTTTGCATTGATCTTTTCATCTATGATAGCCGCAGTTTGGTCGCCGATCGAGCGAATCGGCGGGCGCGGCGTGGAAGTTTTGGACATCAAAGCCGAAAGTTTATTTGCAAACGGCAATTATTTTAACCACGACTTATATCTGGAATATAAGAGTTCAAAGAAAATAACAATTGATGATTTGCGGGTAAAGATTGAAGGCGATACAACTTCTTTTCTCATCGATGGAGACACGATTGTTGAAGTCAACGGAAAAAAAATCAGAAACCCGGACGAGTTGGTTACGGAAATTGAAAAAAATGAAATTACTTTTCTCGAATGTTTTCGCACTCCGAATTATTTTACGGTTTTGATAAAACGCGAAAATCTGCTCAACGGCGCAAACTCACTCGAAAAACTTGGTATTGGTAATTGGAAACACGGGCAAAATTGGCGATATGCCGGATTTTACGGGCAGATCATCACATACGCCGAAGTGCTTCAGCTAATCGCTTCATTGGTGCTAGGTTTGTTTATCGCCTCACTTGAAAAATACGGGATTCCTTTCCGCAAAGGTAAAAATAAGCATCAAAATCAAAAAATAACGCCGCAGTTGCTTTTACTGTTTTGTCTTGTTGCGATGATTATTGCGCTTTCTCTGACCTTTACAAGAGCCGCCCAAATCGCCCTTTTGGTTTCGGCATTGAGCCTTGTATTTGCGAACGGAAACCGCAAATTGATGCTGACTTTATTAGCATTTATCTTGCCGCTTGCCTTAGCCGGACTTTTATTTTTGCGGGAAAATCGTCAGGTTGGAATTTACGATAAAACAGATTCGTCGGTTACATACCGACAGACGATTTATCAGGAAGGCGTTAATTTATGGACAAGCAATCCGCGCAATTTTTTTATTGGAGTTGGAATGGATTCGACCAAACGATACGCCGAAGAATGGCATTTATTCGACAACGGCAAACTGCCGAAGGGACATTTTCATTCGACACCTTTGCAATTAATAGTCGAACGCGGTTTGCCCGCGCTTCTGATGTGGCTTTGGAGTATGTGGATTTATGCAAAAATGCTTTGGCAAAACCGCACCTCCGACGATTGGCAAGCACGCGGAATTATTCTCGGTTGTTTGGGTGGCTTGATCGGGTTTTTTACAAGCAGTTTATTTAATTACAGTCTTGGCGATTCGGAGGTTGCGATGGTTTTTTATCTGCTTATGGGAATAAGTATATCTTTGTGTGTTTTAAATTCACGAAATCCTGATTTAATGTCCAAAATTACGGAATAAATGCAGCTATCAATATTTGCTTTAAATGGTTAGTAATTTTCATAAAGTTTAAGGGGGGTTTTGTAAAAATGGCACTGGTAGGCAATAAATTATATCGGCAGGAACAATCGAAGCAGGATGACATCGCCAATACTGACGCATACATTTTGCGAATCGAAGAAGATGTTCGCAAACTGAAAATAGACTTCGATATTTATTTTAACGGCGGCACCAAACGTCCGCCGCTCGAAGCACGCGCACGGATTGAATCGAATATCAAACGTATTATGGACGACCGAAATTTGTCTTTCGCGCAAAGATTTCAATTCAATACGGTAGTTTCACGTTTCAATTCCTACCGCGAACTGTGGCGTAGATTATTAAAAGCAAAAGGCGAGGAAATTGCCTGATTGACAGATAATTTCAATAAAAAAGCGACCCGCAAAAGGTCGCTTTTTTATTTAGTAACCGTGCTTAGATTTTTTTACCGCTCAAACTCTCAGCACGTTTTCTGCCTGCGGACCTTTCGGACCATTTGTAACTTCAAATTCTACATCCTGTCCCTGCGCTAGGGTTTTATAACCGTCGCCTTCTATCGCGCTGTAATGCACGAAAATATCCTGTTCACCGGGCTGTTCGATAAACCCGTAACCTTTTGCATTATTAAACCATTTGACTTTACCAACTGTTTTTGACATTTTTTCTAATTCCTCCTACAAACTTCAGTGAATTTAATTTTTTGAACATTTTCTATGTTCAAGTTTTAAGTTCTATGACCGAAAGCGTTTTGAATAAAACGCAGACAAAAAGCACAAATCCACCTGCAATCGAGCCGATTAGTTCAGCCGGACCTGACGTGAATTAATACAAATGCAAGAAAACTCATTTTCTAACAAGTAGAAAATCTTAAACTGCAAGATTTCGGGGCTAATTTTCGATGTTGTTTTTTTGATAGAACGATGGAAAATTTAACGGAAAGTTCGTCCATTGTCAAGAACTTTTTTAACTTCTTTGTAATATTTCGTAAAAATTGACATAAAACCTTTAATAAACGAATATAAAAGACACCTTTGCGGCAAAATCAAATATGAGCAACTATGGCGGTAAGGCATCGCTTTCATACAACAAATACTTAAAGGTTCAGCAACTTATCGAATTGCAGGAACGGCTTGCTTTGCCCGAAAAACACGACGAATTGCTTTTTATCATTATTCATCAGACTTATGAGTTGTGGTTCAAGCAGATTTTGCACGAACTCGATGCAACGATTGAATATATTAAGGAACGACGCTTAATGAGGGCGACTCGTAACTTGCGGCGCATCTGTGAAATTGAAAAAGTTTTAGTTGCCCAGATTAAAATTCTCGAAACGATGACACCGCACGATTTTTTGCTTTTCCGCGATGAACTCAAACCGGCAAGTGGCTTTCAATCAACGCAGTTTCGTGAAATCGAATTTCTGTCAGGCTTAAAAGACGAAAAACTGATGCGGTTTTTTGATGAGGAATTTGCGATTGAAAGATTAAAAAAACGCTTTGGTGATGAAACTTTGCACGATGTTTATTTTGATTTATTAAAAGAACGCGGATTTGCGGTTGATAATTTTGAAAACCGCGTCGATTCGGTTGTAAAAATTATCAAAAACATCGAACAACACGCTGAGGAATTTGAACTCGAGGAAGTGTTGATCGAACACGACGAACTTATTTCGCAGTGGCGTTATTATCATATCAAAATGGTCGAAAGAACTGTCGGCGGCAAAATGGGAACCGGCGGTTCGGAAGGCGTAGGTTATTTGCAAACCACTTTAACCAAGCGTTTTTACCCGGAATTTTGGGAAGCCCGAACCCGCTTGGAAATTGAATAAAACAAAGCAAATTTAGAATTTCTCAAACTTATGTCAAAACAATTCGACGAACTTACAGCAGTAATGGCAAGGCTTCGTGCGCCCGGTGGTTGCCCTTGGGACAGAGAGCAAACTTACGCATCATTAGCCCAATATCTTTTGGAAGAATCACACGAAACCCTCGACGCGATTCAGGAAGCCGATGAAACCGGCGACACGAAAAATCTACGCGAAGAACTCGGCGATGTGCTTTTGCAGGTCGTATTTCATTCGACGATTGCGGCGGAACGCGGCGATTTTACGATTGATGAGGTTGTCGGCGGTGTAACGCAAAAACTCGTCCTTCGCCATCCGCACGTTTTCGGCGATAAAAAACTCGAAACAGCTAACGAGGTTTTGCAAAATTGGGACGAATTGAAAAAAGATGAACGCAAAGCGTCCGGTAAAATCGAAAAAGAAAAATTATCGATTTTAGAAGATGTCCCGCTCGGTTTTCCGGCACTTTTGGAAGGTCAAAAACTTACGAAAAAAGCGGCGAAGGTAGGATTCGACTGGGAAAACACAAAGCAGATTTTTGATAAATTGGATGAAGAAGTTGGTGAATTAAATGAAGCTATCAAACAAAATTCGTCTGAAAAAATCAGCGAAGAAATCGGCGATATGTTGTTTGTTGTTTTAAATTTGGCGCGGAAATTAGAAGTTGATGCCGAAACCGCTTTGAAAAAAACAAATCGAAAATTTCGACGGCGATTCGGTTTTATCGAAGCAGAGTTGAAAAGGAAAGAAAAATCTTTGGAAGAAGCAAGTTTGGCAGAAATGGATTCGCTTTGGAATCTGGCAAAATTAGAATTTGAAAATTAATCTGCCGATTTGAAGAATTATTCAGTAACCGAATGCCGCATCAGAAGCCGATTTATCTGTGCATCGAGTAATTCCGTTTTATCAAACCCGTCTGTTTTGAACTCGATTTCGCCTTTTTGATTGATGAGAAAATGTGTCGGATAACCCATATTTATATTTCCGTTACCATCTTTTTCTGCATATCTTAACAAGATACCGAAACTGTTCGGAAGCAAATTAAAGGTGAACGGCTTTTTTTTGATAAAATTTTGCACCTTCATTTCGTTATCCGTCGTCAAACCGAGAAAAACGACATCTTTCCCCTGATAATTTGCTACAAGCTGATTAAGTTTCGGAATCTCTGCTGCACAAATCGTGCATCTTGTCGTCCAAAAAGTGATCATTACAACTTTGCCCTTTAATTGAAGAAGGTCAAATGTTCTGCCGTCTAAGGATGTTGCGGTAAAAGTTTCGGCAAGCGGTTTTATTTTTGATGTCTGACCGAAAATCGCTATCGAAAAAATTAAAAACAAAGTGATACGGACTAATATTTTCATTTACTTGTTTGGATTTATACAAAGGACTCGTAATTTAACACACAACAACCAGTTTAAAACAAATTCTTAATTATATTTATTTCCCAAAAAGCGAGGAAATCTTTGTTGCCGTTTATGCTAAAATAGTTGTATGTTGCTCGAAACTTTGGAAGCGGAAAATTTCCGTAATTTGAACGGAAAAATTATCTGTGGAAAACATCTTAACATAATTTACGGTGAGAACGGGCAGGGAAAAACTAATTGGTTGGAAGCAATTTATCTACTGGCGACAACTAAATCCTTCAAAACCGCACGTTTGCAGGAAGCGGTAAAATTTAATGAAGATTTAGCACTTGTGCGCGGGCGTGTGCATCAGGGCGAAGATGTTAATCGTGTTTTGCAAGTCGCTTTGCAGGGAAACACAAAAAATTTATCCGTCAACAACAAAAAAGAAACAGTTCAAAGATTTTTAGGACAACTTCACGCCGTTAATTTCAATTCGAGCGAACTGGAAATAGTGCGCGGAACGCCTGAACATCGGCGCAAGTTTTTAGACGGCGGGATTGTTTCGATCTATCCGCCGTTCGTGCAAACCTTGACCGATTACAACCGCGTTATCCGGCAAAAGAATTCGCTTCTTCAATCGGCACAAACAAACGAATTTTCACTCGAAAAAGTTGCCGAACTGCTCGAACCCTGGAATGAACAGCTAATTGTTCACGCGACGCGCATTCACAAAGCGCGCCTTCGTTATGTCGAAAGATTGCAGGAAGTTTTGGAAAGAAAACTTTTCGACAAAGAAGAAATTACGATTCGCTATATTTCATCGCTCGAAGGCAAAGGCGATTTGTCGGATTTCTCCGCGCTTTTAGAGGAACGCTTGAAGCTGCGTCTGCAAGCCGAACTAAGTGCCGGTTATGCCTTGCTCGGAACTCATCGTGACGATCTGGATATTTTATTTGACGGCTATGATTTGCGAAAATACGGTTCGTCCGGTCAACAGCGAAGTGCGTTGCTGATTTTGCAGATTGCCGCCATTTCGGTTTATTTTCTACAGCATCAGGAATATCCGCTTTTTCTGCTTGACGATATTGATGCGGAATTGGATTACAAACGCATCGGGCAACTTTTGGAATTCTTGCAAGATAAAACACAAACTTTTGTAACCACTTCCAAAGAAAGTTTTATCGAAACTTTCGGCTCAGGCGCGGAAATTTTTACAATCGAAAACGGCGCGGCAAAAATTCAATAAAATTCAATAGTTTATTACTTTTTGATACTGTCTAAATTTGCGAAAAAATGGTAAAATATCAGCAACTTTTAAGTAAAATTTAATAATAGAGGAATAACAAAATTGGCTACACCAAAAGAAAAAGTTAATAAAAACAATAAAGACGATTATGATGAAGGTTCAATTACCGCTTTAGAAGGGCGTGAGGCGGTGCGTCTGCGTCCGGCTATGTATATCGGTTCAACCGGCGACATCGGTTTACATCACCTCGTTTATGAAGTTGTAGATAATTCGGTTGATGAGGCGTTAGCCGGTTATTGCGACACAATCGAAGTAACTATTCACCTGGACAATTCGATTACGGTGATTGATAACGGGCGCGGAATTCCCACCGGCATTATCGAACAATTCGGCGTGTCGGCGGCGGAAGTGGTTTTGACCGTGCTTCATGCGGGCGGCAAATTCGACTCTAATTCGTATAAAGTTTCCGGTGGTCTGCACGGGGTCGGTGTGTCTTGTGTCAACTTTTTGAGCGAATGGTTGCAATTGGAAATCTGGCGCGACGGCAAAACATACGAAATGGACTTTCGCGCAGGAATTACGGCTTCGCCGCTCAAACAAACTGGCAAAACAACCAGACGCGGCACAAAAATCACATTTAGACCGGACGGAACTATTTTCGATACGGAAGTTTACAGTTTTGAAAAACTTTCCGAACGTCTGCGCGAAAAAGCGTTTTTGAATAAGGGTATTCGCATTTTCATCAAAGATGAACGTGAAGAACCGGAAAAATCACACGAGTTTTTTTACAAAGGCGGAATTTCCGAATTTGTCAAACATTTGAATAAAAATAAAAGTCCGGTTCACGACGAACCGCTTTATTTCGAGTTGATTAACGACGATCTCTCGATTGATATTGCGATGCAATACAACGACAGTTACGACGAAAAAGTGTTTAGTTTTGCCAACAATATCAATACGGTTGACGGCGGAACTCATCTTTCAGGATTTCGTGGCGCGATTACACGGACGATTAATAATTATGCCAATAGTTCGGGTTTGACGAAAAATTTCAAAACCTCGCTTTCGGGCGACGACGTGCGCGAAGGGTTGGTCGCGGTTATTTCCGTAAAATTGCCTCAGCCGCAGTTTGAAGGTCAGACGAAGGGCAAACTCAATTCTGATGTTAAAGGCGCGGTTGAATCGTTCCTAAACGAAAAACTAGGCGAATATTTCGAGCAGAATCCGAACGTCGCCAAAAAGATCGTCGGAAAAGCGGTTGATGCGGCAAGGGCGCGTGAAGCGGCGCGAAAGGCGCGTGAAATTGTCCGCAAAAGTGCTTTGGGAAGTTCGACTCTGCCCGGAAAACTCGCCGATTGTCAGGAAAAAGATCCGGCATTATCGGAACTTTATCTTGTCGAAGGAGATTCGGCAGGTGGTTCGGCAAAACAAGGGCGCGACCGCAAAAATCAAGCGGTTTTGCCGCTTAAAGGTAAAATCTTGAACGTCGAAAAGGCGCGTTTTGACAAAATGCTCGGACACGGCGAAATTAAAGCGTTGATTACGGCGATGGGAACGGGAATCGGCAAAGATGATTTCGACATCGAAAAATTGCGTTACCATAAATTGATTATTATGACCGACGCGGACGTTGATGGTTCGCACATCAGAACTTTGCTTTTGACGTTTTTCTACCGGCAAATGCCGGAGCTTGTCGAAAACGGTCATATTTACATTGCCCAACCGCCGCTTTTCAAAGTAAAACGCGCTCGGAAAGAGGAATATATCAAAGATGAAACCTCGATGCTGCGCTATATGATGAAACAGGCAACAAATGATGTCGAACTCAAATCCGTTGCCAATGGCAGGAGTTATGAAGGACGCGAACTTTCAAAACTGCTTGAACAAGTAACAGAATACGGACGTTATTTTACCCGTTTTGCCCGTCGTTTGAATAATGATGAAAAACTTTTGGATGTTATTCTTGAGGCGTTTAGCGGCAAAGACGGTGTTTTGACAATTCAAAAGATGAAACTACGGCAGATTTTTGAACAGGAAGATCTAATTGCAAATATCGAAGGTAAAATTGCCGCCGCCGGTTATAAAACAGAATTAATGACGGATGAAGAACACGGTCTGGCAGAAATCGAAATTACATTTTCCAACGGGCAGACGCTTCTTTTTGATTGGAATATGGCGAGCTACGTCGAATTTCAAAAAGCCGTCGAACTCAAAGGAAAGTTGGAAGCCGAATTTCCTGCACCGTTTATTTTCGGCGAAAACGGAAAATCGGAAGAAATCGCTTCGCGGCAGGATTTACTGGAAAAAGTTCTTAACACCGCGAAAAAAGATTTGACGATACAGCGTTACAAAGGTTTGGGCGAGATGAACCCCGAACAACTTTGGGAAACAACGATGAATCCCGAAGGTCGCACGCTTTTGCAAGTCCGCATTGAAGACGCGATTGAAACCGATGCAATCTTTACGGTTTTGATGGGCGATCAAGTCGAACCGCGCCGCAAATTTATCGAAGACAACGCGCTTGATGTGAAGAATTTGGACGTTTAAGAAAACAAGAAAAGAATATGTTTGAAACAAAGTTAATTTTACTCTACGTTGTTTTAGTTTTAGGAATTGCTTTTGTTTCCGTAAAACTTTATTTCAATTCTAAATTTAAACGCGACACTCAACTCTCTGAGTTTTATAAGTCGCTTTGGAATTTCAAATTTGTGAGTATTTACTGCGTCGTAATGATTTGTGTTGGTTGGTTATTCTTTCCAACTGCAGGCTATTACTCAAAAATTAACACAGAAAACTCAACACAGGAAGAAGTTTTACAACAAATTGTCGAAAATCAGCAAGAAATGGTTGAAGATATTGCCCTGTTTAGACAAATCGGCTTATTAGGCATTTTTGTAACAACTGTTTATTTTGCGAGTCTAATAAATTTTCTACGCCAACTTCAAATTGAGCGGCAAAGAAATGCTCCACAATTTAAGAAGCCACTTGGATTAGAGTCAAGTTGAGCAAGATAATTTGAAGAAAACTTATGAAAATATTCATTCGCGCTTTTTTGCTTTGTTTGACTATATTTTTTCTTGCTTGTCGGACAGATGTTTCGACGCTTGCCCAACAAGATTCTCCCAATGGTTTGTTTTCTCAAACGTCCGCCAAGCCGAAACTTTCTGAAATTCAGCCCGATGAAATCAAAAAATTATTGGAAAGTGCGGTTGAGCAGACAAATTTGACGAAAAATTATGATCCGGCATATGTTGTCATTCCTTATCCGAATGGCGATATTCCGATTGAAAAAGGCGTTTGCACGGATGTCGTTATTCGCGCCTTTCGCAATGCGGATGTTGATCTGCAAAGGGAAGTTCACGAAGATATGACGGCGAATTTTGCGGTTTATCCGAAGAAGTGGAATTTGCCGAAACCCGACACGAACATTGACCATCGGCGCGTGCCGAATCTGCAAACATTTTTTACGCGCAAGGGAAAATCTCTGCCGATTACCGATAAAGCGGAAGACTACAAACCGGGCGATGTGGTTGCGTGGGATTTGGACGGGAAAGGAATGACGCACATCGGGCTCGTTTCAAATATTTACAGCGAAATTACAAAACGCTATCTTATAATTCACAATATCGGAGGCGGCGCACAATCGGAAGATAGAATTTTCGATTGGAAAATCATCGGTCATTATCGCTATTTTTGAACCGGTTACAAAGTGATTTTACGGTTAGATAATTTTGTCGGAACATTAATAAAACTCTTATTACGCTCAAATGCCTTTCGCTAATGACTAGACAAATCCGCAAGTCAAAAATAAACTAAGATTTTATAAAATCAAGCAATTTTAAAATCTGGAGATATAATAATATTTATGGCACTGTCAGCAAATGATATTCGTAAAGGAATGGTAATACTTTTTGAAGGAACACCGTGTAAGGTGATGGAATTTCGTCACCACACGCCCGGCAATCTTCGTGCAATGGTTCAATCCCGCCTGAGAAATTTGATGACAGGAAGTTCATTCGAGCATCGGTTTCGGGCGAACGATACGATTGAAAAAGCGATGCTCGAACAGCACGAAATGGAATATCTTTATTCCGACGGTTCACATCATCATTTTATGAATTCGGAAAATTACGAGCAAGTATCATTGACCGAAAACGAACTAGGGGATGCGGCGCAATGGTTAATGGCGGGTTTGAAACTGCAAGTCGAATTTTACGAAGGCACGCCAATCGGTATTGAATTACCGGGTTCGCTCGATTTGACGGTTACGGAAACCGATCCGATTTTGAAGAGTGCAACCGTTTCCAACTCGAATAAACCGGCGACGCTTGAAAACGGTGTAACAATCACTGTGCCGCCTTTTATCACGGAGGGTGAAAAAATTCGGGTAAATCCGACCGAATCGAAGTATATAGAGAGAGTAAAGTAAAATTAGGAAGTTAAAAGTCTTGCGTCCCGGATGATTTTTCGTATGAAATCTATGACACAATTCAATTTTAATAACAACTAAGATGTTTTTCTTATACAGCATCCTGTTAACCTTCGGGTTTATATTTTTGATGCCCCGATTTCTTTTCGATGCTCTGCGAAAAGGTAAATACTCTGACGGATTTTGGCAACGATTAGGCTATTTGCCGCATTTTAAATTGGATCACCGACCCATTTTATGGATTCACTGCGTTTCGGTAGGTGAAACACAAGCGGCGCGTCCTTTGATCAAACAAATACTCGAAGATTTTCCCAATTATCGCCTTGTCGTTTCAACCACTACCAAAACAGGTCAGGAGTTGGCTCAAAAAGTTTTTGCCGATGACGCGGAACTCGTCTTTTATATGCCGTTTGATTGGCGTTTTTCAGTAAGGCGGGCTTTGCGAAATATTCAGCCAAATGTCATTTTGATAATGGAAACCGAACTTTGGTTTAACTTTATGCGCGAAGCCAATAAAAGTGGTGCCGGTGTGTTTATTGTCAATGGCAGACTTTCTGAAAAATCCGCCAGCCGATATTCACTGATCCCGAAAATGATGCGCCGTGTTTTACATTATGTCGATTTGGCATTGATGCAGGATGCGGCTGATGCTAAACGGCTTACACATTTGGGCATTCGCAGCAGCAAGGTTAAGGTTACGGGAAATGTTAAGTTTGACCAACCGACTGATGAAGCCGAAATAGAACTGACCAAAGAGTTTCGACGGCGGTTTGCGATTGAACAATCTGCGCCGTTAATTGTCGCAGTAAGCACTCACGAGCCGGAAGAAGCATTGATTATCGAGGCTTTTAAGGATGTTTGGAAAAATTCGCCGGACAAATTGCCGCGTCTTTTGCTTGCTCCGCGCCATCCCGAAAGATTTTCGGAAGTAACTGCTCTGGTAAAGAGCTCGGGTTTTGATTGGGTTTTGCGCTCTGAGGAAGAATCAGGAAGAGATAAAGCCGCCGAGGTAATTTTGCTCGACAGTATCGGTGAACTACGTTCTGTTTTGCCATTGGCGGAAATCGTTTTTGTCGGCGGAAGTTTGATTCCGCACGGCGGACAAAATGTTTTAGAGCCGGCGGCTGAAAAAAAGGCGATTGTAACCGGCTCATACACGACGAACTTTGCCGGCATAATTAAGGAATTGGCAGAACAAAAAGCACTTATTCAATTGCCGCAATTAAATGAAAAAGAAGTTCCGCAAAAACTTGCTGAAATCTTTTTAAGCCTTTTGCGGAATGATGAGAAACGAAAAGAATTAGCTCAAAATGCCTTCAATGTAATGAATAAAAATCGCGGTGCAAGTTGCAAAACCATCGAATTGCTCCAGCCTTTTTTGCAAGTTCACAACAATAATTATTTACTCGGTAAATCTTGACCAAATATACTTCCGGTAAAATCAAAATCTTACCAGTTTATTAAGCGTAATGCAGTCATTTGGACGACATCACGCTTTTTTAATTTTAATGCTGTAAGATTAGCAAAAGCATTAATATGAACATTATTTCACTTGAAAATGTCAGCAAAAATTACGGCATCAAGCCGCTTTTTGAAAATGTCACGCTCGGTATTGAAGAAAACAATAAGATTGGAATTATCGGCGCAAACGGTTCTGGTAAAACGACGCTTTTACGCGTGATTGCCGGTGAAGAAGAGCCTGATGCGGGAAAAGTTACGCGCACACAGGGCAAAATTTTGGCATATTTGCCGCAAAATCCGCCGATAGATGAAAATGCCGATGTTTTGGAAACGATTTTTGCGGCAAGTTCGGGCGTTATGAAACTCCTTCGTGATTACGAAATCGCCTGTCAAAATCTCAGCCGAAAAAATGATGAAAAATCGCTTGCCAAAGTTTCCGAATTGCAGCACGAACTCGAAATAAGCGGCGGTTGGGAAATCGAAACAAATGCCCGCATCGTGCTTGACCGGCTCGGCATTTACGATACTTCCGCGAAAATGAAAACTCTTTCGGGCGGACAGCGCAAGCGTGTCGCACTCGCTCATTCGCTTATTTTCAAACCCGATATTTTGATTCTCGACGAACCGACCAATCATCTCGATGCCGACACGATTGAATGGCTCGAAACTTATCTGGCGCGTTATGCGGGCGCACTTTTGCTGGTTACGCACGACCGCTATTTTCTTGATCGCGTAACAAATTTTATTTTTGAAATTGATCGCGGCGCGGTGCAAAAATTTAGCGGCAACTACGCTTATTATCTGGAGAAAAAAGAAGAACAGGAAACACTTCGCGCGGTTGAAGGACATAAGCGCGAACAGCTCGTCAAAAAAGAACTCGCGTGGCTGCGGCGCGGAGCAAAGGCTCGCACGCGAAAGTCGAAATCGCGCGTCAATGCGGCTTATGATTTGATAGCTCAACCGAAGGAAAAAGCCGCATCGGAAATTGATATTGCCATCGGCGCACAGCGTTTGGGCTCAAAAATCATTGAACTCCGCGATGTTTCCAAATCTTACGGCGAACAAAAATTGATTGATAATTTTACCCATTTGCTCAAACGCGATGACCGCATCGGCATTATCGGCGCAAACGGTTCGGGCAAAACGACTTTGCTCGAAATGATAACCGGACGAATTAAGGCGGATGTTGGTGAAATCGAAATCGGTCAAACCGTTCGCATCGGTTATTACGATCAGGAAAGCCGTTCCTTAGACGGCGAACAGCGTGTTATTGACTACATCCGCGAAACGGCGGAATATGTGCAAACTATTGATGGAACTCAAATTACGGCAGGACAAATGCTCGAAAAATTTCTATTTCCGCCAGCCGCGCAGTATTCTTTCATCAACAATCTTTCGGGCGGCGAACGGCGGCGATTATATCTGCTCAAAATTTTGATGGACGCGCCGAATGTTCTTTTATTGGACGAACCGACTAACGATCTGGATATTTCGACGCTGATCGCTTTGGAAGAATATCTGGATGATTTTGCAGGCTCATTGATTGTCGTCAGCCACGACCGTTACTTTCTCGACCGGACGATTGATAATGTTTTTCGCTTTGAAGGCGACGGGTTAATCAGAGAATATCCGGGCGATTACAGCGCGTATTTGGAATATAAAGAGCGCGAAGAAATCGAAAAAGCCGAAGAAAAAAAAGCGGCAGCCGAAAAGCAGCAACCGAAAACAGATCAAAAATCTCAGAGCGAATCGCGCAAATTAACCTTCAAAGAAAAACGCGAACTCGAAACGCTTGAAACCGACATTGCCGCCGCCGAAAAACGACAAGCCGCAATTGAAAAGGAATTAAATTTTTATGCTTCGGAAGCCGGAAAAGTTCACGAACTCTTTACCGAACAACAAAAATTATCGGAAAAACTCGAAAAAGATTTAGACCGATGGGCGGAACTTGCAGAAAAAGAGGCAAATTAAACTGAAATAAATTTACCTTCTATTTTCTTAACCGCGCCTCGACATTATTTGCTTTCAGCGAATTTCCGGTGGCTCTCTGCAATTCGGCAATCGCTTTGTTTAATTCGGTTTGCGCCCGCAACTCGTTGCTTCGGGATGTCGTCAAAGCGGTTTGACGTTCCAAAACTTTGTAAACGTCCGATTGTCCCGCATCGAGTTTTCGCTGCTCGGATTCGTATTGCTTTTGCGAATTTTCGCGTGAAATCGCCGCTGAACGCAAACGCGCTTCCGCAGTTCTTACAAATTGCAGCGCATTTCGCACATCAACCTGAATGTTTTGTTCGAGCTGTTCACGCTGAGTTTGTATTCTTTCGCCTTCGACAAGGGTTCTGCCGAGTTGCGCTTGAGCCGTTTCGCTTTTGAACGGCAAACTTATCGAAACGCCGACGCGAAATGTCGGATAACGAAACGCCGCCAAATTTCCGAGCGAACCGAAATATCCACCGATCAGATTGTCCGGCAAAGTTTGCGGCGCGGGCGCGGGAATTATAGAAATCGGCGGAAGTGCCGGATTTAGCGTGTTGACGCGCCCGACGAGTTCGTTGATTTTCAACCGCGTCGAATCGTTGGAAAACGGATTGGCATTAGCGTTTGCCGTTCCTGCGAGCCCGGCTAAATTATAATTTCCCACGAGGTCAACCTGCGGTTTCGTCTGTTCGCGGAAAAATCGTTGGTCAATTTGATTGATTTCCCTGGTTGTTTCGTTGACATCGAGTTCGGGACGATTTTGCAACGCGGCTTCGAGTGCTTCGGGCAAACTTGTCGTCGGCGCATCGAGGTCAATCGGGTCAACCGGCACGATTGATTCGTTCCAAAGCCTATCATTTCTACTTGCGGCAATCAGATTTTTCAAAGTGTTTTCCGCCACCGTTACCGTGTTAAGCGCGTCATAAACATTCTGTTCAAAATTCGCTACCTGCGTTTCAGATGCGATAATATCTACGGGAGCGAGTTGTCCTTCATCAACCAAGCGGCGATTATGAGAAAGTTGATCCTTCGCGTCGCGCACACTGTCGCGCTGAACCTGTAAATTACGCAAAGCGAACGTCAAATCCCAATAACCGCGTTGAACCGAGGCGATGATTTCCACTGTTCGTTGACGAAATTGTGCGTCGGTCAAACTCAGATTCTTCTTAGCGATTTCAACTTGCCGACGATTTTGGTCAAATGTTCGTCCGCGAAAAAGCGGCTGATTATATTGAAAATTCAAATTCGAGGCAAACTGCGGATTCAAAGTCGCAAACAAATTACTCGTATTTATCCGCGAATTATTAAATTCGACGCGATACGAACCGCCGTTCGGCGCAAGCCCTTCAAAACGCGCATTGCCCGTAAAATTCGATTGCGTCGTTGAGCCGTTGGTGCTGCCCGAAAAAAAACTCGCCGTCGGTGTCGTCGCCCGTTCGTAAAAAGATTGAGCATTAAAACGCGGTTGAAACGCGCCACGCGCCGACTGTAAATCAAACTCCGAAATCCGCACATTTTTGCGCGTAACCTCAATGTCTTTATTATTATCAAGCGCAAGCACAATCGCCTCGCGCAAGGTCAAAGGCTTTTGCAACATCATATCAACGCCGACGCGCCCGAGTTCGGGCAAAGTTTTGTCGTCCGATTGATAATTCGGCGCAATCTGCGGCACACCTTCGAGATTTTCAGGTCGGACGTTTTGTGTATCATCAACCTTTGGCAGATTTTCTTTATTTTCGACGGTCGGTGTCGGCGTAATTTCTTGGGCGCGTGTTTCGCTGAAATTTGCCAAGAAAAATAAAGTCAATAAAAAACCGAATGATATTAAATTAAATTTGAAAGATAACTGCTTGCTCATATATTTTAAACCTAATAAGTAAGTGCTTACTTACCTATATTTTCTCTCATTTTTCGCGCCTGATGTCAAATTTAAATAGCAAAAAACTGTGTATAAATAAAACCGCCTAAAATTAAGGCAAAACCACCGATTTCGCCACCGATCAAACCATACATAAACCACGTTGTAATAAAATTTCGCTCTGAAAATAAATTGTCCGTGCGGTTCAAAAAACCTTCTTTCATATAACCGATAACCGTTAAAATAAAATAACTTAACGGAAAGGCAATGATAACGATTTGCCAAAAATTGCTAAACGGCGAAAACTCAATCAGTTTGGCAATAACAAGCGAAGCAAAGCAGTAAAAAAACGACGTGCGATGCGCGATGTCCACATAAACAGGTGCTTGATGTTCGGGCGAACTCATGATTTTTGAATATTTCCAAACGCTTGTCAGCATTCCGTTTAGCAAGAATATACCCGAAACGAGAAGCACAATTTTGACTGCTAAACTCATAATTTCAGTATTTATTCCGTCGTGATAAATGCGTCAACGCGCAAACCTAACGGCAATTTCTGATTCGGTGCGAGTTCGATTAAAACTTCAAGAATTTTCGTGTCAACCTTTTCCGTCGGGCGTTCGGTGCGGAAATTTTTTCTACCCAAAATTTGTCCGACTTTGACGATTTTTCCGTAAAATTTTTGTTCGCCGAAAGCGTCTGCGGTTACGAAAGCCTTTTGATTTTCTCGCACTTTCGCCACATCTGTTTCGTCCAAATCAACACGGACGCGAAGTGCGGAAACGTCTGCAATACTGACAATTCCCGTTTGATTTTCGGGCGAAACAGATTCGCCGTCTTTCAAGCGTTTTCGCAAAATAACGCCCGAAATCGGCGCACGAATAATCGTTTTTTTGAGATTTGCCTGCGCCGTTTTAACCCGCGCTTCGGCTTCGCGGATCATCGCGTCAAATTCATTTACTTGATTTTCCGCCAGCAAAATCGCGGCATCGGCTTTGTTCAAATCGTCCTTTCGCGCATCGGCGTTGACGACGTTATATTTTTCGTTCATTGCGTTTGATTGTTTTTGCGCCGTTTCCAAATCGCGTTTTGCACGTTCAAATTCTTCACGCGAAACGTCGCCCGATTGATAAAGTTTTTCGCGTCTTTCCACTTCGCGTTTCGCTTGTTCGACATTCGGCAAAGTTTGTTGGTAGGTCTGCAAAGCCTCGCGCCGTTCTTCGGGACGCGAACCGTTAAAAATTCTCGTGCGCTCAGTTTTCGCCTGCAAAATTCGCGCTTCGGCAGTTTCTTTCTGTCGTCGTAAAGTTTCGATCTGCGTTTTAGCGACAGTAATTTGCGCCTGAAAGTCTGAATTTTCCAAAACTGCAATCGTTTGACCTCGCACAACTTGATCGCCTTCTTCGACCAAAACCTGTTTCAATTTACCGGAAATTTCCGCGCCGACTTCAATTTCTTCGGAAATTGCCTCAACCACACCTGGCGCGGCAACCGTGTTTTCCGCCGAATTTTTTTGTTCTGTGTTTTCCTGTTCCGCCAAAACTTTTCGTTCAATTTTCGTCGGACGAAGCCAAACAAAATATCCAAGCGAAACTGTTGTTAATAAAATTGCGATTGACGATAAAATAATTGTCTGTTTCATAAAAAATTCTCCAATTAAACTGCCACAGCTAGTTCAAAATTCTCATTCATCCTTCTACCTTCATCCCTCATCCTTCCGATTCGCCCGTCTTCGATTTCGACGATTCTGTCCGCGTAATCGAAGATTCGATTGTCGTGCGTCACGACAACAACGGCGCGGCTTTTTTCGTGCACGAGTTCCTGCAATAAATCCATAATCAATTTTCCTGATTCCGAATCAAGCGCGGCGGTCGGTTCGTCGGCGAGAATGATCGGCGGCTCGCCCGCCAAAGCTCTCGCAATAGCGACGCGCTGTTTTTGTCCGCCCGAAAGATCGGCGGGGAAAGTTTTCAATTTTTCTTTTAACCCGACTCTTTCCAATAATTCGGCGGCGCGTTTCTTGGCTTTTCCGCCGCGAATGCCTTTTAAATCGAGCGCGATTTCGACGTTTTCCTGCGTGTTTAAGGCAGGAAAAAGATTAAAACCTTGAAAAATAAATCCGATATTTTCAAGCCGAATTTTTGGTAATTTTGATTGCGGCAAACCGACGATTTCGTGTCCGCGAATTTTGCAGCTTCCCGAGGTAGCCGACAAAATTCCGCCGACAATCGAAATCAAAGTCGTTTTGCCTGAACCGCTTGCGCCTAAAAGCAGTAAAAGTTCGCTTTCAAAAACTTCCAAATCAACACCTTTCAGCGCGTGAACTGCCGTTTCGCCCGCGCCGTAAGTTTTTACTAAATTTTTAACTTCAATTGCTGTCTGCATAATTTCTCCAATTCCAATCAATCTCGATAACGCTCAAGCCAAAGCGCAATTCCCGAAAATCCGAAGTAGAAAACCAACGCCGTGATTGAAAATGAAGTCGTCGTTTCAGGCACGGGACCAAAAAGTGCATAATATTGCACAATTATTAAAAAAAGCACGAAAATTAACATTCCGAAACGTCCGGTGGCTGAACTTGCTTTTGTCGAACGCAGATAAAACCACAGTCCGCCGCCCAAAAATAATAATTCAAGCGGAAACGCGATTTGCGGCAAATTCCATAAACCGAAACCCATTTTATAGGTATCGTCGTAAAGCGAAAGGTCAGACGTGTGAACAATCAAATCCAAAATCCAATGCGAGAAAACAGCCAAGCCGACGAGTAAAGCCGCAAACGCCGGACGCGGTGATTTTTTTCGTCGCCAAAGAAAATAAATTCCAAAAATTAACGCTGACCAACCAAGCGCACCGACCAAGCTGTGCGTGTAAGGCATAAAATAAAGGTCGAGCGAATTTGATTTCGTAAAATTCGGAATAATCCGCACTTTTTCAATGCCGAAAATCACAAAGATTGCCCATAAAATATCTACGAATTGAACCGCTATGAACAAAACCCATAGCGGAATCGTTTTCTCTAAACTTTTCGCCAAAAAACTGACGCTGTAATGTCCGACAAACATATTTTTTATCCTTTTTTGCTCTGAATTACGACAGATTGCAAAACTTTCGTTTCTGATTTTAATAAAGGTTTTCCAAGCAATGCTTGAACAAATAACAAACTAAATGCACCAAAATAAAGCAACGCAAAAAGTACTGTAAAAATTGTCGGTTTGATGATAGAAATGCGGCTTTGAAAATAAACTAAAGCGACGGCAAAAAGCGGAATTATCTGCAATGCGTGAAGTCCGAGAAAATGCGCGACGCGCATATCGCCGCCGATTGTTGACCAATTGACAAATGGCAAACCCGCGCCGCCGTCAGCAACGCCAACCGCGTGTCCAATTTGCGAAGACATATAACCGCCTTGAATACTGCCGATTAGAAAGACAATCAAGCCTAAACGCATTCCCCAAACAATGGCGTTGGGCAATTCAAAATCGGCGCGAAAATAGAGAATTGTCAGATAAACAATGAGTAAAGTGTTCGTAACGATCATCAAACCCATTCCTGCATAAACGAGTCCGTCAAACGCGGTAGAAACATTAAAATGCGAAGTCGTGCCGCGTGCCGCTTGCATAATTACTAAGGAAACTTCCGCGACCATAATTGCGATTGTTCCCCACGCGATAATTTTTTGAGACAGGCTAGAGCCTTTCAAATAAAAGAGATAAACCGCAACCGTCAGCAAGAAAATTGCCGATGAAGTCGAAAATTTGATTGGTTTGATCCAGCGATTGATGCCCAAAATCTGCGTCGAATCGAATAGCATCAAACTCGCTAAAATCACTGTAACAAGCAAAAAGCCGAAACCCGCCAACATCAAAGATCGTTGATTTTGCCACAAATTATTAAAAAATTCTTTCATTATTTTTCTCCTTTCGCCGCGAAAAATCGGATAATGTGATAGAGCAAAAATCCAATCGGTCCAAGCAAAAATGTTAAAATAAGACAAGGAATGACGAACCAATGCGAGATATTTTTCTCTTGCGCGTCTTTGACTTCCCAACTGCCGACAAACAGATCGAACACCAGATAATGAATCCAACCCGCCAAAACCGCCCATTCATTCGTAAAAAGTTTCATCACATTTGCCAACGAATCGAAACCACCGTCAGCGCGTCCGAAAAATAAGACAATCAAAACCAAATACGCAACCGAAAGTAATAGCGGAATCGCGCTCGACAGCACGATTTTGCGCGTCCAATTCCAGCGCGGAACAAAAAGTAAAAGTATCCAACCTGCCAACGCAAGCGTGTTTGCAATCGAAAAAATTGTTTCTGCTTTCATATATTTTTTACTTTCGGTCTTTGGTCTTCGGTTTTCGGATTTTGTCTTTAAATAAACATCTCGAATTACAGATAAAAACCAAAGACCGAAGACCAAAAACCGAAGACCAAATAAAAAATTAACCTTTAAAAACCATCGCCGGATCAATCGAAGTTGCCTTGCGAATGGCGACGATGCTTGAACTGCAACACATTAAAATCGTCAAGATGAACAACGCTAAAACCAACTGCCAATTGACGATAATCGCTAAAGTTCCTTCGTAACTGATGCGCGAAATGACCAGAGACGCGGCGATGCCGATGACGAATGAAATCAAACCGCTGACGATTGCCTGCGTGATGATGATTTTGTAAAGATAAAAATTCGTCGCGCCCATCGCCTTCAAAGTTCCGTATTCGCGGATGTGGTCAACCGTCGCGCTGTAAATTGTTTGCGCGACAATGACGATGCCGACGACGATTGCCAAAAACGCTGCGACTAATACTGTAATACCTGCGCCAGTGCCGATAACCCAATATAAACCTTGCCGATACACAAGTTCCGAGCGCGTTAAAACTTCGACGTTTTCGAGTTTCGCCGCGATTTCGTTTTTCAGTTCGGTTAAATCTTTTCCTGCTTTCGCTTTGACGACGATGTAAAATGTTTCGTCTTCGCGCATATTCAGAAAACTCTGTGCGTTCTTGAAACTCGTAAAAACGGCGGGCTGCGAAGTGAAAATTCTGATGCCTTTCGTAAATCCGACGACTCGCGCCCGGCGTTTGTTGAGTTCGACGACCTGCCCGATTTTCGTGATGCCGAGCTTGTTTTCGGCGTAGAGTTTGTCAACGAAAATCGCGTCGGGCTTTTTCAAATCTTCCAAATTTCCCTCGACAATATTCCACGCGCCGCCCATTCCGCCGTCCAAATCCGAACCGACGAGCGTAATTCCTTCGTCCGAACCATCCGATTTTTTCATTTGTGCGCCGAGCGAAACGATTTGTTTTTCTGCGCGTTTTACACCGTCAATTTCGAGGATTTTATACAGATTGCTTTCCGAAAATTCGACACCTTGTTCGACGTGCGTTACGTTCTGCGAAACGATCCATAAATCGGCGTTCGATTTCCCGACAATATCAGTCGAAGCTGCAATAAAGCCTTGAAAAATACCGAGTTGCACCGCCGTTAAAATCACCGAAAATACAATGCCGGTTAAAGTAACGACGAGCCGCACTTTTTCGTGAAATAAATTTTTAATTGCCAAAGAAGCCATAGTTTTTCCTCAAAATTATTTTACGAAACCGTTTTCCCGATACCATTGCACTTCGTTTGCTAAAGTTTCGGAAATCGGTCGGAAATTCGCGCCTAATTCGCGTTTTGCCTTGCTCGAATCTACCGTCAATTTTGCCTGCAATGTCTGAATTCCCGTTTTTGAAATCGGCGATTTTGCACCCGTTATTTTGCTGAATAAATCGGAAAATGTGGCAAGAGTGGAAATGGCAAAACTAGGAATATTCATTTTTAGTTTGGGAATTTCGGCAACTTCCGCGATGGTGTCGGCAATTTCTTTGACTGAATAAAATTCTCCGCCGACCACATATTTTTCGCCCGGTTTGCCTTTTTCAACCGCAGTAATCATCGCTTCGGCAACATCTTTTGCATCAACCGTCGAAGTTCCGCCATCAAATATGCCGGGAAGTTTGCCATTCAAAATATCAAGCACGATTTGACCACTCGAAGTCGGCGCGGCATCGCCGATGCCGAACATCCAACCCGGCAAAATCTGCACGACGGTCATTTTGCTGTTTTGAGCAAATTCCGTAACCGCTTTGTCAGCTAAAACTTTGCTTTTGAAATAGAGATTATTTTCCGTGTATGGACTCGGCGGCGTGTTTTCGTCGCCTGGTGAACCGTCTGCCTTCATTCCGATTGTTCCCGACGAACTCACATAAATTGCTTTTGCAACTCCTTGTTTTTCCGCAGTTTCCAAGATTTTCAGCGAACCTTTGACGTTGATGTTTTCCAAGATTTTCCAATTATCTCGGCTTTTTTCGTAATACTCGCGGAAATATGCGGCGGTGTAAAAAAGAATGTCACAATCTTTCATTTCGGCGGCAAAACCCGCGACATTTTCCATATCGCCGACAACATATTCAACCGGCAAATCACCGAATTGCTTCAATGCTTTATCCTTTGAACGCACTAAAGCCTTAACGTGATGACCTTTTTCGACCAACAGCCGAACCAAATTATTACCCAAAAGTCCTGTCGAACCCGTTACAAATGCTTTCATCGTTTTTCTCCTCCTTTTATATACGCTTAACATTTAACATTGACTTAACACCGTTAAGTCGCCGAGCAAAATTTTTTTAAGGTTTGATCCCGTTAAAAATCATATCAATCGAGCCTTCTCTCAATAAATTTTTATCAACAAACGGAAAATCTTTTTGCGAATTGAGAAGCGAAACAATTCCGTGTCCCATCGCCCAAATTAGTTGACTTATTGTTGCGACATCGCCTTGTTTTATTTGTCCCGCTTCCATACTTTTTAAAACCTGTGAAACGATGTGTTCAAATGCTTTCTGTCCCATCGAACCTTCAAACGGATGTTCGTCTTTGCCGAGATAATCGGCAAGCGGATTAGTAAAAGTTACCTCATAATGATTCGGATATTTCAAACCGAACTCGACATACGCATTCATCGCTTTGCTTAAACCTGTCAACGGATCGTCGTTTTTATTCTCGATTTTCTGCCAATCTTTGATTAACTTTTTAAAGGTTTCTTCGCAAATTTGATTTAACAGGTCGTTTTTATCTTTGAAATAGAGATAAATCGTCGTCGGCGAATACTCGATTTTGTCGGCGATTTTCCGCATCGAAACGCTTTCGTAACCGTCTTTCGCAAACATTTCGCTCGCGGCATCGAGTATTTTTTGCCGTAAATCTTCCTGTTCTCTTTCTTTGCGTTCCTTGATTCCCATAACAGTAAAATAAAACTTAACACTGTTAAGTAAAACTCAAAAGAAAAATCTTGTCAAGCGAAAAATCATTTTTTCTTGACAAGATTCAAAAAAATAATTAAGCAGGCAAGCAGAAGTATTGTAATATAATAGCAATATGAATGTGCCGAATAAGTTTATTGAAATATTACCCGAAGAGGATTATCAAAAACTGGTTGAAAATCATCAGAAAAGTGAGAACTTTCGTGTGCGTAATCGC
>JANMAA010000248.1:0-10118 GCA_031359215.1 Acidobacteriota bacterium | reverse complement strand
AGTCTTTATTGGTTCTGAGTAATTCTCTGGCAATCTCTTTGGCATCGGATTCATTCTTGAGGATTTCTAAGCAAACACAAATAACTCCAAAGTCTTTATTGGTTCTGAGTAATTCTCTGGCAATCTCTTTGGCATCAGATTCATTCTTGATGACTTCTAAACAAACACAAATAACTTGATAGTCTTTATTGGTTCTGAGTAATTCACTGGCTTTATTTATTTTTTCTTTTCCTTCGGTTGCTTTAAGAATTGCATTGACAACTGCATCGGAATTTGCCCCCAAATCATTTAACTCGTTTAAACGAATCAAGAAGTTATGTTTATCCTTTTCGAAAATTCTCTTAAGCCATATTACGCAATAAATTTGAAAGAAATAGTTACCTTTTGCAAACCCTAAATATTGTTCTATCCATTTCCATTTTTGCTCATCGAAAACGAAATTATTGTCATCCCTAAAGAAAACTTTCGTGTATGAATGATGACTATTTTTATTATCTAAAAGTCTTTGGATTATTCCTTGGGATTTATGTTTAAGAGTTTCTTCTCGATAACAAAAGACATACGCGAGGACTGATGCAGTTGTATTATCTCCGTTATTAATCAAAAAATTAGCTATCTCGGCTTTATATTCATCAATATATTCGGAAATTGAAATAAATTCTTCAAAGATTTCAGCTTCTAAAATGGCATCAATAAAATCATCTTTATTAAAAGTAATTTGATAAGGAGCATCTTCGCGCTTATTGCGAATGCTTTTTTCAGCATAAAGATATTGTCCGACAGCACGCCATTGTTTTATGGGTTTATTTTTATAGTCATTAATCAAATCAAATGCAGAATTGTGTTGAGAATATCTTTCGGCAAGTAGTAAAAAAGCATCTTTGGTTATATTTTGGCTGTGCTTCTTTCTCAGATAAGCAATGAAACCGATTGCTGATACCAAACCTTGTCTTTCTTTATCTTTGGAAAGTTGTTTTAAGTCAAATTCGACAATTTCTTTGAAATATCTTTCCGCTTTTTTGGTTTCTTTAGAAAGATAATTTAAGAGATCACGGTCTTTGGCGACACGAATTAAAACATATAACAGAAAAAAAGGTTTGGCGGTTGATACTTCGTCTTCAGAAAACAGTTGCTCTGATAGTTCTTTGTAATTTTCACCCAAGACATCAAAGACCTTTTGCAAAATTGAGTTGTTATCAATGTCCAATTCCGTCCGTTTATCAAAAAAGTAAGGCTCGTGCGAAAAAAGATTTATCGGAAGTTCAGAATTGTTCAGTTTTCTGTCGGTAATGACAAATTTCAAATACCCACCCGTCTTATTCAATCTGTCGAACAGTTTTTTGAAGACTGATTTTGTCCGGTGATCGAATTTGCTCCAATCATCAAGCACAAACAGAGTCGGGTTTCGGGACTCATTTATTTCTTTGAGATGCTTTTCGATATAAACCAATTCTTCATCTTCAAAATTCCGGCATTCAATCCACCAACAATCATAGCTTTTTTCAGTTAAAACAAAATCAACCACTAATTGTCGGGCAAGAGTTGTTTTACCTGTTCCGCCCGAACCTCTTAAATATGCAACAATCGGGGCATCATAATAAAAATTTTCATTTATTTGTTCTTTTACGTCGTGAAAAAGTTTAGTCTTTTCGTCAAAATTATTGAGAATTCCCCACCATTGAGCAGGATAATTAGCAAGATAAAAACTTTCGGCATTAAACTCTTCGGAACTTTTTTGTATGTCAAGAAATGCTTGGTTTATTTCCTGAATATCAAGACTAGAAAATTCAAATGATTTTGGTGAAACTAACTCAATTACCTTGTCTATTTTTTCACCTTGATTTGCTTGGTTTGCAATTATTATCTCGGTGTTTTGATAAGCCTTGTTCAGCGTTTCCCGAAATGAATCAAAATCAGCAAAGATTTTCTTCCAATCTTCTTTATTTTCGAGCGAATAATTTTTCGGTGAATTTTGATTTATATCGTCAACCTTTCTGATAATTTCAGTAACAATCGGCAGAATACTGTCGCTTAATTCGTAATTTTGTTTGGTGTAATAAAGTGTTTCACTTAAAATCCGAAATTGCATACTGGCGTAGGCTTTTCCGTCTTTGGCAAAATCTGCTATCAAAACTCTTCGCAAGGCTCTCGCAAATTCGAGATGAAGTTTTTGGGCGAGTTCTGCTTTTTTATGTGTTGATAATGAGCATAGTCTTTTTTGGCAAAGAGTTTCAATAATATTTTGCCATATCTGCGGAGTTAAGGATTCGATCTCATCGAGTTTTTCCGCTTTCGCTGCAAGATATTGAACACTTTTTTCAGCAGTAAGTTCTTCGACATTGATGTTTGAAAGATTTAATCCGTAGCCTTCTTCATATTCGCCGCCGATTATCAGATTTTCCCAAGTTTCAAGCGAAGTTTCAGAGAGTTTTTGCAGAGATTCTTGGTCGTCTTTGTCGTTTGTGTCAGTTGCGAGTTCACCGCAAAGTTTGAAAATTGTGCTTCCGATTGCCCGCGTTAAATCGCCGTTTTTTAAGACATCCTCCTGCGGAGTTTTTGATAAAAAACAACTGTCGAAAATTGAACCCGTAACTTCCGTCCCTAAACCTGCCAGAGCAGAAAGTCCTTCTTTAACTATTACAGCAGTTGTTCCGGTTGCATCGCCAACTGCTAAGGAAGCAACAACTCCGCCTGTAATAGCTAAACCCGAACCTAAAAGTGAAGCCGCTTCTTTTCTATTCATAGCTTGGAAGTTTCCTGTGCGATTTAATATAAACGAAAATGTGAAAAAGGACAATAAAACTTTTCCGGCAGTTTAGCTGAGATCTTTCGCCGAATCTTTTATCGGCATTGTGCGTATGATTTTCTGCTGACTGTTTATTCATTGACCGTTCAGACAAAAAAAGCATCCCGCAAGCGAGATGCTTTTTTGCTTTATGGTGTTTTGATGCGGCGATTACTTTCTGTTTTTGAAAGCGTCGTAGAGTTCCGTGTGGCGACTCGTTAAGGGAAGCATCCGTCCGTTGATGAACAGATATTTGATGTTGGTGCGCGCTTCCAAAAGATCGCCGTCGGTAACGACGATGTTAGCGGTTTTACCCGTTTCGATAGAGCCGATTTGGTCGCTGATGCCGAGAATCTGCGCCGGATAAAGGGTTACTGATTTTAAGGCATCATCCTTGGATAAACCGTAGGCACCGGCACGTCCGGCTTGATAGGGAAGTTCGCGGACGTTTGCGCCGCCGTCGCCGGTCGAGATGCAGAATTTCAATCCGGCTTGTGCCATCTTTGACGGCGCAGAATCGAGATAATCATACGGATCGTCGTCCTGAACGGGAAGTTGGTGAATGTTCGTATAAATTACGGCGATGTTGTTTTTTTTCAGATCGTCGGCTGCTTTCCACGCTTCTTGTCCGCCGATAATAATACCTTTGACCTTCATTTCACCGACAAATTTTGCCACGCCGCTAATGTCGCGCTCGCGTTCCGCCGTAAAGATTATCGGTTTTTCGCCGCGAATGTATGGAATCATCGCTTCCATCTTCAAATCCGTAACCGGCGCAGGCAATGTTTTGTCTTTCGCGTAAGCATCTTTTACTTTCGCAAAAGTTTCCGCGTCCTTAAAAAGTTTTTTCAAATCTTCGAGCCGTTTATCACGCTGTTTGACAGCATCTCCGAACTCGATGGTTTGCGGTCCGGTGAACGGATTAAAGCCGCTGAAAGTCGTTACGCGCGGAAAGTTGATGACGAGTCCGAAGGTCGGCACAACTGCCATTTCCATTTGTGTCGAACCGTTCAAATTGATGACAGCCGCTTGTCCGCTGACAATTCCGCTCGACGGCAATGAAAGCACCGTCGTAATACCGTTGACGCGGGTTACGTTGACGTGTGCGCTATGCGGATTGATGCCGAGAATCGCTTTGGCGTTGGAGTTCATATCGCCCGTTTCGGCAACGTCAACCGTCGCCGCCGCACCTTGACCGATCTCTTCCAAACCGAGATTTGTGCCCGCGTCGATCATTCCCGGATAGACGCTCAAACCTTTGCCGTCAATGCGTTCCGCGCCCGCCGGAATTGTCGCGTTCGCACCGACGGCGGTGATCTTCCCGTTTTGGATGATGACCGTGCCGTTCTCGATGGTCGCTCCCGAAACCGTAACGATTCGTGCATTCGTGATGGCGAAAGTTCCCGCTTTGCCTGTTAGATTCTGCTGTGTGCCGCCGCTTTGCGCGAAAATGCCCAAAGCTATTAGCAAAATTAAACCGCAGAGACGCAGAGACGCAGATAAATACTTAAATGTCCTGATTATACTTGCGGTGAACAATTCTTTATTCATTATTGATTTCCTCCGTCGCCGTATTCGGCATCATCGCGGTCGCCCCGCCGTTTCTCTTTCGGCATTGCCGGTGGAGTTCCTCCGCTTCCCGGTGGTTTATTTACGTCGAGCTTTTCAAGTGTTTCGCGTTCCTTTTCGAGTTCGGCGCGATGGCTTATGTCTTTAGCGCGGTCAAAGAAAATTTCGCCTTCGATCATTGTCATTTCGACGTGCGAGTAAACGCTGAACGGATGCGCGTTCCAAATCGCAATGTCGGCATCTTTACCGATTTCGATGGAACCCGTGCGCTTGTCAATGCCGAGTTGTTTAGCCGGATTGAGCGTGATCATCTTTAAGGCTTCTTCTTCGGGAACTCCGCCATACTTTTCAACCTTTGCCGCGTCTATGTTCAGCCGCCGCATTCTTTCATCCGAATCGGAATTTATTGAAACGACGACACCGTTTTTCCAAAGGATAGCCGCGTTATACGGAATTGCATCGTAGGCTTCGATCTTGTAACCCCAAAAATCCGTAAAGATCGAAACTCCCGTGCCGCGTTTGGCGATTTCAGGCGCGATCTTATAGGCTTCGAGTCCGTGTTGAAGTGTGGCAACCTTGAAACCGAATTCATCGGCGATCAGCATCAGGTTTAAATGCTCGTCCGAACGATAGCCGTGTGAATGAACGAGTCGTTTGCCTTCGAGAACTTCGACTAGAGGTTCTAATTCCAGATCGCGGCGCGGTGGAATGTTCGTCTTTTTAGCGCGAAAATCGTCCCACGCCTGTTTATAATCTCTGGCACGGAGAAAAGCGTCGCGGATAACTTCCATCACGCCCATTCTCGTGCGCGGGTAACGCGGAGATTGTCCCGGTTGCGGATTAAAACTACTGCGCTTGACGTTTTCGCCGAGCGCAAACTTGATTCCCGCCGGTGCGTCGGGGATAGGAAAGTCTTCGACCGGATGCCCGTATTTGAATTTGACGACCGTGTTTTGTCCGCCGATGGAATTTGCCGAACCGTGCAAAAGATTAGCGGAAGTTACGCCGCTTGCCAATGCCCGATAAATGGCAATATCCGTCGGATTTATAACATCGCGGGTGCGGGTCATTGACGTTACCGAATAAGAACCTTCGTTGATCGCGTCGAGCATCGAGTGCGAGTGGCAATCAATGATTCCCGGTGTAACGAACTTGCCGCCGGCATCGATTATTTGAGCGTTTGATGCGGCTTTCAGATTTTTGCCGATCTTCGCAATCTTACCGTTTTGAATGAGAATATCCGTATTCTCGAGCGTTCCTTTGACCGCCGTCAAAACCGTCGCATTACGAATTAATGTCTCGGTTTTCGATTGCGCTAAAACAAAACCCGGCGAAGCTACGACGAGTAACATTAGAAATAAAAATGTATAAGCCTTTTTCATTTTTCCTCTTTTATCTTCCAAAACATCCTGACAATTTGAAATAATCATTACGGCGTTTTCGTGCCGCTAAACGGAATCGCGCCTTGCGGAGAATTTATTGTTCCGCTAATTTGATTGCCGCTGACCGTGCCTTTGACAAAAATATCAATGGTCGAGCCGCTAAATTCGACGCTTGACGCAAAATCGAAACCTTCTGCCGTAACTTTTCCGTCCTTGATGACGGACGTGCCGAGTTGCGTCTGCAAATTTCCGGTCAGTATCGCGCCTTGTTGAGTCAAGGTCAGCGTGCCGGACAAAGGCTGTCCCGGAATCTCGATATTGATCGAATAATTTCCACCGACATTTGCCAACGCCGATGGTTGTGTTGTCGCAGTCGGCGGCGTTTTCGGTTTTTCCTTTTGCTCGAAAAGTTTGCCGTCCACAAAAACGTGCGTGATGGTTTTATCCTTAGCTAAGATGTCGCCTTTGACCACAACTAAATTGGCTATCTTACCTTTTTCGACCGAGCCGAGCCGGTTATCAACACCGAATATTTCCGCAGAAGTTAAAGTCATCGCCCGGATCGCCGCGTTTTTATTCAAACCGTTTTCGACGGATTTACCGGCATTAGTCAGAAAATCGCCGATGTTTTTCATCGTGCCTGATTGAAAGGCAAATTTTACACCGGCTTGCGCTAATTTTGCCGCAGTTTTCGGAGTTTCCGCCCGCAGACGCAGAAGTTCCAGACTTTCCGGGTCAGCTTCCGCCGAAGCTGAAGCGGTGCGTTTCGGGAAATCGAGCGAGAGCAGAACCGGAACATTTAGTGCCTTTAGTCTGTCGGCAACCTTCCACGATTCTTGTCCGCCCGCGATTATTGCCTTCAATTTGAATTCTTGTGCCAAATCCAAAGCGCGGATTATCTCGCGTTCCGAATTGGCATTCATTACCACCGGCATTTCACCGTTGAGCAACGGAATCAACGCTTCCAAGGATTTATCATCCGCCGGACGTTTAACTCCGCGCGGGTCTTTATCGTAAATTTTCTTGATTGTCTGCAATCGCTGCGCGTCAAGCAACATCTGGCGCAACGCCGAAAAAGTTCCCATCAGCGAAGTCGGATACGCGCCGGTGCGAAGCGTTGTAAAAGTAATGTGTTCGGCAAACGGCGATTTTATAATCATTGTCGAAACCGAATCACCGGCAAGATTTATCAATGCCGATTGACCATTGAAAATTCCGTTGCGCGAAACGGTCAGCACCGTTGTAATTCCCGCATTACGCTGCGTTTCAAACTGCGCTTCACCTGCTTTTATTTGCCTTTCGGCAGATTCTTCCGGTTGCAGACCATCAGGATAAACCGAATTTGAAGCCGGTTGATTCGGTTGTTGACCTTGACTGCGCGGTTGCGGCGGCGTTGGAGCAGGAAGTCCGAGACTTGTCAACGAATCAAAAAGTCCCGGATAAATGGTCAAACCCGTGCCGTCAATAACCTGTGCGTCTGCCGGAACCTTCGCATTTTCGCCGACTGATTCGATCAACCCGTCACGAATAACAATGGTGGCACTCGATATGTTCGGTCCTGAAACAGTCACGATTTGGGCATTTGTAATGGCAAAAGTGTCGGTGCGCGATTGGGCATAAACAGACGGATTTAGAACTATAAACGCAAGAATTGCGACGGAAAAGCGCAAACTGGATTTTTTCATAACTTTTTTGCGGATGGAATAAAAATATAAGAAGGTAAAAAAATAAGTGAATTTTTTCCAAAAACTACCGTGTTTATATTTTAATTCGCTTGAATTTGAAACTGCTTGAGTTTCTTTTACGGAATTTTAACAAATAAGGTTTCAAATCCAAATCCGAATTTCACAATTAAAGATTTACGGCTTATCATAAAATCTATGAGCGCGATTATTTTATTTGACGGAGTTTGTAATTTTTGTAACGGTTCGGTGAATTTTGTCATCGCGCATGACCAAAAAAATTATTTTAAGTTTGCGCCGCTTCAATCGGATGTCGCCCGGGATTTGCTGGAAAAACATAACATAGACAAAGCCTCAACCGATTCGGTAATTTTGATCGAAGACGAAAAGGCTTACACACATTCAACTGCCGGTTTGCGAATTACGCGAAAGTTGGATGGCATTTGGTCTTGGCTTTATATATTGATAATTGTGCCAAAATTTATCCGTGATTTTTTCTACAAACTTTTTGCCAAATTCCGCTACAAACTTTTCGGCAAAAAAGATGTTTGTATGATGCCCACAGCCGAAATCAGAGGTAAATTCATTTCATAAGGATTAAAGTTTATTTTTGGTTTCTCTCTATTTATTGGGTGTCTTTTCCTATACTTAAAGTCTCTAAATCACAATAAAATACAAAATTATTACTTTTCTTTAGCAAACTCTTGTAAAAAACAACATTTGTGTGTTAAATTCACGTCAAATCAAAAAGATTTCTTCCACGTTAAACTAAAAAATAAATTAAAAAAAGGAGAAATTTAACATATTATGCAAAATTCAAACGGAAAAACTGCGCTTGGTCTGGATACGGGAATCGGTGTTTTGATTTGCTATTTCGGAAATCTTGCCTGTGGTCTGCCTTTGGGATTGATCTATAGTATCCTTGTCGTTGTTCAGGATAAAACAAACAAGATCGCGCGTTTTCACGCCTTCCAAGTTTTGTTTCTAAATGTCGCCGCTATAATCGTTTCTCTACCGCTTGGAATTATTTTCTTTGTCGGAGGTCTTGTCGATTCGCAAATCGGACTTCCTGTTGTTAGTGGTTTGTTGGGTTTGGTGATGTTAGTTGTTATCCTTGCTTTTGTTTATTTCATAATAATGGCAGCCATCAAAGGATATGGCGGCGAAATTTATAAAATCCCGGTTATCGGTAATTTTGCTGAAAAATATTCGAATTAATACTCCATACAAAACAAAAACACAGCGAAGTAAATATTCGCCGTGCTTTTTCTAAAATCGTATAAATCGGTTCGTAAATCAAGGTTTGCGAACCGGACGTTGATCGGTCGGGGTTTTTATTGAATTTGCGTCTGTCTTTGGTGAAATATTAACGACATTCGCATCTTTTATCACGGTTTTCATTTGCTTTTTCAAGGTTTCTTCGTCAGGAATTCCGGGAATCGGCGGAGTATTTTTCGGCATCGGCGTTTTACCGATCGTTTTCGGGTCGGGAATTCCGGGAATCGGCGCATTGCTGTTAATTGCGTTGTTTACTCCGATGGTTTTCGGATCGGGAATTCCGGGCGTTGAATTAGCGGACAATGGCACCGGCGTAGTTGATAAACCGGGCGGCATATTTGTCGGCGAAATCGTATTAGTCAGATTTACGGCATTGACGTTCGCGTTCGACGATTCGTTCGATGAACAAGCCATGTTCAAGGTAAATAAACCGACAACTAAAATAGATAAAATTTTTCGCAACATAAAATAACCTCAATAAAATCAGTATTTAAAAATAGCTGTGCCGGTTTGAAAGTTGCATCCCAAGGGACAGGGACGGCATTCAAACCGACACGGGCAGGTATTGAACGAAAATCGGAAGGTTCAGCAGTTGCCATGGGCATAACAACCGCTAAAGTCTGATTATATGCCAAATTGCATTATTGTCAAAATATGTTAAAAAATTCCCCGCATTTTTTGATAATACCGTAGGGCTTATTCAAAGTAGCTCTCCTATGGGATTCATTATCAAACTGAGTGCTTCATCTATTTGGGCATCGAAATAACGTCTGGCTTTGGCGATGTTTTCCCAACCTAATTTCCGCAAGATTCCAATGGTCAGATTATTCAACACTGCCTGCACTCTGCCACCATTGGAAGTTGTTTGCCGAATCGAGTCTTCTTTAAAGGTTACGTCCCGCCGATAATGCAAGCCGTTTTCGATTCCCCAATGTTTTCTTGTCAAATCCAACAACTCTGCGGCTCCAAACTCTTCGACAGGTAGCGAGGTAATTCCATACATCGTTTGCTTACTTCGTTTTCCTGTTTTTACTTCATCGCTTTTTCTCGTAATTCGAAACACTTGTTCTAGATATGGAAACTCTATTTCTCCGGCGATTCTAAAACTTGTCAGAATTTCCCGCTCATCTATTCTGCCGTGTCCTTTCTCCAAACTGACCGCTTGCAAGGCGTATTTACCTGCTCTTTTCTCAAAATGCTTCTTTGCCATTTGATAGATACCGCCTTGATTAGCTCGCAATTTCCATAGATACTCGCCCCCTTTGCCGACCACTTTCTTTGATAATTCTTTTTGGGCAAATATCGCATCGCCACTGACGATTTTCCGTTGCCTCTATGTTCTGAGAAATCAACCTCTGCCAAGTTGATTGTGATGGCATCTTTTTCCACTCCAAGCCAAGTTTTTCTTTCAGTAAATCGCTT
>JANMAA010000240.1:0-4112 GCA_031359215.1 Acidobacteriota bacterium | reverse complement strand
CAACCCGTATCGGTTTCCAATTGGCGACATTGCTCACAACACAAAAAAGACAATCAGTTTTGAACTTTTATATTTCAAAAAAGTTGAGGAATAGTTATGAATATTGACCCGAATAACATCAAAAATATTATTTCAACATCAATCCAAAGCGTGACTGGTAGTGCCGAATTGCCTGAGAGAAATCAGTCGCTCGAACAAGCCGGGGTGAACGACAAACCGAGTGAAATTCAATTTAAGCAAACTCTGATTGACCAAACCTTGGACTATCTTTCCAATAGTAATGAGGTCAACTTAGATGACAGTGAGTTGGTTCAACTTGGCAGTGAACTGCATACCGGATTAACTTTTAGCCGCCGACAATCAGTGGGAAGTTTTGAAGATTTATTTTCCGAAACGCTTATGCAGGCTTTACCGGGGGATTCAACCAATGAAAAAGACCCTGACCGATAAAGATTGTGTTATAAAGCTACGGTTTTCGTTGAATTTGTAGAGGAGGAAGATATGGCTGTAAGTAAAATGCGCCAAACTGAGATTGTTAGCCGTTTGGCAGAAGAAACAGGATTAAATAAAGCGGATGTGCAACACCTTTTTGAAGAATTATTACGTTTGGCATTAAGCGAGGTAAAGAAAAAAGGTGAGTTTACGGTTCCGGGTTTTGGAAAACTGGTGAAAACAACCCGCCGAGCGCGTGAAGGTCGCAATCCGGCGACGGGTGCGACAATCACGATTCCGGCGAAATCAACTATTAAATTCCGTCCTGGCAAAGCAATGATAGTTGCACTCGGGTTGTCGGGTGATTCGACTACACCGATAGAGCCGGATCGGTAATAAAATTGGTAATAAACAGGATGAAAAGATGAGCAACATCAAAGTTGATACCGAATTTTGGAAGGAAATCGGCAAAGACAGATATACAGGAATACAAGACTTTAAGGACAAACATAATTTGGAAGAAAGTGACGTATTAGCGGCGGGAATCTTGGAGTGTTTTAACGAAAAGTCTTCTAAAACAATGTCGGTTGTTAAGAGCGGTAATGTGGGCATCCTTAAATTTGAGTTTTCCTTTTCAAAAACAACAAAGTTTTATTTCAGCCTTCACCGACAGATTCTTTTCTATGCGGTCATTGTTCTATTTTTTGCGGTGATACCGTCTGCCATCTACAAGGTCATATCTTCAAACAAACAAATAATCGTCGGAAATGAGAAAGGAATTCTCGCCTTTCAACAGATTGCTCTGACGGACATCAAAAGTCTTTTACCGCTAAGGAAAGCCGTCGAAGTCGGAAATGACGAGCCGTTTATCGGAAGATATACGCTTAAAGAATTGCCGAAAAACTCGGTAGTAAAAGAGGAACATTTGCTTGATACCAAATTGAGTCAGCAAATGAATGAGCGGGTCATTATGCAATTGCCTTTGAAAATTGAAAGTAGCGGCAGTTCGGTAACGGTGAACTCGAAAATCAGTTTGCTTTTTTCACCAAATCAGGCGACAGGGAAATCCACAGTTGCCGATGATATTATTTTACTCGGGATTGAAAAAAAGGGCGCGCATTCTGTTTTCACAATAGCATTGACCGCAGAGCAAGTTAAGACGGTGCAGGACTTATTAGCCGTTTCAACCATTTATGTCATAAAAAAATAGGTGTTGGTGTCAACACGCGAAATAAACTGGGTTCTGTCGGTTATTTGATACTGCTGGCGAATTCATTGCAAGAATTTCAAGACGGATGTAATATCTCTTCAAATCAACATTTTATGGAGGCTTACTATGTCGCTTCGTCCGCAATCCGTGCCGCCCGTGCCGGAAGAAACCGCCCGTATCGCTCGCGCCGCTTTTCCCAAAGGTAATCTTTATTTGCAACTCCGTGACGAAATCGGTGTTTTATTTGACGATGCTGATTTTGCCGCTCTCTTCCCGTCTCGCGGGCAACCGGCATACGCACCGTGGCGATTGGCATTAATCACGATTTTTCAGTTTATTGAGAATCTCTCCGACCGAGCGGCAAGCGAATCTGTGCGAGCCAGAATTGATTGGAAATACGCTTTAAGTTTAGATTTGGAGGACTCCGGTTTCGACAGCACTGTTTTGTGCGAGTTTCGCGCCCGGCTGATTGCCGGAGAAGCTGAAAACTCGCTTTTCGACAAACTGCTCGACTGGTGTCGGGGACGGAAGATGCTTAAAGCTCGCGGCAAACAGCGCACCGATTCAACTCACGTTTTAGCTTTTGTCAGAGGAATCAATCGCTTGGAATGCGTATTGGAGTCAATGCGTTCTGCCTTAAACGCCATCGCCAAGGAATCTCCAGAATGGCTCAACCAGATGTTTCAGCAAGAGTGGCTGTTTCGTTATTACCAACGCGGCAGTAATGCGCGAGTTCCGCATTCGGCGGCAGGCAGGCAAGAATTTGCCGAAACCGTTGGGCGCGATGCCCACGCGTTGCTCGACGCTGTTTATCATTGGTCTGATTTGTTAGCTGACCGAAAAATCGAAGCGGTTGAAATTTTGCGCCGCGTCGTCATCCAACAATTTTATACCGATGAAAATGGAATTCATTGGCGCACCGCCGCTGAAGGCACACCGCCATCAATCATTTTCATCAATTCACCGCATGACTTGGAGGCGCACTACGGAAAAAAGCGTAGTTTGCAATGGACGGGCTACAAGATATATCTGACCGAGACTTGTGATGAAGAATCGCCACGCCTGATCACGAATGTCGAAACTACTTCGGCTCCGGTGGCTGATTTTTATTTAACCGAACCAATTCATCGAGCATTGAAAAAGAAGAACTTACTGCCCGCGATGCACTTAGCAGGCACCGGTTTTGTCGATGCCGAATTGATCTTAGCGGCAGAACAAAATTACAACATTGATCTACTCGGTCCATCGCATCTTGACCGACAATGGCAAAGCCGTAATAATCCGCAGTTTTGCGCGGAGAATTTCTTATTTGATTGGCAGCAGAAAAAGGCAATATGTCCGGCAGGCAAAACGAGTTCAAGCTGGTCGGATGCTCAAACAGACACCGCCAAAGAGGTTGTCAAAATCAAATTTTCCACGAAAGATTGCGGCGTTTGTTCATTTCGAGCCGACTGCACAAAAAGTAAAAGGGTGCGAAGAACTTTAACAATCCTGCCGGAAGTGCAATATGAAAGTCAGCGGAAAATTCGTGAAAGAGAGAAAACCGAGGAATATCGAAAAGAATATCGGCGACGTTCCGGGATTGAAGGCACGATTTCACAAGCCGTGCGCGGGTTTGGAATTCGTCGCTCGCGTTATATCGGACAGGCGAAAACACATCTACAGCAAATCGTTTCGGCAACGGCGATCAATTTTGTAAGAGTTAATAATTGGCTACACGAAGTTCCGGTGGCGGAAACTCGACAACCTTTATTTGCAAAGGTAATGAGGGAACGGAGCTGTCTAAACTGAATTCGCCAGCAGTATCAAAAATGCGGAAGAACCCAATAAAAGTGGAGAAAAAACTGTCTTTGGGAGAGCATAAAAAAGTGGGTCTTCCGCCTGTCGCAGGCTTCAATGGAACCACGTTTTTTCAACGTGGAAAATGCCGGTGGTGTCTGTTCGCCCCAATATATCGGTCAACTGGCTTCAATGGAACCACGTTTTTTCAACGTGGAAAATCGGTCGTCGGGCAAACGCTGGTGAATTCATCGGTTGGCTTCAATGGAACCACGTTTTTTCAACGTGGAAAATAATCTACACCGTAATAGTTGACGGCTTGTGCGTTTTGCTTCAATGGAACCACGTTTTTTCAACGTGGAAAATTAATTAACATTTTGGATTTAATCAAAATGAAAAAGGAGCTTCAATGGAACCACGTTTTTTCAACGTGGAAAATCCATCGCTCTAGCACCCGAAGAAGCAATATATGTCGTGCTTCAATGGAACCACGTTTTTTCAACGTGGAAAATGAAACCCAACAGGCGCAACTCGTCACTTTGAATTTAGCTTCAATGGAACCACGTTTTTTCAACGTGGAAAATAATTGCCAAAATTAATAGAAGAAAAATATAATTTACTGCTTCAATGGAACCACGTTTTTTCAACGTGGAAAATAAAGCTCGATATTCTGAATCTGCTTTTGAGCAAT
>JANMAA010000229.1:0-4601 GCA_031359215.1 Acidobacteriota bacterium | reverse complement strand
GTTTCAAATACTCTTCAAACCAATCCATCACATTTTTATACCAAAATTCGGAATTCTGAGGCTTCAAAATCCAATGTCCTTCGTCGGGAAAGACGATTAGTTTTGATGGGACGTTTTTCAATTGCAATGCAGTAAAAAGTTGATAATCCTGATCAACCGGAACGCGATAATCAATTTCTCCGGCGGTTACAAGCGTTGGAGTATTAAAATTTTTGGCAAAGCGGTGCGGCGACCATTTATCGTAATTGATGCGGTTTTCCCACGGCATTCCTTTAAATTCCCAATTCGTGAACCACAGTTCTTCAGTTGCACCCGCCATACTTTCCAGGTTATAAACTCCGGCATGTGAAACCAATGCCTTGAATTTGAAACGCGGATCAGTGTTATGTCCGAGAATCCAATCAATCATATAACCACCGTAGCTTGCGCCCGCCGCACCGATGCGGTTTTTGTCAATGTATGGCTTTTTGAGGACTTCGGCGACACCGTTCATAATGTCGGTGTAAGCGCGTCCGCCCCAATCTGCCGAAACTTCGTCAACGAATTTTTGTCCGTAGCCGGTCGAACCGCGCGGATTCGGCGTAAAAACGATATAACCTTGATTGGCAAACATTTGCGGATTCCAGCGATAACCCCAACTATCGTTCCACGCGCCCTGCGGTCCGCCGTGAATCAGCACGATAAGCGGATATTTTTTCGAAGCGTCAAAGTTCGCCGGTTTGACGATAAAACCGTGAACTTTCGCATTTAATGCGCCTTTCCAATCAATTTCTTCAAATGGCGGCAATTGCACATTATTTTCTTTTGTCAGCGGATTTATTGTGCCGCCGTCAATGGAGATGCGATAAACTTCTGCCGGAAACTGCAATGAACTAATTAACCCGATAAAATCTTTACCGTCAGGCGTAATGCTCAGATTGCTGAAAAACGCATCGCCGCGAAAGAATTTGACGAATGTTCCGGCTTTTTCTCTGAAATTAGGTTCGAGCGGAACGCTGTAAATCGGATTTTTGCCGCGAGTGTTGGCGGTAAAATATATCGTTTTGCCGTCGGGCGTAAGTAACATTTCGTCGGCTTGTTGGTCAAAACCGATAGTTAATTCGTTAGTTTCGCCGCTCTTTCGGTCATAACGCATAATCCGCCAACGGTCGGCTTCAAAGCCTTCCCGCGCTTGCGAACGAAACAAAATATATTTGCCGTCCGGCGTATAAACGGGCGAAACATCGTAACCTTTGTTTGTTACGGTGATATTTTTCGCCGCGCCGCCGTTTAATGAAACGACGTAAATATCGCTGTTGGTCGAGATTGCTTCGATTTTATCGGGATTTCTCAAATAAGCGATTTCTTTTGAATCAGGCGAAAACGCATAATCAACACCGCTTGAGGCGGCATACGGCGGAGCGTCAAAATCGCCGACGGTAACATCACGCGCCGCGCCGCCGTTGCTCGACACGACAAAAACGTGCGTTCGTTTGCGGTCACGCCATTCAACCCAGTGCCGATAGAGCAATCTTTCGGTAACTTTTGCCTGAACTTTACTGCTTTCAGCTTTTTCATCGGCGGTTTTGTTACAATTTTCATCTCCTTTACATTCGGGGAAAACGTCGGAATTAAAAGCAAACATTCTACCATCCGGCGACCAAACCGGATTTCCCGCGCCGGTCGAAATACTCGTTATTTGTTTTTTATCGCTGCCGTCTGCGTCCATCGTCCATATCTGTCCGCCGGTCGTGAACGCGATCTTTTTGCCGTCCGGCGACCAACGCGGCGCACTCGACGATTTATCACCTTTTGTTATTTGTTTTAGATTTTTACCGTCAACCGAAACTGTGTAAATCTGTGTCAAAGTCTTGTTTGCCGACATATTTACATCGCCAATCGTCAAGGCAACGATTTTGCCGTCGGGCGATAGCTGCGGATCGCCGACGCGCCGGATTTTCATCATATCGGCAAAGTTGAATGTAGAAGTTTGTTGCGCGTTGATGTTTGCAAAGACAAACATCGACATCATCATCGAAAAGAAAATGCGTTTCATAATTGGTTTTTCCTCAAAAATAAAGTCAAGAAGCGAAAACATTATTGCATATAAATTGGTAAAGTTTTAGCCGGATAAGTTATGATTATAAAAAACCGGACAATTTTATGAAACTAAAATTTTTGATTTTCGCTGTTATTTCGTTTATTTATACTTTGAGTGTTTCCGCGCAGCAGCCATCGCCGACTCCGTTGCTTTATTCGGAAAAGACGCTTGAGCAGTTATCAAAATTGCAGCAAGCCGCTTTGAATAGCGATTATGCTTATCAGCAAACCGCTTATCTTTCAATGAATATCGGGGCGCGGCTGTCTGGTTCGGCACAAGCAAGCCGCGCTGTCGAATATGTCGCGGACGAGATGCGAAAACTCGGTTTAGACGTGCGTTTGCAAAAAGTTACCGTTCCGCATTGGGTTCGCGGCGAAGAAAAAGGCGAACTTGTCGAATGGAAAGGAATGGCAAACGGCACGACGCAGAAAGTCGTCTTAACCGCACTCGGCGGAAGCATCGCTACTGCGCCCGAAGGTTTGACGGCGGAAATTGTCGTGGTCAATAATTTTGACGAATTGAACGCGCTCGGCGATAAGGTCAAAGGGAAAATCGTTCTTTTTAATTACAAATATGACACACGAATGGCGGCGCAAGGTTTTGGCGAAGCCGCTTATGGTCAAGCCGTGCAATATCGCGGCGGCGGTGCAATCGCGGCAGGTCGGCTTGGCGCACTTGCCGTTTTAGTTCGTTCCGCCGGCGGTTCGCAAAATCGTCTCGCACACACCGGCGCGATGCGTTATGCCGACGATGTTACGAAAATTCCGGCGGCGGCAGTTTCGTTTGAAGATGCGGAAATGATTGCTTATTTAGCAAAAATGGGCAAAGTAAAAATCAAACTCCTGCTCACGCCGCAAACTTTGCCCGACGCGCCGAGTTTTAATGTAATTGCCGATTTAAAAGGCAGTGAAAAACCCGATGAGGTCGTGATTGTTTCGGGACATCTCGATTCGTGGGATTTTGGACAAGGCGCGATTGACGATGCTTCGGGAGTCGCGGTTTCGATGCAAGTTGCATATCTTTTGAAACAATTAAAACTGAAACCGAAACGCACTATTCGTTTTATCGCGTGGATGAACGAAGAAAACGGACTCGCCGGCGGCAGAACTTATGGACAAGAGGAAGCGGCTAACATCGGCAAACATTTTGCGGCAATCGAAAGCGATTTGGGAGCAGACCATCCGCTCGGCTTTTATTTTACGGGCAAAAAGGAAGCAACACCATTTTTTGCGCCACTTTCAAAAATCTTAGCGGCACAAGGCGCAGGACTTTCGCAATTAGAAGAAAACGGAGTCGGCGCAGACATCGGACCATTAACGCGCAACGGCGTTCCATCGTTTGCGCCGTGGTTCGACACACGCAACTATTTCAAATACCACCACACCGCCGCCGATACATTCGACAAAATCAACCCGAAAGATTTAGCTGAAGTCGGTTCGGTAATGGCAGTTTTGGCTTATGGACTTGCAAATTTGGAACAACCGTTGCCAAGATAGAAACAGATAATTTAGAGGAGAGATTTTATGGATAAAAGACCGCCGCCGTATTTTCCGCAAACTTCGCTGTCGCCGACAGACGAAAATCGTTATAAAAAATTTAAACTGATTGTTGCTTTGTCGATCATCGGATTAATTTTATTATTCTTTGGTGCAGGATTCGGGATTTATTATTTGGTTAGATTGTTTTTGGGTTGAGAAAATGGACGTAACGGCTGAGATGACTTGGGGCGAAACCGCTACGGACAAGCAAAGGGTAAAAAGACCTGTTGATAAGAAAGTCGCTGTTTCGCCCTCACGCCTATTGAATTGTTCGATGCCGCCGTAACATTCTATTGCCTTTTCTTCCAACGCACTTGCACCGCATATAAATCGCTTGTTCCGCTTAAGTCGCCGCATTTGTAAGCGCGGTTGACATCTAGGTTTTCGTAGCTTTCAAATGTTATTGCATTGCAACTTGAATTGAAAGTCATTTGATTCAATCTTCGTCCGCGTTCTTCAAGTGGCACAATCTCGTTCAGAATTTCTGCTACAACTTTTGGCTACAGTGAACTGAAAGCTAATACGTTATAATTTTTATTCTTCTCGGTTCGTTCGGTGTGTCGCGGTTCAATTATAATCTCCAGTATTTGCCCGTTCGTTGCATACTCAACAGTCATCAAGACGTTCGGACGGACTTCAAAGGCTTCAAGCGTTTTACCAAACTTAGTTTTCAAATCAGCCGAAGTTTGCGCCACCGCCGATAAAACCGCACATAAAATAAAAAGCGTAATTTTAGAAAGTTTATGTTTCATTATTAAAGTTGTTTGGTTTTACCACGAGGCATCGAACGCTTGAGATGATGTGGGGCGAAACCGCCAACACACAAGTTAAGGGTAAAAAGACCCGTTGATAACAAAGTCGCTGTTTCGCCCTCACGTCCATTGGTAGGATGAAAGACGGGCTTTTAACTTCGATTGAAATTGAGCCACCATCGGCGTAAAATATCTGTGCCCCGGCGCGTTTCCGTTTGTTTGATAAAGAAC
>JANMAA010000190.1:0-23957 GCA_031359215.1 Acidobacteriota bacterium | reverse complement strand
TTTTCAAGCAATGAGTTTGGATGTTGCTTTATATGCGATTCCAACTCCGATAATTTAATAAAAAGAGGAAAATAATAAATAATGAGTAATTTAACATTTGGAATTATCAAGCCCGACGCAGTGGCAAAAGGGCATACGGGAAAAATCGTTGACAGAATTTTGTCGAACGGTTTTAAGATTCGCGGAATGAAACTGATTCATCAATCATTGAAAGACGCGCAGGGTTTTTATGCAGTTCACGCGGAACGTCCGTTTTATGGTGAGTTGACGGAATTTATGTCGAGCGGTCCGTGTGTTGTTTTGGCGTTGGAAAAAGACGGCGCGGTCAAAGCGTGGCGCGATCTGATGGGCGCGACGAATCCGGCGGAAGCGGCGGAGGGAACTTTGCGGAAAGATTTTGCGGGTTCGATTGGCGAAAATGCGGTTCACGGTTCGGATTCGGACGAAAATGCCGCGATCGAGATTTCATATTTCTTTAGCAAACTTGAATTAGTTTAAGTAAAAGGCTATAAAAGTTGCAGATAGTTTTCAAATAGTTGGCAGGAAGTTGGCACGAAGTTGGCAGATAGTTGACAAACAAGTTTATTTTTTTTATCTGAAAACTATCTGCTAACTTCTTGTCAACTCTGAAAACTATCTGAAAACTTTAAAAACGAAGGACAGAAAAAGATGAAAAAATGCCCGACTTGCGATAAAACTTTTGATGACACATTGCGCTTTTGCCAAACTGACGGCACGCCCTTGGTTGCGGTTGCTGAAACACCAGCCGAAGACCCGTATAAAACGATGGTGGCAAGCCGTGAGGATATTGCGGCGGCACTTCCGGTTGACCCGTTTGCAACAATGATTGGCGGAATGCCGATGAAACTTGAAGAGGAAGAGGAGGTTTTAGAGTTGCCGGACGAAACGGAGTCGTCCAAAACCCCGGTCTTTTCCCAAGAGAATATAAAAACGCAAATAAAGACCGGTGAAACGGATTTGGCAAACGACACGCCGCCCTCTTCGCCGTTCAGCAGTCCGCCGCCAACTTATCCGCCGGTCGCAAAAAGTTCGGGTGATGTGGGTTTTGCGCCGCCGCCGCCAAAATTTAATGAGCCGAGTTTGAATCCGCCGAATTTTGGTAATATGTCGTCGTCCAAAGATAGTTCAATGGCGGATAGTTCTTCGAGGGAAACTGCGCCGCCACCCAATAAACCTGTAAATCAGTCGCCTTTTGACAAACCGGCAAGTCCGCCGATCCCGTCCCCGTTCGATATGTCGATGCCGCCCGGCTATCATCCACCGACCACGCCGCCGTTTGCCGAACCGGAAAAACCGCTAGAAACAGGGCAAGATTCCTTTAATCAATCTCCATTCGGTCAACCGCAACAGATGGAGCAATCGAATTGGACTCCGCCGCCTGCGCCTGATACTAATTGGCAAAATCAGCAAATCGATCAAAATACGCCGTTTCAACCGCCGGTTGGCGGCGGAAGCGGGCAAAATAATACGTTAGCAATTGTTTCGCTGGTGTTAGGGATTTTAAGCATTCCTTGTTGCGGATTTATTATTTTCGGTGTAGCGGCTTTAGTTACCGGCTTTATGGCAAAAAGCAAAGCTGACCAAAATCCCAACGAATACGGCGGCAGAGGATTAGCTCTCGGCGGCATAATTTTGGGTGCTATTACGATTTTATTAGGGATTGTTGCTAATGTTTTATACTTCCTCGGTTTTATAGCTAATGGCTTTTAAGATCTAGGACAGAAGCCTGCACTTAGGAAAAGAACACGGAAAACGAATATAGTTTTTGTCTTTGCTTACGCATAGGCATCTGCCTTAAAGTTTATTCAGAGGAAAAAAATGTCATTAATTCAAGATGTAATCCAATCAACCAAAGCCGTTATCAAAGGTATGAGCATTACGCTCTCGCAGCTTCCGAAGCAAAAATGGACGGTGCAATATCCCGACGTTCCGGTAACGGTTCAGCCGCGTTACCGCGGACAACATTTGCTTCACGTTGACGAAGCCGGTAAGGAAAAATGTGTGGCGTGTTATTTATGCGCGGCGGCTTGCCCGTCGGACTGCATTTATATCGAAGCCGAAACCGACCCGCGACCATACGAAGAACGCATCGGGCGCGACGAACGCTTCGCCAAAGTTTATAACATTGATTACGGGCGTTGTATTTTTTGCGGCTACTGCGTCGAAGCCTGTCCGAAAGATGCCATCACTCACGGTTATAATTTTGAGATCTCGGTTTATAATCGCTCCGATTTGCTCAAAACCAAAGATGATTTGCTGATAACAAAGCAAAAACAATCAAAAAATTATCGCGTCGCTCTTTCCAGCGAAGATGTTGATTCGGAATTTAAGGAAGTTTGAAGCAGTCAGCAGTAAAAACTGATAAGTGAAAATTGATGACGGATGACTGCAAATAATCGTGGATACCGAAAATTTACCGCCGACAAACAAAGGCAGAAACTACGAACTGCGGGCGATAGCGTTGCGTAGCTTTGCCGGACTAAAAAGCGATGATGAACGACTCGATCCATTCGATTTGGCGCGTTATGCCAGACTTCTGGTTGCTTCATATCAACAAATAGAGCCGTCTTTAACCGAAGAAACCAAACGGCATCTCACCGGCGAAGGCAAAAACTCATGGTCGGGCGGCGCGTGTTCACAGGCTTTGCACGACGGCAGAAAATTAATAATTCTCAATCCGACGCACGGAAAAAATCGCCAAAATGCGACTTTGATGGAAGAAATCTCTCACGTTTTTTTAGGACACAAGCCAAGCAAACTTGCCGTTACAACCTATAATAAAGAGGGAAAGCCGATTGCCCGTGAATATCAGCCGGAAGTTGAGGAAGAAGCATATTCGGTTGGTGCGGCGGCACTTGTTCCGTTTTCGGCATTGCGTCGAATGATAAATCAGGGTAAAACATCAAGAGAGATTGCGCGGCATTTTAAGGTCAGCCGTGAACTCGTCGAATTTCGTCTGAAGGTAACAAGGCTCTGGGAAACATATAAAGCGGTTATGTTTAACGGTAACTTCGATGAAGTATAAAATCGGCTGACGCTTTGCCGCCGGGAAAATATGTGTTTACAGACAGACAAATTTTTGTTGATTTTGCCCTGATAATATTGAATATCAAAATATGACTGAGCCGATTCAACCGATTGAGACGCATTCTTCGCCGAATCTACAACTTTCGGTGGTTGATAAATTGCGTTCATTGCTCGACATCACCAAAAAGATTAGCCGTTCGCTCGATCTGGATGAGGTTTTGACGCTCGTGATGGATACGCTTGGTTCATTGATCCGTTACGATGCGGCGGGAATTTACTTGATTGAAAAAGATGGAAAAGGCGTAAGTCCATACATTTTCAAGTCGAAGGTAATTCGCGGTTATAGAATTACATTTGAAATGGTCGAACCGCGTCTGCAACTCGGCGAAGGTTTTATCGGCGTTGTCGCACAAACCGGCAAACCGTTGATTTCGCCTGATGTCAGTCTTGATGAAAGATATTTTCCGGCAAGAAAACGCACCAAATCCGAAATGGTCGCACCGATTATTTCAAATGATGAAGTTATCGGGGTTTTCGATCTCGAAAGCGACGAATTAAATTCATATAACGAGGACGATTTGGCGGTTTTGCAGCTGCTTGCTTCACAGGTCGCTATAATTATTGAAAAGGCGGAACTTCATAAACAGTTGATCGAGAAAAAACGTCTGCAATCGCAGCTTGAAATCGCCCGTGAAGTCCAACTCGAGCTTCTGCCCGATCACGATCCGGTCTTAAAAGGATTCGACATCAGCGCGTATATTTTTCCGGCAGAAGAGGTTTCCGGTGATTATTACGATTGGGTAAAAATGTTCGACGATCAGATCGGAATCGTTGTCGCTGATGCGGTTGGCAAGGGAATTCCAGCCGCGCTCCTGATCGCATTTTTACGCGCTTCTTTGCGTTCAGGCGTGCAAATCGGGTATGCGCCGCATATCGCTTTGGCAAAAGTCGGTAATCTGTTGTGGGATTCGATTGAAGATAATCAATTTATCACGGCGATCTACGGCTCACTCGATGCAACTAACCGCACGTTTGTTTTTTCCAACGCCGGACATAATCCGCCTTTGCTCATCAAACCGAACGGCGAATATAGATTTGTCGAATACGGCGATTTGCCGTTGGGAATGTTCCGTGATATGCGTTATCACCAACATTTTATCAGATTTGAGGAAAAACAAGTTTTGGTTCTTTACACCGACGGAATCACCGAAAGCGCAAACGCCACCGGCGAAGAATATGGAAAAGACAGATTTGCTAAAAGAATACTGGAAGGCATAGAATTACCTGCTAAAGAATTAATCGAATTTATTCGTAAAGGTTTAGATGAATTCACCGAGCAACAACCTTTGAGCGATGACGCAACGCTTTTTATTGTAAAGGCAGTTTAATTTTTAGAACTTTTTACCTTTTTTAACCTTTTCCAACAAAAAATAATTGTGAATCGAACTTTGCATCATCCGATTCAACCGTAATTTTTTCGTAAGTTCCGTCAGATTTTAAGATTTGGGCGTTTTTATTGTCACGCAAATATGCGTTTAGCACTTGGTCTTTGATATGTTTCTTCAATCGATCATCTTTTATCGGCACAACGGCTTCCACACGGCGGTCAAGGTTACGGTGCATCCAATCTGCGCTTCCGATATAAATCTCCTCGTCGCCGCCATTGGCAAAGTAAAAAATACGGCTGTGTTCGAGAAAGCGTCCGACAATGGAAACGACGCGAATGTTGTCTGAAATACCTTCGATGCCGGGACGTAAAACACAAATGCCGCGCACGATCAAATCGATTTTCACACCTGCCTGCGAAGCGCGGTAAAGCGCACGAACTATTTTATCGTCGGTCAAACTGTTGATTTTAACAATAATTACCGCATCTTTGCCTTCGAGTTTATTGGCGGTTTCGCGGTCGATCAGTTCCAACATTTTCTCGCGCAGATTTATCGGCGCAACTAAGAGTTGTCGATATTCGGTTTGATACGAGTATCCCGTTAAAAAATTAAACAGATCGGTAATGTCCGCACCGATTTCCGCGTCGGCGGTCAACAATCCTAAATCGGTGTAAATGCGCGAAGTTGTCGGATTATAATTTCCCGTTGCCAGATGAACGTAACGGTGTAGTTCGTCGTTTTCACGGCGCACGACGAGGGTGATTTTTGAATGTGTTTTTAAACCGCGCATCCCGTAAATAACGTGAACACCTTCATTTTCCAGCCGCCGCGCCCATTCGATATTGTTCTCTTCGTCAAATCGCGCTTTAAGTTCAACGAGTGCCGCAACTTGTTTTCCGTTTTGACTTGCCTTCATCAAAGAGTTAACGATTGGCGAATCTTTTCCCGCTCGATACAGACATATTTTTATAGCAATGACATTCTCATCTTCCGCCGCCGCATTGACAAAATCCGTAACCGTGCTGAATGCCGTGAACGGATGATGCAGTAAAATATCCTGTTTTTTTAATGTATCAAATATATTTTCCGTTTTGCGTAATGGTTTCGGAATGGAATAACTAATCGGTTTGTCCTTCAGATCGGGACGATCAATCGAATAAAGCCTCATCAAATCGGGAATATTCAAAAAACCGTCGATCTGATAGACATCTTTATCCGTCATCCCGATTGAGCCTGTCAAATGCTGGATCATTTGTTCGGGCATCGAAGCTGTCGTTTCAAGCCGAACGGGAAAACTGAATCTCCGCCGATGATGAAGTTCCTGTTCCATTGTCCGCAACAGATCACCTGCTTCATCTTCACGCAATTCGAGATCGGCATCGCGCGTCAGACGAAACAGGTGACATTTGTTAGTCTTCATATTCGGGAAAAGATGCCGCACGTTTGCCGCGATCAGTTCGCCCAAAAGCGCAAATTTGTTTTCTTCCTGCTTTAGCTGAATCAGCCGCGAAATGTTCGGCGGCAATTTTATACGGACAAAACGACTCTGATTATAAAGATGCTTGAGTTTGCCGTGACTTAAACTATTGTCGGGTTCGACTATCAGACCGAGATTCAAACTCAGATTTGAAACGTAGGGAAAAGGATGACTTTCATCAACCGCTTGCGGCGTTAGAACGGGAAAGACATTTTTCAGAAAATAATCGTCCAACTTCTTTTTTTCGCTGCTATTTAAATCCTGATAAGCCGAAATGATAATGCCCGCTTCAGCGAGTTTTGGCAAAATTTCTTTTTGCAGACACAGCGTTTGCTGATTAACCATCGGGCGCACACGCTCGCGGATTTCACGCAATTGTTCCGCCGCCGTCATCCCGTCGGGTGAATTCTTATTGATACCTTCGGCGATCTGTTCTTTCAAACCCGAAACGCGGATCATAAAAAACTCATCGAGATTGGTCGAGAAAATCGAGAGAAATTTGAGCCTTTCAAGCAAAGGTGTGGTGTCGTCGAGTGCTTCCTGCAAAACGCGCCGGTTAAATTCCAACCAACTGATTTCGCGGTTGGTCAAATAAAGCGGATCGTCAACTGCTGATAAACTTTCCGGCATTTCCTGTTTTGATTCAACTTTTTGGGCTATCGGATTCATAATAAGTTATTTAGATTTTAGGCGGTTGCCGGGTGAAAGGCAATAAATGGGACGTTAAATTTTTGCAGGATATACATATTTCCTTTATCGAAGGTAGCAAAAAATTAGGTTAGCAGTCAAATTTTTATCAATCCTGTCCGCGTCACCGAACGAGTTCCGTCACCTACTGAAAATCGGTTAGAAGGTGCAAACAATACTCACTTTTTCTAAGTGTTTCCACTATTGAAATTTGATATGATTGCACATCAAGCGATATAAGAAAAATAAATTTTAATTCAAAAATAATAAACTAAGTGGAAGAAATTTTCGGTAAAAACGGAATCATCGCCAAGCATCACAAGGAATACGAACACCGCGCCGGGCAGATACAAATGGCGGAAGCGGTGTTGCGGGCGTTTGAGCAAAAAAAGCATTTGATAGTCGAAGCAGGAACGGGAACGGGCAAAACACTTGCTTATCTCGTGCCGGCGATTGCCGCCGCAATCGGCAAAAAAAAGCGCATCATTATTTCGACGGGAACGAAAAATTTGCAGGAACAATTGATGGAAAAAGATATTCCGTTTTTGCAAAAGATTTTGCCGAAGAAATTCAGCGCGGCGTATATGAAAGGTCGCTCGAATTACGCTTGTCTTAACCGCATTGCCAAAGCAGAGAATCAACCGATTCTCGAAGGTTTGGACGAGATGGATTATTTTGAGGAAATTCGACATTGGGCGCGTGAATCGGAAACAGGCGACCGCGCCGAACTCGTTACATTGCCGGAAAATCTGTCGTTTTGGAGCAGAATCAACGCCAAGGGCGAAACCTGTCTCGGACAAAAATGTCCTGATTTCGAGCCGTGTTTTATAACCCGAATGCGTGCCAAAGCCGACGATGCCGATATTGTCATTGTCAATCATCATTTATTTTTCGCCGATTTGAACATTCGCGGCAACGAATACGGTAGAGTTTTGCCCGATTATGCGGCTGTCATTTTTGACGAGGCGCATCTTATCGAAGACATCGCCGCCGATTATTTCGGCTTTCAGGTTTCGAGTTTTCAGATCGATGAACTCGTCCGCGATGCCGACAATCTACAAATTACCGATGCAATTGTTACACGCGATTTAACCAAACTATGTGCGAAAATCATCGGACTTGCAGACCAATTTTGGGTGCGTTTTACTCAAACTCGCGGGCAGGACGGGCGATTCCCACTGCTGCCGAATGCTTTTGCCCAAAAAGCCCGCGACGGTGGAATTGAAACGACACCGCTTGGCGAAGCATATTTTGCACTCGATTCCGCGCTTGAAAGAATGGAAACCGCGCTCGATGTTTATGCTGAAAAAATGACCGAAGTCGAATCTCTTGTCCGGCGGGTTCGTCAAACTCGTTTCGACCTTGATTTTGTCTGCACGCAAGCCGAGAAAAACTACGTTTACTGGCTCGAAAAACGTGGTCGCGGAATGTTTCTGCGCGCTTCGCCGATTGATGTTTCCGGTCTTTTACAGGAAAAACTGTTTGATAAAGTCGAAACCGTCGTAATGACTTCGGCGACGCTTTCGACCAATGGAAAATTCGATTTCATCAAAGACCGTCTCGGTTTAGACAACGGCAAAACCGACACATTGCTTGCGCCGTCGTCGTTCGATTATCAAAAACAGGCGATAATTTATCTGCCGAAAGCGATGCCTGAACCGAGTTCGCCGGACTTTTCACAAATGGCAGCGGGTGAAATTATCAAACTTATAAACATCACCAACGGACACGCCTTCGTGCTTTGCACCAGCAATTATTCGATGAACGCGCTCTACGAACTCGTTTCGATGCGCGTCAATTTCCCGTGTTTCGTGCAAGGGTCGATGGCAAAAGCCGGACTTCTCGACCAATTCAGAAAAACGCCAAACGCCGTTTTGTTTGCGACATCATCATTCTGGCAAGGCGTTGACGTGCGCGGCGACCAGCTCTCGTGCGTCATCATTGACAAACTCCCGTTCGCCGTCCCAAGCGACCCGATTGTCGCGGCGCGAACCAAATTTATTGACGCAAACGGCGGCAAATCATTCTTTGAATACAGCGTCCCGAATGCGGTTATCACATTAAAACAGGGAATCGGGCGACTTATCCGCAGCAAAACCGACAAAGGCGTAATTGCAATTTTAGATTCGCGTTTAAAAACAAAAAGTTACGGCAAAGATTTTTTGAATTCTTTACCAAAAACACGAATTACGTCAGAATTAAATGATGTCGCGCAGATTTTTGCAGACAACGGAAACATTCGCGACTAATATCAAAAATGTAATTTGGTCCGTATATTTAAAAATGAAACGTAGTATTTGGATTTATTTTCCGCTCATCATCATTCTGTCTTATGTTTTGCCGCGAATCCTGTTCGGTGATTCCAGTTCGAGCATTCTTTTCTGGCTTATCTATGGAGCAGCCGTCGGTTTTGGCACATTAATTTGGATTAAATACAAAGCGAAAAAAGTTGCCGGAACTGATAAGCCGGAAATTTATGAGCCGCGTCAGAAACGGACAATTACAGTTCTGCTTGGCTATAAGAAGGCTTTTGAAGTGTGCCGTCAAGCAGTTGATTCGTTGAATCCGGCTCAAATAAAAGTTGAAAATTTTTCCGACGGTATTCTCAAATTCAGAACTCCCTTCCACTTGCACAATTTTGGTCATAATGTAACTGTCAACCTAAAAAAACTGACCGAAAATTTGACCGAAATTGAAATTTCTACTCTGCCGATTCCGAGAATCGCACGCGTAGATTCGGGTTATAGTTGGAAAATTGTCGAAGATTTTTGTAACTTTGTGCAAGCGGAAGACGCAGTGATAAATCAAAAGTTATTGATCGAAAGTGCCACGATATTGGATGATGTTTATGTGAAGCCATTTCAAAAGGAAAAGGTTTAGTTTGGAAGTGAAAAAAATAAACCGCGCTATTTGTTAAAATGATTAGAAAATTCACAACTTTAATAGGCTTGAAACTTTAAATTAGAGGGAAATATGAAAAAAAATCTTTCAGTAATTTTATCCGCATTACTTGTATCATTGCTTTTTGTTTTCGCGGCAAACGCGCAGACGGATAACAATTCAAACAAAAGCGGGCAGAAAACCGGGCAACAAGAAAAAGACCTGCCTTTAAAGATTAAAAGGAAACCGACTCCGGTCATAGGTAAATGTAATCAATCTTCGGGGAAAGCGATGGTATTTGTCACTTTTGATAAATCGGCAAAAGTTACAGACGCTGAAATCGTTGTATCGTCGGGCTGTGATAGTTTTGACAAAAATTCCGTCGATGCGGCTAGGAGAATTCAATTTAGTCCGCAAATTAAAGACGGCGAGCCGATAACTGTTAAAAAAAGAATTCAATATGCCTTTGAGAGATATTATGAGTAGTTTTTACGAAGTAATGATCGAACGCAACTTTTCCAGCGCACATCAATTGCGCGGTTATAAGGGAAAGTGTGAGAACCTGCACGGACATAATTATAAGATCGAGATTTTTGCCAAAGGCGCGGAACTCAATAATATCGGTCTGCTGATAGATTTTGTTGACTTAAAAAAAGCGGCTGATGAAGTTACGAAATATCTCGACCATCGCAATATAAACGAACTTCCGCCGTTTGATGATGAACTGAATCCGTCGGCGGAAAACCTGGCGCGGTTTATTTTGGAATATATCGCGTCGAGAGTTGACGACGACAGAGTTCAGGTTTATAAAGTGCGCTGTTACGAAACGCCGACGAGTGTGGCAACTTATCAAACCTCATAATTTCTCGAATTCAAAAATACAAATACGAAGGCTGGTAGTAGTTAATAAGGCAAACTATACTGCCTTATTGCAAAGTTTTGTCTTTCGATAAAGTAATTCAAACAAACAAATTCAGACTATTTAAACTTATGAAAAAATTAATCGGTTTTTTTCTGCTAACTGTTTTTTCCATCATTCCCATATTCGGACAATCCGGTCAGAACAGAATTAACGGAACTGTAAAAGATCAAAATGACGCGATTGTGGTCGGTGCGCGGGTTTTTTTATTCAATACGGTCACGCGCATTGAAAAAACAACTAACAGCAACGGTAGCGGCAACTTTAGCTTTGACAATGTTGCTCCGGGAAATTATGAAGTTCGCGCGGCGGCGGAAGGTTTTGCCCAAAATGTTACGGCGGTTCAGGTAACATCGGCGGGAATTAGTAATCTTGAAATCAATTTGTCTATAAGCGAAAGCAATGTAACCGTAACGGCAGAACTCGGACGGGCGGAAAATTTGGCAAATGTTCCGCAAGCCGTCAGCCTTATCGGTATCGATAAAATATCGGAGCGAACTACTTCGGTTTTGTCGCAGGTTGCTCAGGAAGAAGCCGGTTTGAATGTGCAAACGACGAGTCCGACCATCGGCGCAATTGTCGTGCGCGGTCTGACAGGTAAAAACGTCGTCAATTTTGTGGACGGAATTCGTTATACGAATTCGGCGCAACGCGGCGGCATTAACACGTTTTTTAATCTCAATGAACCGAGCAATTTGCAGTCGGTTGAAGTATTGCGCGGTCCGAATTCAGCCCAATACGGCTCGGATTCGCTTGGCGGGACGGTCAATCTGTTGAGCCGGACGGGAAATTTCGGAACGGATACTGCCGAGTTTCACGGCGAAATAAATCCGTTTTACAACAGCGCGGACAATAGCTTCGGCAGTTCGACTTTTTTGAGTTATGGAACAAACAAACTCGGCGGTTATGTCAATCTTGCCGCACGGCGAATCAATACTTTTCGTCCGGCTGACGGACTCGATTCGCACGCGGCGGTTACACGCTTTCTCGGTTTGCCGTCAGATATTATCAATGGCAGCCGTTTGCCCGACACGGCTTTTACACAATACGGCGGCGCGTTTCGTCTTAATTACGCGCCCACCGAGGATCAGCAAATTACCTTTCATTATCAACGCAGTCAGCAGGACGGCGGCAAACGCTATGACCAGCTTCTCGGCGGCGACGGCAACCTGATTGCCGACTTACGAAACTTGATGCTCGATTTTGGCTATATACGCTATGTCAAGCAAAATTTCGGAATTTTCGACAGCGCATCGTTCACCGTTTCCTATAACAGTCAGCGCGAAGAACGGGTTAATCAAGGCGGACAGGGAAATCCGACCGGCGTGATTACGCATCAATATGAGCGCACGACCTCGACGGGTTTTAGCGGCTTTCTTGGTAAGGAATTGCCGTATCGGAACTCGTTTCTTATCGGCGGCGATTTTTATCACGAAAGACTAAAATTTCCGTCATATACTTTTAACCCGGTAAATAACATTTCGGTCGCGGCGCGTCCGCGCATTCCAGACAATACGCGTTTCGATTCGGGCGGCGTTTATGTTCAGGACGCGTGGCAGGCGATTCCCGACAGGTTACGATTTACCGGCGCATTGCGTTACAGCGGCGCGTTTTACAAAGTTCGTTCGGATGATAATCCGATAGTCAACGGGACAAGACTGGTGCAGAATGACAGTCTGCGGGTCGCTGATTTTTCAGGCAGATTCGGAACGGTCGTGCGCGTTGTTGACAATCTTCGTCTGGCATTTAATTACAGTCGGGGATTTCGTTATCCGAATGCAACCGATTTAGGCACGCTCGGTTTGACGGGCGACGGTTACGAAATCGATTATCTGACGGCGATAAATTTTGGCGGCACGATTGGCACAACTGCCGGACCTGATGCCGTTTCCACCGGGCTTCCGGTTTCTAAACAGCGTTCGGAATTCAGCAATAATTATGATGGAAGTGTGCGTTGGACTTCCAAACGGTTCGACACTGAATTCACGGCATTTCGGCTCGATATACAAGACACAATTACCAAACAGGCTTTGATTCTGCCGCAAGGCGCAGTCGGTAGATTTTTGGGCGACCAGCAGATCACGAGTCAGTTAGCCAATGGAGTCGTTTTTGTTCCGGCTTCAACCGCGCCGGTGCTTGTTCGTTCAAATTTCACTTCTGCAAAAATCATCGGCATCGAATATGAACTCGAAGCTCGAATTACGAGTGATTTTAAGTTTCGGGGTAATTTTACATACATTCGCGCCGAAGATAAAGCAAGCGGCTTGCCGCCGAATATCGAAGGTGGAACACCGCCGCCAACCGCATTTTTGAGTTTGAAATATGCGCCGATTGGAAAAAGATATTGGATTGAAGGGTATGCGACATTGGCAAATCGGCAAGACCGGCTTTCAAGCCTTGATTTATCTGACCGTCGAACGGGCGCGATTCGTTCACGAACACAGATCGCTAATTTCTTCAGGCGCGGAGCCTGTGTTCAGGGCTTGACCAATAACCCCGACGGGCGTTGCGGAACGGGCGATGAAACGATCCTGCTGGCAACCGGAGAAACTCTCGCGCAAGTACAAAATCGAGTGTTGGGAACGGCAACTTCTGCGCCACTCTTTACGGCTTTGCCCGGTTACGGCTTATTTAATTTGCGCGGCGGATTTAATGTCAGCGAAAATTCAAAGGTGTTTCTTGCCTTCGAGAATATCTTTGACCAGCGATACCGAAATCCGAGTTGGGGAATTGACGGCGCCGGCAGAAGTTTAACGGTTCAATATCGTTATAAATTTTAAGTTTGCAGGGTTCTCAAAAAGCAAAAAAAGCAGATCGGCTTAACAAAACCGGACTGCTTTCTTGCTTTTGAAAATGGTCGGGGCGAGATGATTTGAACATCCGACCTCTCGGTCCCGAACCGAGCGCGCTACCGTGCTGCGCTACGCCCCGTCAATCTCGACTTTCAAAGTTTATGTTACTGTTTGAATTAAGTCAAACCTCTGCACTCTGTTCTTTTTTTCCAAGACGGGATTTAATAAATTCGATGATCGGTGGCAAGATTGAAAGGAAAACGACGACGATAACGACCTTTTCAATATGGTCTTCGAGTTTAATATTAAAAGCGCGCTCGATTACGCCGCCCAGAAAATAGCCTGCCAAAACCATACTCAGAATCCACAGAAAACCGCCTAAAACACTGTATGTGAGAAATTTTAGATACGGCATTTCGGTTGCGCCGATAACCAGCGGCGCGAACGTGCGGACAATCGGCACAAATCGCGCCAAAATCACGGTCTTTGCACCGTATTTTTCAAAAAATGCTTTAGCCTTCTCTACCCGGCTGGGTTTAAAGATAAAGGATGTTTCACGATTAAAAAGTGTTTTGCCCATAACTCTGCCCGTCCAATAGCCGGTGCTGTCGCCGATCACCGAACCTAAGAAGAAGGCAATTAAGATCAAGGCAATATTGAGTTTTCCGGCTGCCGCGAACAATCCTGAAACAACTAAAAGAGAATCACCCGGCAAGAAAAAGCCGACGGCTAAACCGGTCTCTGAAAAGATAATAAAAAACAGCGCAAGATAAACGTAATTGCCGAAAGTGGCAAGCAGATTATCAATCAGTATTTTCGGATTAAGGAAATCTTTGACGGCAATTAAAAAATCTAAAATTGATTGCATAAATTAACTCAGCGGTGAGAATTAAAAATCGGGAATTAAGGTATTTTTCTCACTTCTAATATTTTACTCTTCTACTTCAAAATCCATTGGAACACGGGACGACAGTATATTTTGACCAAGAATCATTCCTATCCAAATGATGAGTGAAATACTCGACATAACCCAACCGAAGTTGGCAATAAACATTTCTTCGAGCGATACGCCAAATATTATGGCTGGAAAACCTAACATCGCTATATATAAGGACGTTTTTTTCGACCGTTCCAAACCCTCAAGCAGATTGACGCGGCTGACCTCCATTTCCATATAATCATCGTCGGCATTTAACCTCGAAAAATAATCGGTTTCAACTTGTGTCCAACGCCGCAAAGACGGTGTTTCCGCCAAGCGGTTAGCGGTGGCGAAATGGTGAATAACGTGTGCGATTTTTCCATCCCGAAGCGCGATTTCCGCCAATCCGCGCACCGAACGAAAGTTGGTTTCGAGCGTCTCTAAGGATTTTTGAAAAGCTTTTTCGGCACGTCGCGGGTCTCCGTATTGAAAATAACTTTCGCCTAAACGCGCTAAAATTTCTCCGTCTTTTTTTCCGCGTTTTTCAGCTAAACGAAGCGCGGCAAATGCTTTTCGTCCAAGTTTTTGATCACGTTCCGCACCGGCAAATGAATGAAGACAACGCGCAAAGTCAAAAATCAGCCACGCATCTTTCGGATTCAAAAACAGCGCACGTCTGAATGCTTCTAAAGATTGAAGTAAATAACCGGAAAGCCGAAGTTCATTGGCTAAACGATGCAGATAATCGGCTTTTTCCAATTCTTCACCACTCAAAATTTTCTCTTTTGCCCGAAGATTTTTGTCGGCGGCTTTGAGTTCGTTCATAGAATTTTCCAAAACCTCTACCGAAGGGATTTTGGCAAACTCGGCTTTCATCAAAATTTCCTTCGGTTCGCGTAAGTAATCCCGCAATTCGATCGAGCGGTTATCGAGCGCATTTTCCGGCAAAAGCGTGAAAAGTTTATGGATCAATTGCCGATATTCTTCACCGCCGGAAGCAAAGACAAAATTTAACCCTTTGCCGTGAATTGAAGTGCGGTAACGGTAAAACACATTGCCGCCGCGCTTTAATGCACGAAGTGCCTGAGTTTCAACCTGTTCTATATCGACAACTTTTAAGCGATATTTGGAATTATTAACCGAAGCCCACAAACGCGGCAAAACGCCGGTGCGCGTCAGTCTTTTGCCGTCAAATGTGATACGGTCTTTCCAAGCTAACAAGGGAAAAATCAGCCAACTTGCGCCAAAGAGCAGAATGCCCGCCAAATCTTGTTCTAAATAAATCAGAAATCCCGAAAAAAAAGCCGTCAAAAACAGCGCAATAAAGTAGCTGTTCGGCGAAACGCGAATTCTTATCGGCTTATCTGATGATATTGCGGCGGTAGAAACCTCTTTTGTTAAAACGATATTGCTCACACTTTTATTTCCTTTCAATTATTTGTGTTAAGAAATAACTAATACAGTGTAATTTCTAGCCGAAAGGCAAGCCACCCGTCGGCGGCGGCAATTCGGGTTCTTTTATTTCTTTTGCTTTTTCAGGATTTAATTGCTCTAGTTTTACTTTTGCTTCTTTTGCGGTCGGCGACATCGGAATCGGTTTGTCGTCTAAATCCTTGGCTTCGCTGGCAGTTTTGGCGATATTGAAATAGAGATCGGCGGCTTCTGATTTTTTGTCCTGTTTTTCGTAGATTTTCGCCAATTCAAAATTGATCGTGTCTTTGGCAAGAATCGGATTTTCAAGCGCGGCAAGTTCTTTATAAAGCGCAGCGGCTTCGTCCGGCTTGCCATCATCGGCTTTTGTCTGTGCCAGCGCAAATTTGGAAAGTGTGCCGACTTCACCGCTCATTTTTGATAATTCTTCGAGTCCTTGGATAGCCGCCGGACGGTCGATATTCAATTGATTGACAGCGATAAAATATTTTGCTTTGTCTTTAAATGCACCGCCGTAATTGTCCACGACTGTTTGAAATTCAGCAATTGCCGCTTCAGAGCGTTCTTTTTCGGTTTTGAAAACTCTGGTAGTTGAACCGGCGGGAAGAGGTTCGCTTGTTACGGGCACGTTAGAAGTTTCAATCGCTTTGCCGAGAGCGGCTTGGGCGATATTATTAGAACGCCGATTCCAGGCATAAAAAATTCCAACCAATACGGCTAAAACGGCAATTGTCGCCAGCCCATACATAATATTTTTGCCTTTGCCTTCAAACTGTTTGCCGAATTCCCTGACTTTTCCGCCGACATTTTTTTGGAAATCATCCCGGTAAACCGGCTTTTTCTTGTCTTCTTCGGCGACAGGTGCTTGAAACTGTTGTGGTAATCTTCTTTTATTTCTTGCCATTATTAAAATTTTGCAATCCTTTAGTTACTTTTTCGTTTATAATCAGTAGATAAGTTTTTATTTTACGAAATTGTCAATTTATAGTAAAACGCCGATGAGAGCAAGTAAAGATAAAGCAAAATGCCAAAGCGTGAATAATATTCGGACAAACAAAAAAAATATTATTTTCGGGAACAATTTCAAAAATTCGGTGTCTAAATAAATAATTCGCGGGAAATCGGCGGATGAGCAGTTTGAAATTCTCGGGTTTAGAGAAAAATAAAAGGCGGATAATGTTCTTCAGTAAGTCGCTGACATTTGACGAAGAAGAATTAGGGAATGTTGCATTGGCGACAGGTCTGATTTCCGCCCAAACAGAGTTCATTGAAAGATTGAAAGAAGGCGAAGCAAAAGCCTTCGATACTTTGGTAACCCGATATTCAGGCGATATTTACAGTTTGTTGTTTCGCGTAACCGAAGATGCTGAAGAAGCCGGAGATTTGACGCAGGAAACTTTTTTGTCTGTTTTCAAGGCAATAAAAAAGTTTCGCGGCGATGCGGATTTGAAAACGTGGCTTTTTCGGATTGCGATAAATCAATCGCGTAATCGGTTTCGCTGGTGGAAACGCCGCCGCCGCGAAAAAACCGTTTCGCTGGACGCGCCTTTTGGTGAAAGCGAAACACCGATGCACGAAACTATATCGGGAAATCTTGCGAATCCCGAAGAAAATATTCTTCGGCGCGAACGGGAAAATTTTCTGAGTAATGCGTTAAGCAGTTTGCCCGAAAATTTTCGGTTGGCAGTTGTTTTATGCGACATCGAAGGTTTGAGTTATGAGGAAATCGCGTCGGTTTTGGAGATAAACATCGGCACGGTAAAATCACGAATCGCCCGCGGACGTGAGGAATTGCGAAGGAAGTTGAAAGATATTTGAAAAGATTTTCCGGTTTTTGAAATTTAACAAAGAACGAAAATCTAAACTAATGAATGATTGACCCGCCCCGGTATCATTGAGTAAACCAAATAAATCGGTGCCAATCGAGAGGTCAAATGAAACGAAAGTTCGGAGGTCAGAGGGCGTTTTCAGCATATTTTGAAAACGTGACCAGCAACATCCGTTATGTGATAATTGCTGAAAAAGCCTTAGATTCTTTGAACGAAACCGTTTGTTTTCTTCGGAAAACAGCCGGGGTCGGTCAGTCATTCAGTTTTGGATTGCGGAATTGATTTTCAGCAATTTCCAAAAATAAAAAAATGAAGTGCGAAAATTTACAATTAAATCTGTCGGTTTATCTTGACGATATTTTGAAGAGCGAAGAACGTGCGGCGATTGACGAACATCTGCCGCGATGTCCTTTGTGTCGGCAAAAGTTGGCGGATTTTCAAGCAATAAGAATGGATTTGCGTGGTTTGCCGCGCCCCGAATTGTCAAATAATTTACTCGTTGCGATGCAAAGTCGGGTCGCTAAAGAAGTGCAATCAACTCAGCCGTCAATTTTTACCGAAAGTTTTAACAGATGGTTGCAAATGCGCTTAATGCCGTATAGTGTCGGCACGGCTTTGTCTTTACTCTTGGGCGTAACTCTTTTGTGGACACTGCTTTCCGCTGCCCACTCAACCGATCAATCTGAATTGGTAAAATATCAGCCGATAAAGCAATCAACTATAATGTTGGGAAATTCCAATTCTTCAACCAAATCCAATGAATTTGAATTGAGTGCGTCGGATTTTGCGGCTGCACGTCTTTCGGTTTCGGGTGATTCGCCGTCAATAAATCCGCAGGGCGCATTGGTTGCACTGACAAAATCGTTTGTGCGCGGAAAAATGAAAGACGATGAAGTTGTTGTGGTCGCGGATGTTTTCGGTAACGGTTTAGCGCAAATTGCCGAAGTTATCGAACCTTCGCGTGACCGCCGAGCCGTGAGCGAACTGCAAGAAGCATTAAAAAATGATCCCGATTACGCACCACCCTTTGTTCCTGCCAATCTCGACGGACGCTCGGACACGGTGCGGGTTGTTCTAAGAATTCAACGTGTTGACGTGCAAACTCATACTAAGCAATAAACCTTAGAGTAACCAAAGTTTATTATTGAATCAGTTTGAATTTTCTGTTTCGTTTGTTGATTCTTGTGCAATATCTTTTTCGATTTCGGGTTCACTATATGGAAATGCGAAGTTTACAACAAACGACGTTGCGCGGATTAAAAAAAATCCCATACAAGTATAAATTATTCCCCATTTAAGTGTGGTAAAGTAATCATTAGAAGTAACAGATGTCGTGGTTTGAGATAGTGCAATAGATATAACTGAAACTAAATCGCCTACACCACGCCCCAAGGAAAGCAACCCAATAACTTTAACTGCAACCTCGAAAAGTTCTTCAGCATTCATATAAACTCCTAATTTTGTGTATGTAATATGCTTTTTTAAGTCAAATATTAACTTTTGCAGAAATAAATCTATTATCACAATTCACAAAAACTATTTGATAATTTGAAACTTGAATCTAAATCCTTATTTTTTGCCAAGTTCTACAGCCCGTTTATAAGCGGCATAAATAGCTTTTGATAAAACCGTCCGCATACTTCCTTTTTCCATTTGATAGATAGCTTCGGCGGAAGTTCCTCCCGGCGACGTGACCATATTACGAAGTTCTGCCGGATGTTTGCCGGATTCCATCGCAAATAAAACCGAACCGAGAATTGTTTGTTGAACCAGTTCTTGCGAAACATGGCGCGAAAATCCGAGATGCACGCCGGCATCGGTCATCGCTTCCATAAACGTAAAAATATAAGTCGGACCGGTTGCCGAAAGGGAAGTTGCCATATCGATCATATTTTCGGTTTCGACAAAAATCTCTTTGCCGAGTGCTGTTAGCAATTCTTTGACCTGTGCCTGATGGTTTTCATTGACTTCCGTTGTGCAAGTCCACGCCGTCATTCCTTGCCCGATCTGCGAAGGCGTATTCGGCATTGTTCGCACGATTAAACGATTGTCGAGTTCTTGAGAAATGGTTTCGATGGTCGCACCGGCGATTATCGAAATAACGAGTTGGTCGGGTTGAACGACATTTTTTAGTTCGGCTAAAACACCTTTGATGCGTTGCGGCTTGACGCACAGGACGACGATCGAGTCATCGCCCGAAACAGCTTTCACCGCATCGGCATTGTGTTCAAACGTCTGAATTTTATATTTTTTCTCAAGCTCATTGCGTCTTTCGGGGCGCGGATGCGAAGCGGTTATTTTATCAGGTGAAACTAATTCCATCCGCAAAAGTCCGGCGATAATCGATTCAGCCATCACGCCGCATCCGATAAAAGCGAGTTTGCAGTCGGTTAAAAGTTTATTCATAACTCAAAGCCTCGACCGCGTCTAATCTGGCTGCCCGAAGCGCGGGATAAAGTGCGCCGAGCGCACCGCCGATAAGTCCTATGACCAACACCAGCGTCAATACCAACGGGTCTAATTCGATGTTTAAAGTTGTCACGCGAGTCAATATAAATCTTAAAATGATTGTGATAACTATTCCGCTGATGACTCCCAAAAAACTGAGTAGAAGTGCTTCCTGCGTAATGATCCACCCGATTCCGGCGTTGCTCATTCCCAGAGATTTCATAATACCGATCTGCCGCGTTCTTTCGGTAACGGTCGTATACATCGTCAGCAAAACGACGAGTGCGCTGATTGCCGCCGCGACTCCGATAATGACATTTAGAAAAATTCCGAGTGCCGGAACACTCGACAAATACAATTCTTCCAAATCTTTGGTCATAATAATCTGATTGTCGGCAAATTGATTGTGAAGATTTTCCGCGACTTGTTCGGGTGTGAAGCCGTCTTTGACTTTGACCAGAAACGCGGTAACTTTACCTTCGCCGCCGAGTTGATTTTGCATTGTTGTCAGCGAAATCTTGACCCGCGCACCGGCGGCAGGTTCATAAGTTCCGACAATTTTGAATTCGCGCTCGTAAAGTTTTAAGTTATCGCCGACTTTCATTCGTGTTTGTCTTTGCCAACCGGTATCGATAATCGCTTCGTCGCTGTTTTCGGCAAATTTTCGTCCTTCGATAATTTTCAAACCGGCGACATTAGCGTATTCGTCAAAATTCACACCGTCAACCAGACGGCTTCCGACATTGCTGTCATCCGCCGACACGCTGTTTTGAGCAATCGGAATAACGGTTTTAACGCCTTCGACCTTTTCAATCTCTTTCGCCATCGAAACCGGCAGTCGAAAAGATTCCGAACCGCTCATCCCGAAAGTTCCCGAAGCTCGAAAAAAGATTTCCGCACCGACATTTGCCTCGCGTCCGGCTTTCTCGCGCATCGAACCGTTTGCCAGACCAATAGTAAAAACAATCAGCAAAACTCCAACGCCGATGCCCAAAACACTAACCACCGTCCGCGCCGGACGATGCACCATATTTGAAAAAACTAAATTATCCATCGAAAGATATTTGAACAGGATTGAGTAAAATATTCAAATTTTGCTTGCAACTAAAATAGTTTGGATAACATTTTCAATGCTCCCATTTAAACTGTCAGACAATACTTAACTCATAAAATTTTTATTGTTTTTTTGAGGGTTATGTGCCTATAATCTTAAAAGTTCAATTTCATAATTTTTTCAGAAGCAAAATTTCTCGATGGGTTTTTGATTTTTACAATAGTTTTGTAAATCAAACACTTTTCTAACCAACAAATATTTATCTGACCGCTAAAATTAAATGAAGTCAGGTGAAAAAGAATAAAATCTGATGCCAAATGCTATGTTCGCCATTTATACCCAAAAGACGCGCCAATTCTGCGCCCGTTATCCCACGCCGTGAACAAAATATTTGCGGAAATAACACTAACACCAGTAAGGAGAATCGACATGAAACTACAAAAATATCTGCCAACGTCTTTCGATATAGTCCGGTTTAATAATTTTAGTAACTATCAGCATAAAAAATTACGGACAACCGGAATTATTAATTGGCGAACAATCGGCGCAATATTATGTGCGGCATTGTTCTTAACACTTTTCAATGGAATAGGCGAGCAAACTGTCAATGCCGACTCAAGCATCGGGAATGTTCCGGTTGGTTCACGTCCCAACGCCATCGTAGTTAATCCGGTAACGAATAAAATCTATGTCGCTAACTGCGGTTTTGGATGTAATGGCGGCGCAGGCGACAGCAATGTGACGGTCATTGACGGGATAAACAACTCGACCATAACCGTCCCGGTTGGCATAGGTCCCAATTCTATGGCGGTCAATCCGGTAACGAATAAAATCTATGTCGCTAATCAGGGAAGTAACAATGTAACGGTGATTAACGGCGATAGTAATTCGACAGCAAATACTGCGGCTGGCAGCTATCCTTTTGCCGTGGAGGTTAATCCGGTGACCAATAAAATCTATGTTGCCAACTGCGGTTCGGCATGTGGAGGCACAGGCAATGGCGATATAACGGTGATTGACGGAACGAATAATATGACAACCACCGTTGCCGGCGGCACAAATCCTTTTGCCGTAGCAGTCAATCCGATTACGAATAAAATCTATGTCGCTAATAGAAGCAGCAACAATGTAACGGTGATTGACGGGACGAACAATGCGACCACAATCGTCGCAGTTGGCACAAATCCTTTTGCCGTAGCAGTCAATCCGGTAACCAATAAGATTTATGTCGCTAGTCGAGATAGTAACAACGTAACGGTGATTGATGGGATAAGTAATTCCGCCATAACCGTCGCGGTTGGCATGGGTTCTCTTGCTGTCGCAGTTAATCCGGTGACGAATAAAATTTATGTTGCTAATCAAAACGGGAGTGTCACGGTGATAGATGGGGTAAACAATTCGACCACAAACGTCGTGGTTGGGTTTGGTGCCGCTAGCGTGGCGGTTAATCCGGTAACGAATAAAATCTATGTTGCTTCTCTAGGTCTCTTCGACGCGGCAAACGGCAGCGTAGTGGTGATTGACGGGGTAAGCAACTCGACAATCACCATTGTGAGTACCTTCTTTGGTTGGACTAATGTGGCGGTCAATCCGGTAACGAATAAAATCTATGCAACTGGAGGCAATCGTGTCTTAGTGATTAATGGTACAAATAATTCGTTCACAGAAATCCTGAATAATGGAAGTAGTGACTTAGCAGTCAATTTCGTAACTAATAAAATCTATGCAACTAATTCAGGCAACAACGTAATAGTGATTGACGGCATCAACAGTTCGATCAGCACCGTTGCGGCTGGCAGCTCTCCCTTTGACTTGGCAATCAATCCGGTAACGAATAAAATCTACGTCGCTAATCGAGACAGCGCAAACGTAACGGTGATTACACCCGCGCCGACTAACGCTATTCCGCTGAATACGACCATTACACCCGTTGCCAATAATACGGTTTTCACATCAACACCGACTTTTTCATTGTTGGCGACTTCAAATTATTCACCGTTTGCACCGCCGCCGCAGAATATCTATTTTCAGGTGGACACACTTATAAATCCGTTTCTGCGTGCCGTCGAACAAAGCCGCACAGCAACGACTTTAACAGCCAATGCCACAACGCCTATTTTGCAACCCGGCATCCATACGCTTTACTATTTCGCCACCGATGGTTCGGAAGCAACTTCCATCAATCCGCGTCCTGAAGATGAGAACTTGGATAAAGAATCAAATAATCCCGAACCAAATTCGAGCGCGATAATCGGTGGAGTAAATGCCTATGTCTTTTTAGTTGGCACAACACCGACACCAACTCCAACGCCGACTCCAACTCAGACTCCCACACCAACTGCTACTCCAACTCCTACGGCAACACCAACACCGACGCCAACTCCGGGTAATGTGTGCACTCCGGTGACGACTGTTACTGAAGGTGATCTTTTCCCCGGTGGCGTTGTCTCCTTTGGTGTGACCAGTGGTCCGGGTTCGGTCACGGTCGATCACGTCAATGCCGGAACCGGTCTGCAATCACTGACGGTTGTTTCTGCTACTAACGCAGTGGTCAACATCCCGCCGTTCACGCCGGGAACACAGGCTCCGGTGACAGTGACATTCACTCCGATCAATCCGGGACTTGCAGTTGACTTTACTTTGCGAGCGGCAAGCACTTTCCACGCTGCCAATATCAGAGCGAGATGTGCCCAGGTTTGCACTCCTGTTACAACCGTGACCGAAGGCGACTTATTTCCGGGTGGAATCGTATCGTTCGGCATCACGAGCGGACCGGGATCAGTAACGGTCGATCACGTTGATGCGGGAACAGGATTGCGTTCATTGACAGTTCTCAATTCATCAAATGCGGTAGTAATGATCCCGGCGTTTACACCGGGAACATTTATGCCGGTAACGGTGACATTTATCCCGATCGATCCGAATCAGCCGGTGGATTTCACCTTGCGAGCGGCAAGCACGTTCCACGCGGCGAATATCCGGGCGCGATGCGGAACTCCGCCGCCGCCGATTGCCGGAGAAGCGATCAGCGACGATGCGGAACAACTGCAAAACTCGCCCGCCGAAGAAAATCCGCCAATACGAA
>JANMAA010000183.1:0-8419 GCA_031359215.1 Acidobacteriota bacterium | reverse complement strand
GGCGTGACAAACTTGCTCGATTTTTTGTGCGAAATAAGCGCAACGCCGAATTTGCGGAATTTTCCGAAGATTTGATCGGCAAATTAAACGATTCAGATGTGCAGAATTATTTGTCAGAATTTGTTGACGGCAATGTTTCAGCGGACAATTTTGAAAAACAAGTATATTTGAAACTTTATCAATCAGCACACATCCGTTTTCCTCATAATATCAGTTTCGTCAGTGGACTTTTACGGTTTTACAAAGCCAACAAACGTGAAGAAGATTGGCGCAAACTTGCCGCTGAATATTATTTTGAATCATCGGATGTCCGCGAAATGTTTCTTGATGATCTGGCGAAAAACAACCGTTTGCGCGATTATCTTGAGCAATCGAAAACCGGCGAAAATACGATTTACGAACTTTTTCACGCTGATGCGTCGGCTCGTCTTTCCAATTTTGAAAACGCGGTCGCGGCTTACCGCAAACTCAATGAACTTTATCCGAACACGCCCGAATTTACGACTCGTTTGATAAATTTTACCCGTTCATTCGGACAGAAAAATCGTGATTTGTTAAAGGAATCGGCGAATCTTGCCGAAGCGGAATCCGATTTTTTGCCGAATTCTGCCGAATATCGAACGCGAAGCGGCGAAATTTATGCCGAACTCGGCGACTATGAAAATGCACATAAGCAATGGGAAAAATTGATTGCGACAGCAATCGGCAACAAGGAAATTTATCTCGATACGGCGACGGTTTATTGGGATTATTTTCAATATGATGACGCGCTTCGGACGATAAAAACTTTGCGTGAAAAGTTTGGCGACGATACGCTTTATGCTTTTGAAACGGGTGCGATTTTAGAAGCCGAAAACAAGGAAAATGAAGTTGTTGCCGAATATGTCAAAGCATTTGACGCGAATCGTGATGAAACGCAAATGGAACGGGCGATAAAGCGTTTGATAACTCTTTCTGAGCGCGAAAGACGCTCAATAATCGAAGAAAAGGTGTCGAATAAGCAATTGGAAAAGGTCATTGCCGCCGCATTTTTGCGTGAATCTTCAAGGCGTAAGGATTCATCGTTTTTGTCGCTCGGTTACGCCGAATTTCTCAGTAAAATTAAGCAGAATGAAATGTCCGAAAGGGTTTTGAATAGGGCAATCAGGCAAAGCAAAGATAAAGAGTTTCTCGAAGCGGCGAGAGATTTTTATCAAAATGAAGATAACGATTCGGGTGAACAAATAATGCTTGCGCGGCTTGCCGAAACGGTAAAAAATTCTCGTCAGACAATTTCGTATCGTCTGCAATTAGCCGATTCGCTCGTCGAAAATCAACAGAGATATTCAGCCAAAAAGATTATTGAAAAACTTGTCAGACAGTTTCCGACGAATTTCGGCGTTGTAACCGAAGCGTCGGATTTTTATAAACGAATCGGCTTTGAAAAAGAATCGGCACAAGTTTTGGAAAATGCCTTGCCGAAAAGTTACGGCACTTATAGAAATGCTGTCGCGCAAAAACTCGCGGCGCGTCTTGTCCAGCTAAACCGACTTGATAAAGCCGAACAAATTTTGGCAAATCTACACGACGAAGATAAGGCAAATATCTGGATTTTTGACGAACTCGCCCGAATATTTGTGCTGACGAATAAACCCGACGAGATGCGAAAGGCATTTGCGGAAACGGTTGCGGAATTGAAAAAATCCGATGCGGACAGGCGCGAAATGGAGGCACAAATTGCCGATTTGCGGACTGAAATGATTGATGCTTTTACCAAATTAAAAGATTACAAATCGGCAGTCGAACAGCATATTGAAATCATCAACCGCGAACCCGAAAACGAGGAATCTGTATCAAACGCGATTGCTTATGTTCAGCGTTACGGCGGCGTGGAAATATTGGAAAGTTATTACGAAAAAACTTCCGCAGAAGCGTTTAAAAATTATCGTTGGAACGTCGTGTTGGCGCAGGTTTATGAAGCGAAAAAGGACGATGATAAAGCGATAAAAAATTATCAGTTGGCAATCGTCAATCAGCCGGAAATGGCTGAACTTTATCTGGCAATCGTCGATATTGAAACGCGGCGCGGCAATTATGATGAAGCATTGAAAAACATTGACGAAGTTTTGGAAATCAGCGGCGATTCTGCCGAATATGTCAAAAAGAAGATCGACATTTTGAAAAAGGTGGGCATGTTTTCGGAAATTGAAGCCGAAAAAGCAAAATTGCCTGCTGAGGAAGAAAAGAAAATTGAGATTAATCAATTTGCCGAAGCACGAAAGTTGCAAAATTCCGAAAAGGCAAAAGCGCGTGAAATTTATCAGGCGGCGTTTGCGAAATTGCTGACAAATCCGTTGAGTATAGAGTTGAAAACGGCTGATATTGTTGGCTTTGTGCGATCTTTGCGAGATGAGGAAACGCTCGACATCTTGAGCAAAAGGCTTTGGGATTTGCGCGAAAAATTGATCGAGATTGCCGATGCGAAAAATTCAATCGATGCGGGTGAGGCGCGAAAACGGCTGACAATTTTGGACAGCGCATTGACTGAATCGGTTGGCGAAATGGCTAAAACTGTCGGCACGGACAATGAATTAAAAAATCTACACGATGATTGGCGAGGGAAAATTGATAAATTTTGGCTGTCGTCTGATTCTCATCAAACCGTTTTGTTAATTCAGGATTTGAGCCACCACGCCGGTTTCGGCGATTTGGAAGAGATAATTTTGCACAAAAGAATTGCAGCAGAAAGTTCGTCTTTGGAAAAGAAAACGTATCTTCGCAATCTCGTGAACTTTTACAATGAACGCGGAGCGTATCAGAAGACTTTTGACGCGCTGGAAAAATACGGCAGCGACGATTTACCTTTGAAAGCGGAAATGGCGAAACTTGTAGGAAACCGTGAAAAAGAACTTGAAGCGTTGCGGGCGATTTATTGGAAACCGGGCGAAACGACGGGCGTTTCGGAAGATGAAAATGTTGCACAATATTTAGAGATTTTATTGAAAGAAAACACGGATGAACTAAAATCTTTGACTGAAAAATCTTCGGTTTATCAACTGCAATTGATAAATTTTCTACTGGGAAAAGGTGAATCGAAACTCGCCCACGCGGCGATTGAAAGCGAGAATTCATATATGGCTTGGGGAGTTTCGCGCAATGCTGAAACGTCGCTCGCCCTGCGTGAATTTGACGAAAATGCGGAATGCTATTTCTGTGATGCACTGCAATTCGACTCAATCGGCGAAATGATTAAACAATCGCCTAATAAACAGCAATTTCTAATTAATGATGACTGGTTTCGACTGACGCGTGAATATGGCGAATGGCTTTTTGAGAAGAAGGATAAAGACAGTCCGCAATTTTTGACAGCGATGATTGAAAACCAGCCGCGCAATGCCGAAGAACAGGAGAAACTCGGCGAATTTTATCTCAAAAGAAATGAATTAAAAGCCGCAATCGAGCATTTTCAGTTGGCGATGGAATTGGAAAATTCGGTGGTTGAAGATCGGACAAAAATGTCGGCTCTCGGCACGGCTTATTTCAAAATGGGCAACCGCAAATACGCCGAAGAATTGTGGGCGCAGGTTTTGGAAGACGAGACCATTGAAAGCGGCGCGATTTATTTTCAAATCTTGCAGACGTATGAGTTGAGCGAACAAGGACGCGAAAAACTACCGCTGATTATTGTCAAATTTTTGCAAACGAGTAATGCAGACAATTCGGAAGATTTTCAAACTTTGATTCGTGCCGTTGCGGATTCTTTTGACAATGAAGCGCAAAAATCGGCGTATTTTCAAGCCATTTTGCAAAAGCGTCCAACCGACACATCGCTTGCCGCGATGCTCGTAAATGAAAATTTGATCGATAAAAGCGAACAACCTAAATTTTATGAATTACTAATTAATCGCAGTAATAATTTAGACAATTACGATTACAATTTTACGTCGGTTGCCCAAAGAGTTTGGTTAAAAAAAGATGCCGAATCGGTTTATGATCAGCAAAGTTTATACAAGCCGGAAGAATCTGAAAACGAGAAATACGAGTGGCAGAAAAAATATCTCGAATTGCTGACAGAACAGAAAAATAACACGAAAGCCGTGCAGGTAATTAACGAAGTTGAAAGAGAATTAAATAGTCGTTATGCGCGTCCTGCGTGGCTGCGCGAGGCAAAAATCAGATGGCAAGTCCGCGAGGGGAAATTTGATTTGGCGGAAGCCGAACACTTTATCGGTATTGTAGTAAGCGATTCGGCGACGGAAATAAAACCACCCAGCATCGAGCGGTTTAATGAAGTTTTGCAGATTTTGAGGGATGAAAACCTCGCGGCGGAAACGATTCGATTGAGTGAAAACTTTTTCGCCCGGATGCTCGCGTTCGGACAATTTGATCAGGCGAATTTTGGCGGATTAGCAATGACCTTGTTTCAAAAAAATGAAAGTGCAAAAGCGTTGAATATCTTGCGTTTGATGATTGATGCAAGCGATGAAATAAGTAAAGAAAAGGCTTTAGGAGAAATTGCGGCAATTGATGCAGTGAAAGCCGAAGCTATCGATTCGACAAGAGTGTTCGTTACCGAAAGCGTTTCAACCAATTTGCCGGAGGCATTGAAAACCGCTGCCGAAATTGCCTTCGAGTTTCAACAAATTGACGCAGCAATTGCATATCGCCGCCAATTGTTGGAAACGAATCCAACCGATTCGTTAAACAAAATCGAACTCGCCAAAATTCTTATTGGGAAAGGTGAAACGAGTGAGGCGCAGAATATTTTGACTCGGATTATCACCGATAAAAATTCTCCACGACAGGCGCATTGGCAGGCGCGTGTGCTTTTGAACGCAGAAATGCCGAACGCCGCATTTGATGCGTTTTCGCAATATTATAACGGACTGATTGGCGAAAAAAACGGTCAAAATGAAACTGCAAAAGGTTATTTTATCAATTCGCTGATTGCCGACAAAGATGTAGAAACTTCGGCTCGCCAGAAACTTATCAAACTTTATGCAATAACGGAAAAATCGTTTGCCGCGCTTAAACTTGCCGAAATCGACAAATCTGCCAAGTCTGACGAATTACTCGAAATACTTTCCGAAACAGCGGAAAAGGTCGGCGAATTTAGCAAATCAATCGAGTTTGAAAATGCAAAAACATCGGCAAATAAAGAAAGAATTTCGGGTTTACAAAAACTCGAGGACGAGAAAAACACGCGGGCAACCGATTTCAAAGTTGATTTGGAAAATACGAGGAAATTATGAAATTGAAAATCTTTTTGACAACATTTGTCGTTGCGGTTGTTGCCGTTTTTATTTATTCACAAACGAAGCAAAAGGCTTTTGCGTCTGCCGAAGATTTTCCGCGTCAAGCTGTTTTATATTTGCAAATCGCCGATTTGCCCGCATTTCTAAAACTTTGGAACGAGTCGAAATTTAAGGAAACATATCTTGAAAGCGACAATTTTTATGATTTTAAAAATAATCATTTAGGTAGAAAATTGGCAAGCCGTTGGCAGGAATTTAATGAAGCGGCTGGTTTCGAGATTAATTTAGATGTGTTAAGCGGTTTGGCAGAAAATCAGGCGGCGATTGCGGTTTATGATGTCGGCAAACTCGATTTTGTTTTTATCTCGCCTGTTTCAGATGAGATTTTTGCGGCGATGAAATTTGCTGCAAACCGCGACAAATTTACTGAAGAAAAACTCGACGACGTTACGACGATTTATAGCGTAACGGTCAAAGCCGACCGCGGTCGGCAAAAACAGGAATTGATTTTCGCCCAGCTCAAAAATCGTTTTATAGTGACGACGAGCAAAACATTGCTTTTGCAAACGCTTGATAATATAAATGAAACAAGGGCGAAAAATCGTCTAATTGACGAACCTTCGTTTACTGCTTTGAGTGAAAAGATCGAACCGCATCTGGCGACAGTTTGGCTCAATCAAGCCGCTTTGAATGACGATTATTATTTCAAACGCTATTGGCTGATGTCGGATGTCAAAAATTTAAAAAATATGCGGGCTGGAATTTTTGATTTTGAAGTTCAGGACGGGAGAATTATTGAAAAGCGCAAGTTTTTGCTCGACAAAACTGTTGAAATTTCGCCGATTAATAATGCGGATGCGGCGAAAATGTTGACATTTTTGCCGTCCGACATTCCGTTTTATCGTATGCAGTCGGCGAATCCGAATTCAGTTGATGACGCAATCGAGAAGATGATTTTTGCGCGTCAAAAAGTGGTAGAAAAAGAGAAGCGAAATTATTTTTCGGGTTATTCATCAATTAACGACTACGATTATTATTCGAGCGATAACTACGAGCATCTGAGCGAAGATTTTGATGAATCAATTGATGAGAAAACCGAAGTTGAAGCAACCGAAAGACGCGAAATAGAGGTTAATTTTTCAAAAATTCTACGAACCGCAAATCCAAAGGAGATTTTAACTTTTACCAGCCCGAAGGTTTTGTCCGCCCCGATGTTTGTCAAATTTCAACGCGCAGCAATATTTTATCTGGCTTCGCCGCAGTCTTTAAACCGAAATAGTTTTGAATCCGCAATCGCCCAAAAATTCGCGGCACAAACGATGATTGACGCGCCGGGTGTGAAATTGAATTGGGAAACAAAATTCGAAAACGGTTTTTCTTGGCGCGAGTTAAATTTGCCGAAAATTGGCTGGAATGTCAGTTATGCTTTTCACGGAAATATTTTAATTTTGGCGAATGATGCAGACTTTTTGCAGAGGATTTCTAGCGTGCAACAACCTCCGAAAATTGAGAAACAAAACTCACCCTTTACTGCTTTGACCTTCATCAATATTGAAGAACGAGAAAACGCTTTCAACAAAGTTTTTACCGAATTAGACCGCAAGAAAATGGCGAATAATTTTTTTACCGGAAATATTGCAAGTCTGCTCGATTCTATGCGTGATGTCAGAAGTGTTGAAATTAAGGAAAATTATGACCGAAACCTATTTGATGAAGAAATAACCTTAAACTTCAAATAGTGTGAAATTTAGATTTTTGGTTTTTTTCTTGGAATAATTGAAAACTAAAGATTTAAAGGAAAGATTTCCAACTTTGCTACCAAAGTTTAAATAATTCTTAAAACTAAAGAAAATCAATAACTTGAGGTTGAGTCACCGGCGAAACTTTATTAAGATTGTGAGTTTGGATTTGTCAGAGCCTTTTAAGGAGTTTAATTAATAATGAAAGCGAAAATTTATGTTACTTTAAAGCCGAGTGTGCTTGATCCACAAGGTAAGGCAATTCAACATTCGGTGGAATTATTAGGATACGAAGATGTAACGGATATTCGGCAAGGCAAGTATTTTGAAATCGCTATGAACTCGAATTTGCCCGAATCGGAAGCCAAAACTACCGCCGAGAAAATTGCAAAGGATGTTCTGGCAAATCCGGTGATTGAAGATTATCGTGTAGAAATTGTTAATTGACGATTTTCGGTCTTCGGTCTTTGATTTATAGCTCAAACAAAATAAGGTGAAGACCGAAGACCGAAGACCGAAGACGAAGTATTTATGAAATTTGGAGTAATAGTTTTTCCCGGTTCAAATTGCGACCACGACGCATATCACGTTATTTCCAAGCACGTCGGTCAGCCGGTTGATTTTATCTGGCACAGGGAAACGGATTTGAGTAGTTTTGATGCTGTTATCGTTCCCGGCGGATTTTCATACGGCGATTATTTGCGGGCTGGCGCACTCGCTCATTTTTCACCCGTCATTCAATCGGTCAAAGAATTTGCAAAAAAAGGGAAGTTCGTGTTCGGTGTTTGTAACGGTTTTCAGATACTTTGTGAAAGCGGTTTGCTTCCTGGCGCATTGATGCGTAATCGCGGGCTTCACTTTATTTGTCGGCATGTAAATATCAGGGTTGAAAACGATCAAACTCCTTATACCGGCGAACTCGAAAGCGGCGAAATTCTCTCGATCCCGATAGCACACGCCGAAGGCAATTATGTTTGCGATGATGAAACTTTGGCAGAACTCGAAACCAATAATCAGATAATTTTTCGTTACTGTGATGAACGAGGCGAACTTTCCGACGAATCAAATCCGAACGGTTCATTGAATAATATTGCCGGAATTAGCAACAAAGCCGGTAATGTTTTAGGAATGATGCCGCATCCTGAGCGTGCTTGCGAAGAACTTCTCGGCTCTAACGACGGGCGCGACATATTTCGGTCATTAACTATAGCAATTGAAAAATCCAAAATCTGATTTTTATCGCCAAAAAATCTCTAGTTGATAATCCCGCGCACCTCCGCCTTCGTCATAGATTTGAATAATTGCGGCTTTGTGTCAAAAGTCGGTTTTGAGCCGTAGTTTTGAGATTAGTTAAGCACTTATGAGATAAAAGGGGCTTTGTGTCAAAAGTCGGTTTTGAGCCGTAGTTTTGAGATTAGTTAAGCACTTATGAGATAAAAGGCAATT
>JANMAA010000149.1:0-2220 GCA_031359215.1 Acidobacteriota bacterium | reverse complement strand
GAAAAATATGCGGTCCGTATTTGTGAATCAACACACCTTCGTCATTGTAAAAATCGTAAGCGTTGCCGCCAATATGCGGTCGCTTATCGCAAATCAAAACCTTTTTCCCCGAACCTTTTGCCAGCCTTTCCGCCAGCACACTGCCGGCGAATCCCGCTCCTACTATTAAATAATCAAACATTTTTTTCCTTCCCTTGTTCTTAAACCTTGTTCCTTAAATTTAACTTTGTTCTTTAAATTTAACTTTGCGAAAAACATCACAAGCAATTTACATACCGTAAGATTTCTCGCGTAAATATGGCATTTCATTGATTCATAGAAATGCCGTGTATTGTTGTCAAACAATAACAATTGTTTGAATTTGATTCATTTCAAACAACAAAAAGAACACCTTTCGGCGGTCTTTCAAAATCAAACAGCCTGTGCCGAAGTGTTGCTTTCGGCAGCCGTTTCGTTAATTAATTCGCGCATTCGCGTATAAGTTTTATCCCACGAATTCTGCGAGAGAAATTCGTCGGCTTTTTCGCGCCAATTGTCGGAATTGCCGAGTTCCAAAATCTTTTCCACTGCCGCGACGAATTCTTCCGCCGTCGAAGCGATGGAAACCAAATTCTGCTCGCCGTAAGGTCTGACGACATCACGAATTGCTGTAGAAACGACGCATTTGCCCGCCGCCAGATATTCGGGCGTTTTCGTCGGACTGATATATTTGGTTGATTCGTTAATCGCAAACGGCATCAACGCGACATTCCAACCTGAAAGATAGGCGGGCAGTTCGTCGTAGTTTTTGCCGCCCAGATAATGGATATTCGAGCGGCGCGGCAAATCTTCGGGCGCGATTTTGACGACCGGACCGATCATTACAAACTGCCAATCAGGGCGCAGATCAGCCATTTCCGCGAGCAGCACGACATCAAACCGTTCGTCAATCACGCCGCAGAAACCGAGTTTCGGCGAAGCTATTTTTTTCTGATCTTCAGGTTCGTTTTTAATCGTCCGCGCGGCTGTGAAATGCGCGACATCAATACTCGACGGAAACGCGAAAACACGCGCGTGTTTGTCCTTTTTCGCTTCGTATAAACTATGTCCGCCGGTAAAAACGAGGTCGGCTTTTTCGAGCAAACGCCGTTCGTTTTCAATTAGTTCGGGCGGCGCGAACTTAAACGCCGAAAGCTCGTCCATACAATCGAAGACCGTCAGCGCAGGTTTCAAATGATCGGCAAACGCAAGAGCCATCGGCGTATAAAACCACTCGATAAAGTTTTCGATTTTGTTGGTTTTAATCAATTCGTCGAGCATTTCGCGCTCGATTTCGTAAGTGCCTTTTTCGATGCCGTCCTGATGTTTGATGTGCGGCACGCAGAGAAACAAATTTTCACCGCGTTCGCTGATGGCAAGATGCGTTTCGCCGTCAATATAAACCGGCTCTTCAAAATAAAAAACGCGCCCGTTCGCCGCAAAACGGCTCATCAGATGCTGCGGTCGCTGATAGACGAAATCCCAGCGCAAATGCGACAGACAAACGACATCAACTAAAGATTCGATATTTTTATTTGTGCTTTCACCCGACTTTAATGTTTCCAATGTGTTAAAATCCCCTTGTTTCATTTTAGTAGCGATGCGCCGATATTTGACGACCTAACGGTTACCATTTGTTTCACTGATGCAACTGTTGTCTAAACATAATACAACACTGCATTACAAAACTCCATCAGTTTTGCAAGATGGAGTGAAAAAAACTTTTCTTGACGAATCCGCCGCAATTTTTTTAACCTATAAATTAAATTATGTTTCAAAGTTATCTGATGGGCGGTTTTGAATGCTCGACACATCGCAACCGCAAAAAAGGACGCATTGACGTGATCGCCGAAACGCGCCACGACGAATTTGCCGTGCGCGATTACGAAAGGCTTTTGAGCGTCGGGATGCGAACGGCGCGTGACGGCGTGCGTTGGCATCTGATCGAAAAAACGCCGTTTGAATACGATTTTTCGAGTCTCGAAAATCAGACGAACGCCGCCGCCGCAACCGGAATCCAGATTATCTGGGACTTGTTTCACTACGGCTTTCCCGATGATTTGGACATTTTTTCGCCCGAATTCATCGAGCGTTTCGCGGCATTTTCAGTTGCGACTGTTAAGTTTTTGCAGAGCAAATCGAAGGAAACTCTGTATATTTGCCCGACAAACGAAGTTTCTTTTTTTGCGTGGATTGCGGGCG
>JANMAA010000243.1:0-22374 GCA_031359215.1 Acidobacteriota bacterium | reverse complement strand
TCGGCGATGAAATCCTCATAGTCAGAACCGCCTGCGGTTGCGGGCGGGTTATCCTCAAAGTCAGAACCGCCTGCGGTAGCGGGCGGGTTTTCCTCAAAGTCAGAACCGCCTGCGGTAGCGGGCGGGTTTTCTTTGTCATTTGATGATTTCGTGGACGAGGCTAACCCATCCGCTACCGCAGATGGTTCTGACAAACCCAACCCATCCGCTACCGCAGATGGTTCTGACTTTCTCAATTCCGCTAAACTTTCGCGCCAATTTACCCAATTTTTGATGTAGTCGGCGTTGTATAAATCTTCTTGGAGCAAGATATTTGCTATCGCCAGCAGCACGGCAGCTTCGCTTCCGGGTTGTGTCGGCATCCAATAATCAGCCATCGAAGCCGTGTTTGACAGGCGCGGATCCATCACCGCGAGTTTTGCGCCGTTCATCATTCCTTCGATAATGCGCTGCGCGTGCGGGTTGAAATAATGTCCCGATTCGAGATGCGCCGAGATCAGCAAAATAAATCGCGCGTTGGCGTGATCGGGCGAAGGTCGGTCGTAATTCTGCCACATCGCGTAGCCGAAACGTGCGCCGGACGAACAAATATTCGTGTGCGAATTATGTCCGTCAACGCCCCAGCCTTGCAGAACGCGCTCCATAAAACCTTCGTGTCCCGGTCGCCCGACGTGATAGACGACCTCGTTATTGCGTTTTTCAATTAACGCCGCGCGGATTTTTCCCGCGATGTCGTCCAAAACTTCGTCCCACGAAACTCGCGCCCATTCGCCCGCACCGCGTTTTCCCGTGCGCCGCATCGGATAAAGAATGCGGTCAACATCCGTGATCTGATTGATCGTCGCCGGACCTTTCGCGCAATTCCGCCCGCGACTGCCCGGATGATACGGATTGCCTTCAAACTTGCGGACTTTGTTGGTTTCCTTATCAATATAACTGAGCAAACCGCAGCCCGATTCGCAGTTAAAACAAATCGTCGGCACGATCATATAATTCTTCTTCTCGCGCCGGTTTCCGCTCGTCGGTTCATACTCCGTCCAATCGTCCCACATCTCCGGCGGCGGATAATTCGACAGTTCACCCGGTTCATTAATGCGCGGAATTTCTTCCGCTTCAAACGAATGAAGATTTTCGATTAAGCCGAGTTTTTCGGCGATTGATTCGATAAATGACGGTTTGTGTTTTTGCATAAGAATTTTATTGTCCGCGAAATACGCGAAAAGACGCGAAAAAAGAAAAGATTAAAACCACTTTTTTAACTCGTCTTGGTGTTATTTTTGCAAAGTCAATGTTTCAAACTTACAATCTTCTTATTATGAGCAATTTCCGCTTCTACTCGTGCAACTAAAGCACGGGCTTCGGGAAGTTTCTCATTAGCTTGAGAGATTTTAGCTTTGGCTTTCTCAATTACGTCTCTTTTTTCAGCAGCCATTTGATGCCGAGTTATTTTATCGTAGGTATCTTTGTTTTTTTTTCCCGCCTCTGTAATGTTCTTCTCCATCCGTTCCTCTATCGCACCAGCACCCCAGATATTGATAAGAATAACCCAAATAATAATTGCAACAATTCCAAAGGGAATGAGTAACAGTCCCGACTTAAAATACGAAGCTGCTAAAATACAGCCAATTATGAGAATTATACCTCTATTATGAGGAAAATACTCATAATATTACCGTAACTTTCGCTTTTAACCCTTGCTATTTCAGCCTTAAAAGACTCTACGCTTTCGTGAAATTTTTTCTGGCGTTCATCTGCTAATGCCACCTCATTTTGACTCATAATGTCTTGCTCATTGAAACTATAATTTGTAAGTTTCCTAGTTCCATCTTCAATATCTTCCTCAAGATGTTTTACTTTCCACTCGGCTTCATTGAGTTCTTCCTTAAGCCGAGCAAGTGCTAATTCCGCCGCAGTCTGCGCGGCTCCTGTGCTAATTGCTCCCAATGATTTAGCAAGTTCAAGGGAGATTGTGCCGTCACTACGGTCAACATATAGTTGAGACCCGCAAGTCCCGCAAGCCAGTTGCTCTTATTCTCACCAATTTCGAGACGTTTGCCACAATTTGGACAATTAAGCGGAACTATTTTCATCTGGTTCTCCTTTGACCGAATCAAGCCATTTTATAACAATTTGTTAACTCATTGATTTTTATCAAATGCAATTTCTTCCGAAAAAAGTTGCCGAAGCGCGGGAATTGATTTTGGCGGTTCGTCCAAAGCCGCTGAAAATTGTTCGTATTCTTCCCGACTGACGACAAAATTAGCGTTGTCCAATTCCAATGCTTTATCTTCGTCATTTTCTTTGTTTGATTTCATAACTTCTAAATCGCCAAGATGAAACGAAGCCGGTTTTCAACTTCGTCTATCGTGTCGGCGGTTACTTTGCCGAGCCTGCGTCCGAGTCTATAGATTGAAATTGAGCGGACATCTTCGCATTTGACGTAGCTTGTAACATTCAAACCACCTTCGGGCGGCACGATTTCGACGTGCGAGCGGATGCCTTTGTTTTTTGAAGTAATCGGCAGAACGACGACTAATTCGGCGAGGCTTTGATTGAATAAATCATCGGAGATGACCAGAGCCGGTCTTGTTCCGGCTTGCTCTCTGCCGATGGTCGGGTCGAGCGTTACCAGCCAAATCTCTCCGCGCAGCGGTTGATTCATTATTTTTCTTCTCCGTCAAGCAAAGTTTTATCCCACATTTTGCGCTCTTCCAATTCTTCCTGCCAAGCCTCGCTGTCTTCTTTCAAAGCCTTGAAATCTTGATTCAGCCCTTCCAAAAATATGCGCCGGCGATATTGTTCAATCGCCTCTTCGATAATCGTTTGCATTGATTCTCCGACCTCTTTTGAAAGACTGCGAAGCATTTGATGTGTCGTATTGCTAACCCGAACTTGTGTTGCCATAAATTTCTACCTCAAACATAATTTTGCAGTGAGTTTAGCTTTTAGTCAACATATTAGTTGACAGATTCGTCACTTTTCAACTTAATGGAATGCGCTGCGGTGCTTTGACCCAAATGTCTTCGGCAAACCAGAGTCCGATTAAAATTAGAACTCCTGCCAGAACGAACAGCCAAATTTGTCCCGTAAAAAACAACAGAAGCGGCACGATGTTGCCGGCGAAAATCATTCCGAGCCAGAATTTGCGGCTGAATTCGCCGTGTGTAATCATTTTGACGGTTTTGTGTGCGTCGTCGGTCGTGTGCGTAGTTGTCAATTCGATTGCCAGCGTGATGAGATGGAAAACGAGCGCACCGATTGAGAAGAAAACTAAAACCATTCGGAAGCCGATATTAACATCCAAAATGGGTAACGCGAACAAAAACACCGCAAAGCCAGCCATTATCGAATGCAGAATCATATGCAGTCCGAGCATCGGTGATTGCCAGAAATCGCGTCCTTTGGCTTGCGCGAAAAGAAATGCGGTATAAACTGCGGTCAAAAGCGCGAGAATTATTCCGACGGGTTCGATAATTTTCAAAACGCTTTCAAATCCCGCGAACGAAGCGATCAGCCACAGCGTCAAAATTCCGCCGTAGCCTGTGATGATATAAGAGCCACGCGTCAGCCACGATTTCCATTGCGGACGCAGCAAAACATTCAAAAATCGGTCAGGGCGACCCAAATCCATAATCAACAAAACGCCTGTGACGGTGAGAAAAATTATCGAAATCACCGCGCCGAATTGTTTGACGGGCGGCGCGATGTCCATAAAATAGCCGAGCAGAACGGGGACAAAAAACGCGCCCGCCGAAATCGCTTTTGTCAAAACATACGCGGAAACTTCCCAACCCCAGAGAACGCCTTTATTAGGCACGTCGTAAACGCGGCGCGCCTTTTTTCGCGGTTCGATTTGGACAAAATTTTGCTTTTTGACTTCTTCCTGCAAAGGCGATTTGGCGATGCGGTCTTCGGCGTATTTGGCGAAATGTCCGACTCCGGTTGCCTGCGACGACCACATATAGTCGGTTTCGGTGTTCGCCGCTGTCGGATTGAGCGAAACTTTATCGCCGTCAATGTAAAACAATTTCGGGTCGGTGCCTTTTTCTGGTTTGCGGACGGAAACGGCTTCACGCGCGAGAAGCTGCGAAATTTCGGTTTCGGGATTGTCCATATCGCCCGAAATAATCGCGTGTTCAGGACAGACGACGACGCACGCCGGTTCTAAACCGATGTCAACGCGGTGCGTGCAGTAATTACATTTTGAAGCCGTGTGATTTTCCGGCTCCATAAAAATCGCGTCATACGGACACGCCTGCGTGCAGGCTTTGCAGCCGATGCAACGCCGGTTATCAAAATCAACAATCCCGTCGGCGCGTGTGTAAAGTGCCGTCGTCGGACAAATTTCGACACACGGCGCATCGGCGCAATGATTACAGCGCATCACCGAAAAAAGTCGGCGCGTGTCGGGAAATTCACCTTTTTCGATGTATTTCACCCAAGTCCGATTTACGCCGACCGGCACTTGATGTTCCGATTTACACGCGACCGTGCAGGCGTGACAGCCGATACACTTGCGGTTGTCTATGACAAAGCCAAAGTTCATATATTTTCTTATTTTATGGGTAAATGTTCGTTCAAATAGCGTGTCAGCAGCGAATATAAATGCCGCGTCGTGTTTTCGCCTTCGTAAATTCCGTGCGTTCGGTTCGGATAAGCCATCATCGTGAACTGCTTGTTTTCTTTGACCAGTTCATTTATCAAAGTTTCCGTTCCCTGATAATGAACATTGTCATCGCCCGTGCCGTGAACGATCAGCAGATCGCCTTTCAAGTTTTTGGCAAAAGTAACGGGCGAACCGTTTGTGTAATCTTCGGAGTTTGCGTCGGGAAGTCCCATATAGCGTTCCTGATAGATCGTGTCGTAAAACCGCATATTCGGAACGGGCGCGACCGACATTCCCATTTTGTAGATTTCGGGATAACGAAACATCGCGTTCAAAGTCGAAGAACCGCCGCCGCTCCAACCCCAAATTCCGACTCTCGAAGCGTCAATGAACGGCATTTTTGCGGTCAACGCTTTGACGGCGTTGGCTTGATCGTGCGATGAGATAACGCCGATTTTTCGATAGATGCTTTTGCGCCATTCGCGTCCGCGCGGCGCAGGCGTTCCGCGATTGTCAACGCTGGCGACGATGTAACCTTGCTGCGAAAGCATCGTGAACCACAAATAATTAGTATCGTTCCACGAATCTAAAACAGTCTGTCCGGCGGGTTCGCCGTAAACGTAAAACAAGATCGGATATTTTTTGTTCGGATCGAAACCGGGCGGTTTCATCATCCAACCGTCGAGCGTTATTCCTTCACCGATGTCAATTTTGAAAAATTCCTGCACTCCTTTTTTGATCTTATCAACTTTCGACTGCAATTCGGCGTTATCAACAAGCGTCCGCAAAGTTTTTTTACCTGCAACATCAACGAATTCATAGACCGGAACTTTATTAAAAGCCGAATAAACGTGCATCGCCCAGCGGCTGTTCGGCGAAATGTTGTAAGAATTCCAGCCTTTGTTCATTTCGGGCGTGATGCGTTCGATCTTTCCGCCGCCGTCTAATTTGGTGCGGAAAAGATAACGCTGTCCGGCATTTTCCGGCGATGCGATATAATAAAGCCAGCCGTTCGTTTCATCAACCGATTGAATGCTGACAATATCGAAATTTCCGTTTGTGATGAGTTTCGAGTCTTTCCCGTCGCGCGAAACCTTGTAAACGTGCCGCCAACCGTCGCGTTCGCTCGTCCACAGAAAACTTTTTCCGTCGTCGAGCCACGTCATTTTCGGCATATCGACATCAACCCAAGCCGCGTCTTTTTCGGTCAGAACCGTTCGCACATTTCCTGTTTTGGAATCGGCAAACATTACTTGATTCGTATTTTGCAGACGATTGAGATGCTGCAAGATCAATTCACCGGAATTGTTCGCCCAATCCATCATTGCGATGTAATTATTTCGCAAATCTCCGGGCGTTTTCATCCAGATGGTTTCGCCGCCGCCGGCATTTATCACGCCGACGCGAACTGCCGAATTGATCGTTCCCGCCTTCGGATAAGGAATGTAAGTCAGTTGCGGATAAAGTTCTTCGGTGTCGTTGATTAAAATAAAATCCTTAATTCCGCTCGCGTCGAATTGCCAGTAAGCGATGGATTTGCTGTCAGGACTCCAACGCCAGCAATCGCGCAGATCGAGTTCTTCTTCATTGACCCAATCCGAAGTCCCGTTTATCAAAGTTTTCGAGCCGTCTTTGGTCAGTTGAATAATTTTGTCGTCAGTTAAATCTTCAACATACAAATTATTTTCCCGCACATAACCGACACTTTTTCCGTCGGGCGAAAACTTGGCAAACTTCAAGGTCGAAGGTTCGGCATCGCCACCGAGTTTTTTCAAATTTCCGCTTGCCAAATTCAAAGCCCAAAAATCGCCGCGCGTGTTGTAACGCCAAACCTTTCTCGAATTGGTGAAAATCAAAATTTGCCGGTTGTCCGCCGACCATTCATAACCGTCTATTCTTAAAGGCGAAGTGTAGCCGTTCGGAGTCAGCTTTTCGGCAGAAATCAAAACATTTCGCGTGTTTTTTTCAACATCGTAACTGACCAAATCCGTCCCGCCTTTAACTTTTTCCGAAGGTTCAATCCGTGTAAAAGCATCGCCCGATTTGAGCCAGCGAAATCCGCCGACACTCTGCGCGCTAAAATCGTCGGAATTAAATATCCGGTCAATGTTCAGCAGTTCAGGATCATTAGTTTGTGCGAAGGCGAAAAACGAGAAATTGGAAACTAAAATCCAAAACAAAAAGATTTTGCAATAACGACTATTATTCATAATTTTACTCATAATAATTTTTAATTTTAGAAAGCAAACACTTGAAGGTTAAGTAAATTCTATAGATTTACTTACCGATTCGATACTCACCGATAAAAATACTATATGAAAAGACTTAAACTATTGCAAAAAAAGTAAGTTTCGATGGCGGTAAAAACACTTTATTAACAGGCAAAAGCATATTACGGTTAGAGATTTAATGTCAATTAAAAGGACTTTTAAAAATTAGTTTGACGAAGCAAAAACTGTATTAAGAATTCTTTTATCTAACACATTTTGTGGCAAATAGTAATTTCGATAGTTTCGCTTTGAGAAGGTTTACATTTATCATAGTTTTTAAATGGAAAAAGAAAATTCCGAATCAACCATCAAAATTAAACGCGAAATGAAAGGTGTCGTCGAACCGCAACTCGTGCGTATTATCTCATTTATCATTATCACTTTATCGTTGGTCGCCTGCACGGTTTTGTGTATTTTGGCGATTTGGCAATTTACGCAAAGCGATGCGGTTTGGCGGGCGATTGCAACATTTATCGTCGTCAGCGTGGCGACCGGGATTTTTACTTTTGTCAATGAAAAACTTGGTTGAAAGTAAAAGTAAAAAAGAATCGGTGAGGACAAAATTAACATTCCAGATCAGCGAAACCGTCAGAAAAAACCGGCTTGATAATTTTTTGTTTGAAGAAATAAAAGCGGTCAGCAAGATGTATCTGCGTCAACTGCTCAAAAATGACAACTGCACAATAAATGGCAAATCTGAAAAAGGCGGTTATCATTTACAATCCGGCGATTTTGTCGAAATCGAAGTTGATTTAGATGCCGATACAGCGATGAAACCCGAAGATATTCCGCTTGAGATCGTCTTTGAAGATGCGGAAATAATCGTCGTTGATAAACCGTCGGGAATGCTCGTTCATCCGACTTTGGGACAAAAAAGCGGAACACTTCTCAATGCGTTGAATTTCTATCTAAATCATAAATTTTGGCTGGCGCAGATAAATACAGTTATAGATCAATCCGAAATCCAAAATCCGAAATCCAAAATCGTCCGCCCCGGACTTGTGCATCGGCTTGACCGGCAAACTTCGGGTTTGATGATTATCGCTAAAACAAGCCTTGCCCATCGAGTTCTATGCGATCATTTTCAACGCAAATTAGTTGAAAAACGATATTTGGCGATGGTCGGAGGAAGTATCGAAAAAGATGCAGACATTATTGATGCGCCGATTGGAAATTTTGCTGACGAAAGACGTTGGGGCGTGAAAGCCGACGGTAAAACGGCGGAAACCCGTTTTCGTGTTTTGGAAAGATTTGCCGACAAAACGCTTCTTGAACTCGAACCCGTTACGGGCAGAACCAATCAATTGCGAATTCATTGCGCGTCTGTCGGACATCCGATTGTCGGCGATCTTTTGTATGGCGGGCAGGATTTTTCAAGACTTTGTTTACACGCCGCGAAAATTTCTTTTTGGCATCCGAACGGCGATGTTCGGCTGGAATTTGAAAGCGCATTGCCCAAAGAATTTTTTACCTAAACGGAATTTCTGCCGGCATTTATAATTCCGAATGAGCATCGGAGAATAAGTTTTTCATAGACCTTTTGGGTTTTAGCGGAAAGTTCGTCCGATTCACGGTTTTTAATCAGCGCATATTGTTGAATGGTCGTTAAGGGCAGCATAATTCGCTCGCGCATTTGAATCGATTGTTTCTCGACCGGATAATCATCCATCAGATCGTTTTTGCCGGAAATGATCAGTAAATAATGTCGCGTGAGCTTAAATTCTTCATAAATTTTATTCCACAATTCGCCGTAAACAGGATGTGTCGAGAGAAATTCGGTGAGCGGAAAAAACGATTTTTGCATCGCCATTTCGCAATTGTCCATTAAAGCCTTGAAAAAAGCGTTGTTTTTATATATCGCCGTTACTTTTTCGAGCATTCCGGCGGCTTCTATTTTTTGTAATGCCGAGCCGACACCGTAAAAACCCGGCACATTTTGTTTGATCTGACTCCACGCGCCGACAAATGGAATTGCCCGTAAATCCTTTAATTCTAGTTTTTGAGAATCGCCTCTTTTGGCTGGACGGCTGCCGATGTTGGTTTCGGAGTAAAACCTTAACGGGCTGGCTTGAAGAAGATAATCGAGAAATATCGGGTGGTTTTTTAGTTCTTCATACGTCGCGTAGCTTTCTTCCGAGAGTTTTTGCATCAACGCTTCTTCATCATCGGTAAAAGTAATTTGCTTATTATTAAAAATGTGATTGTAAATTCCGGCGTGCAGAAGTTGTTCAATATTGTATTGCGCCGCGTCAACGGTGGCAAAATTAGAACTGACGGTTTGTCCTTGAATAGTTAGTTCGATGGCTTTGCTGGAAACATTTTCTCCCATCGAAGAATAAAATTTGTGGGTTTTACCGCCGCCGCGAGCCGGCGGACCGCCGCGCCCGTCAAAAAATATAACACTAACGCCGTATTTTTCAGAGATGTCGGTAAGTTCGTCCTTGGCTTTGTAGATGCTCCAATTTGCCATCAAATAGCCGCCGTCTTTCGTCCCGTCGCTGAAACCGAGCATTATCGTTTGAGTGTTTTTTCGCCGTGCCAAATGTTCGCGGTAAGTCGTGTTTTCATATAACTTTCGCATAACTTCCGCCGCGTGCTTGAGATCGGTAACGGTTTCAAATAAAGGAACGATGTCAACCAGTATTTCCCCGCGCTGCCAACCTCCGAGCAGAAACAAACCGAAAACTTCCATCGCGTTAAGCGCGCTCCGGCAATGGCTGATAATGTAACGCTCACAGCCTTGAATTCCGTTTTGCTGTTGAATCTTTTTAATTTCTTTGATAGTCGCAATCGTGTCTTTGGCGAGTTTATCTTCAAAATTTTCGGCATCAACACTTTGCCCGATGTCGAGCAACGTTTCTATCTTTTCATCGTCATCGAATTCACTGTAATTTTCGGGCAATGCGTCGCTGTGTCGGGCAATATATTCCAACACATTTTCGTGAATACTGCTGTCTTGCCGGATGTCGAGCGAAGCGAAATATAAGCCGAATAATTCCACCTTATAAATCAAATTATCTACCAGATGAATGAACAACTCGTTATATTGCTCGTGAAGAATCTCGCGGATTTCAAACAAGGGTTCGAGAATTTCCTGCTTAGTTAAAGACGGAAATTCTTTTGTTCCGAAAATATTTTGATAAAGTTTTTGCTCAAGTTCGGATAAAATAGTCTCCACGCCCGCAAAAGTCAGCCGTCTTTTTAGCTGCCGCACATCGCGGTAGTAACAATTCAGAATCGAATTACGAAGCGCATCGGCAACCTGCAAAGTTGTTTCAACCGTGACAAACGGATTGCCGTCACGGTCGCCGCCTGACCAAAAACCCATCTTGATCGGTGAAACTTTTGTATCGGCAAAGTTATTTAATTCGGAAATAATATTTCCAGCCGCCGCGTAAAAAACATTCTCCAAATACCAAAGCAAACTAACGGCTTCGTCAAAAGGAGTCGGTTTTTGTTTCTTGATAAAAGGAGTTTTGCCGAGCTGCTGCAAATAAGTATTTATATTTTCAATCCTGTTTTCCCCGATCATTTGTGTCAGATCATTGATGATGCCAAGCACCGAACCGGGATAAAATTGAGTCGGATGTGCCGTTAAAACAAGTCGAACATTAAAGTCGCGCAGTTTTTCTTCCAGTTCAGCCTGTTTATTGGTTTGTAAAACGGTTGATTCCAAATGTTTGAGAGTTCCCGCTCCCTGAAAATCATTGACCTCTCGAAACGCCGCGTCTTCAAGCGCGTCGAATAAGACGACTTGCCGCTCGGCATATTGAATAAAACGGAATAGTAAATCCAGTTTTTCTTTTTCGTCGGTAATTGAAGTGTGATGGTTGAAAAAATCATCAACGATTTGTAAAGGACTTTTTTTTTGTTCATATCCTTCTTCGCAAATACTTAAAAAAAGCGAGAGCAAAATGCCGGTTTTTTCGATCCGGTCAAACGGGAGCGATAGAAATAAACTGTTATAAAGCTGAAACTTTATGCCGACGTGATTCTGAAAATGAAGCAGTGTATTTGATGATTTTGATGACATAAAAAAAGTTAATTGGATTGATTTTTCTCTGAATGGACCCGAAACAAGGAAAGTCTTTTCTGATATGCCTCACGAGCAATTTTTACATCTTCCAAAAACAGCGGAAGCTCGTCGAGTAATAATGCCTGCGGTCCGTCAACCAGGGCTTTAGTCGGTTCGGGGTGAAAATCCACGAGAATCATATTTGCCCCGGCAATTACGCCTTGAGCCGTAACGTGCATTACATCGAGAACGCCTTCGGAACCCCGACTTCGCAAACCGACCGAATGCGACGGGTCAATGCAAACCGGCATCCGCGTTAGCCGTTTAACTACCGGAACGTGGGCGAAATCGACAAAATTGCGGTGCGGATTGCCGATATTCGTTTTCATCCCGCGCAAACCGAAAATTACTTTTCGATTGCCTTCGCTGGCGAGATATTCAGCCGCATTGAGCGATTCGTCAAGCGTGATTCCAAAACCGCGTTTGAGTAAAACGGGAAATTCCTGCTGCCGTCCGACGCTTTTGAGCAATTCAAAGTTTTGCGTATTGCGCGTGCCGATCTGCATCATCACGCCGGTCGGATTTCCGGTCTTATCCAATGCTTCGTGAATTTCTTCGAGATGCGATTCGTGCGTTATTTCCATCGCAATGACTTTGATCCCGTATTTTCCGGCAAGTTCAAAAACAAAGGGAAGACAATTTTTTCCGTGACCCTGAAAAGAATAAGGACTCGTGCGCGGTTTATACGCGCCCATTCGCGTGCAAACTTGACCGTTTTCCTGCAAAGCCTTCATCATCGCTTCGACACTTTCCGGCGAATCGACCGCGCATAATCCGGCAAAAACATTTAACGTATCCTGTCCGAAACGCACGCCCTGATAATCGAAATAAGCCGCGCGGTTATCTTCCTTATGCCGACCCAGAATGCGGTATTCTTCGGATACGCGGACAACGTGGTCAACGCCCGGTAGACTTTTCATCTCCTCGACAGAAAGTGCCGCCGTATTTCCGATCAAATAAATTTCCGTCAAAGTTTGCTCGACACCTTGTTCACGATGAATGCGGCGTTCGATATTTTGCAGGCGGGCGAGATGGTTTTCCAACTGCTGATACTCGGCGGTTTCGGGTTTTATATGCGGTTTAAGAATCAAAATCATATTTGTCGGTTAACTAAAAAACTACCTGTCGTTTGGAATTTTTACTGTCGAATAGCGACCGAGATAACGAACCGCTTCGGCTTGTTCGCCTATTTCATCAAGCGCACCGCGCAATTCGCTTTCGCTTGCCGGAGCTTGCAGATCAAGATGAAAATTATATTGCCACGGACTTTCTTTTACCGGACGGCTTTCGATTTTCAGCAGATCAATACCGCGCCGCACGAATGGTCGAAGTGCGTCGTGAAGTGCACCGGGACGATGTGCCAATCTGACGACCAGTGAAATCTTCTGACCTTTAGCCGTTATTTCGGGATTTTGAGCCAGTAAAATAAACCGGGTGAAATTTTCCGCGTGATCTTCCAGATGTTCTTTTAATATCGTCCCTTTGTAAATCTCCGCCGCACGTTTTCCGGCAATTGCCGCCCGCGAAACATCGCCGTTTTCAACGACGCGCCGCACACTGCCTGCCGTATCGTTGGTTGCCACTCGTCTGATGTGCGGATGTTCACCAAAGAAACGCTCGCATTGGGCTAAGGCGACGGGATGCGATTCGATGATTTCGACGGATTCAAGCGATGCGCCATCGCAACCGATTAAAAAATGCGAGATCGGTAAAATTATTTCGGCGACAATGCCCAAAGAACTCTCCAAAAGCAAATCGTGGCAGCGATGCACCGAACCGACGAGACTGTTTTCAAACGGTGCCAGAACGTATTCGGCAACGCCTTCGTCAATCGCCGTAAAAAGTTTTTCAAATGTCGGGCGCGAAACCGTTTTGCAATTTTCGCCCAAAAGTCTTTTGGCAGCTTCTTCGCTGAAAGTTCCGCGTTCTCCCAGAAACGCTACGCGCTCATTTCCGCTAAAATTGTGATGAGCTGTTTCAATCGTGCCGGTGGATAATTGATAGGTGCGCTGCTGAACTTGCAGACATTCGTCAATAATGCGCTGAAATATATTGGTAACGCCTTGTTCATCCAGCGGTCCCGGATTTTGCCGACGCAGTTTCGTGAGAACCTCTAATTCCCGATTATGATCGCAGAGCGATATATCATTACGCCGCTTGACTTCGCCGACCCGCAGTGCAATCGCGGCTCTCTCGTTCAAAAGCCGGAGCAATTCATTATCAATGGCATCGATCTCGGCACGCGGATTTTCTTTTTTCTCACTCATTGATAGATTTGTCGGCTGATTCTGTATAATAAACCGCGACAAACTGGATTAGTTCATCAGGCTATTACAGAAAATTTAACCGATTAATTATAATTCTATGGCAGGCAATTCTTTAAAGACACGCATTTTCCATAGAAGATTGATTTTATTATTTTTACGGACACTTGCATAATAATATCAGTCAAAAGTTTTTAAAAAATTTGATTCGGACATCAAAGTTCAGACAGATGAATATCATAACAATTAATAATTTTGTCAGCTAGAATATAATATAAAAAAATAAATAAAATTATGACAACAGAAAAACAAAATCGCCGTCAGTTTTTGCAAAGCAGCGCGGCTGGGATTGCAGCCCTCGGTTTGTTGAAAAATGCCGATGCCGGTGAACAGGTTTTTTCCGATTCGAATTTTGCATTAAATGAAATCACCATCGCGGAATTACAGGCTAAAATGAGATCGGGCGACATTTCGTCTAAAAAACTTTGTGAAGACTATCTAGAACGCATAAAAGAAATTGATCCGAAAATACACTCGATAATCGAAATAAATCCAGATGCTTTGCGGATTGCCGAAGAAGCCGACAAAGAGCGCAAAAAAGGGAAGTCGCGCGGTATGCTGCACGGTATTCCGGTTCTTCTGAAAGATAATATAGACACGGCGGACAGGATGAAAACTACTGCCGGAAGTCTTGCCCTGGCGGATGCGCCCGTGCCAGTGCGGGATGCTTTTTTGGTAGAACGGCTTCGCCAGTCCGGTGCGGTTATTCTGGGAAAAACGAATTTGAGCGAATGGGCGAACTTTCGTTCGACAAAATCGATTAGCGGTTGGTCGGGACGCGGCGGACAGACAAATAATCCTTATGTTTTAGATAAAAATCCGTGCGGCTCAAGCGCAGGAACCGGCGCGGCAATTTCTGCAAATCTGGCGGCGGTCGGCGTTGGCACTGAAACGAACGGTTCAATCATCTGTCCGGCGACGAGATGCGGCATTGTCGGCATCAAACCGACTCTCGGATTGATTTCCCGAAGCGGTATAATTCCAATCGCTCACACACAGGATACCGCCGGACCGATGGCGCGAACCGTAACGGACGCGGCGATTCTGCTTGGCGCAATGGTCGGAAAAGACAAAACTGATGCGATAACTTCGGACAGTAAAAAAGGCGAAAAAGATTACACCGGATTTTTAGAACTTGACGGTTTACGCAACTTGAGAATCGGCGTGGCGCGTCAATTTATGGGAAAAGATGCAAAAGTGAATGCAATTATCGAATCTCATTTTGAAACCTTGAGGAATGGCGGCGCGACTTTGATTGAGGTAACTTTTTCCGAAGATTTCGGTAAATTGGGCGACGAGCGATTAAAGATTTTACTTTACGAATTCAAAACGGATCTGAACAAATATCTTGCCGGAAGACATTCGCCATATAAAACGCTGGCTGATCTGATCAAATTTAATGAAGAAAATAAGAACCGCGAAATGCCGCTTTTCGGTCAGGAACTTTTTCTGCAATCGCAAGCCAAAGGCGATTTGAGCGAGAAGGATTATCTTCAGACATTGCAAAAAATAAAACGGGCGGCACGCGAAGACGGCATCGATGCAGTTTTGGCAAAAGATAAACTCGACGCGATTGTTTCTCCCGCCGTCGGCGGAACGTGGTCGCTGGCAGCGGTTGCCGGCTATCCATATATTACCGTGCCGGCGGGTTTTGTTGACGAAATGCCGCTCGGTATCGGATTTTTCGGACGCGCATTTTCCGAACCGAAATTGCTAAAAATTGCCTATGCTTTCGAGCAAAAAACAAAAATGCGTCGTGAGCCGAAGTTTCTACCGACATTCAAATAGTCTTCAAAAGTTCAAAAAAATCAGCGGTAATTATTACATTTTCAATTACCTTTAAGCTTGTCTTATAAATTTCTCGTTTCTTTACGTTTGAAATTTTATCTCTTGTATGCCCGAAATCTCTATTGACCATTCCCGCAAATCTTCCGCCTTTTTCGAATTATTAGTCAGCAAAACAATAGATTTGACTTTCAAATTCGCCAAGATTTCCGATGCGGCGCGAAAACTTCGCGCGTCTTTTTCAAATCCGGCTTTTTCGTAGGCTTCCGATTGTTTCATTCCGGCTTTTTTATAAGGAATACTTGCCATCAAAGCGAGATGCCCGTTGCCTTTGCCTTCCTGTTCGAGATAAATTATTACGCCTTTTCCCGCTTTTTCAATCAAACTTTGCGCCGTTTCCATTTCCTGCTGACATTCGCATTCGACGCTGTTGAAAACGTGTCCCGAAACACAAGCCGAATGAACGCGGCAAATCACATCCGATTCATTTTCGACATTTCCCGTCACGAGCGCGATAGATTCTTTTTGTCCATCGTAAAAAAGAATTTCCCGAAATGTGCCGTATTTTGTTTGTAAATCTCTTTCCGTCAGTCTAAAAATCATTTGTCTATTTTATCTCAAATTCATTCCGGCAGATTCATCCGTTTCAACAAATCCTTGTATCGCGGGTCGCTGCGGAGCGGATCCATAAACGGGTCTAGTTTTATTCTGGGTAAGAAACAATCCTTGTCTGCAAAAGACTTCTCCAATTCGGCGAAGGCTTTATCCTTGTCGCCAAGTGCGGCGCAAATACTGGCGATATAGACAGTCCTGACATACCGCGTTTTCGCTAATTCTCTAAATCTGTCAAGATATTGTTCAGCCTCAAGTTTGCGCCCCGATTTGGCATAGGCGATCCCGACAATAACAAGGTCTTCTTGTGAAAGCGGAGATGTTTTTAATCCTTTTTCCGCGAGTTCTATCGCGTCATCGTATCTTCCGAGTGTTATGTAAGTATAACCAAGATATTGCCGTCCAAATCTAAAATTTGGCTCAAGGTCATAAGCCTTCTTTCCCTGCTCCAACGCTTTTTCAGTTTGCCCGGCATATAGAAAACTGAGACCAAAAATCGCATTGGTAATCAGCGAAAGAGGCTCAAGTTCCACTGCGCGCTTTAATTCCGCAACCGCGTCGTCCCGTTTTCCTGTCGGAACAAAGTAACTGGCTCCGCGAGTCAGATGAATGTAAGAAACATTCGGATCGAGTTGAAATGCCTTTCCATATTCGCGTTCGGATTCCGCCCAATTCCAATCGTAAAGGGCAAGTGAATCAGCCAAAGCCCCGTGCGCTTCGGCAAGTGTCGGGTCAATCTCCAAAGCTCGTGTTGCCGCCGCTTTAGCTTGCGGGACAACATCTTTAGGCGGGAGGTCTGCATTTTTCCCCAATGAATTATATGACTCGGCAATTGTGGCATACGCCAATGCAAATCTCGGGTCGAGTTTTATTGCCTGCTCAAAATAATCAATTCCTTTCAAAATATCCGCCTTCGTGCGCCGCGCGTAATGATAACTGCCTTTGAGATAAAGCTGATATGCTTCGTTATTGTCGGTATATCGTTTGGCTAACTTCTGCTCGCTTTCGCCGGATAATTTCAGTTTTAGATTATTCGTAATCTCGGCGGCAATCTCTTTTTGCGTTGCAAGCAGTTCTGACATCTTGCGCTCGTATTGCTCGCCCCACAAAGATTTACCGTTTCGCGTATCAACCAGATTGACGCTGATATTTAGCGCATCGCCGCGCTGCGTAATGCGTCCCGTCAGCACCGAATCAACTCCCAATTCTTTGGCGATAACTTGCGGGTCGGTTGCCTTGCCTTTGTAACGAAAAACGGAACTCGTCGGGCTGACCTTCAAATCGGGCAGTTGCGAAAGACGATAAATTAAAGATTCCGCCAGACCGTCCGACAGATAATCCGAATCGGCATCCGAACTTTTATTTTCAAATGGCAAAACAGCAATCGAGTTTTGCATTTCATTTTCGGCGGGTGTCTGCGCCTTGAGAATCTGTGTTTTTGGTTCTTCCTGATTTGGTGCGGCGGCGATTTTCAGACCGGCTTTTTGCAATCCTTCCAATAAATGTTCGACGGTTTCAGAATTTACCCACTTTTCGGAAAATTCGCGGACGGTCAATTCAATATCGGGAGCTACCGCAAGCAAATCCCGCGCTGATTGGGCTGCCAGTTGATGTTCGCCAAGTTGTCCGTAAGTAGCGGCGAGGTGCATATGATAAACGAATAAACCGGGCATATTCATTTTCAGCACATAATCTAACGCGCGTCGGTAATCCTGTTCCGCGTAGGCTTGCAAGAAAGGAACAGACCAATACCAACCGGGATGCTGCGGATTCAGTTGTCTGGCTTTTTCCGATAGTTCACAGCCGCGTTTCGTGTCGCCGGAATGATGAAGCAACTGTCCCATATAGGCAGCGACGGCTCCATTCATCGGATTGAGCGCGATGGCGCGTTCCGCCGCGCTGCGAAAAGCGTCGAATTCCTTGCGGAAAAATCGAGCCTGTGCCAGCGCGTAATTGGCAAATGAATTTGAAGGCGCGGCTTCGACTGCGCGGAGAGCCGCCGCCAGCGTTCGTTTTAACGGGTCAGGTTTGAGGTTGTAACCGAACTTGTATTCGTCCGCATAAATGGTCGAAAGCATCGCCCAACAATCGGCGTTTTCCGGCGATTTGCCGACGGCTCGTTCCAGAATGTCGCGCGTTTCCAGATGATCTTCGGGGGAGAGGCGAGCGGTATAGCCGAAACTACGCAGCAGAGCCTCATAAGGACTCAGCTTTTCAGGCGATTTGAGCCGGACAAACTCACTCATAAAGTGCGGCAGCACGCCATACCAATCCGCAACTGTCGAAACGATTCGCGGAACGAGTTCGTCCTGCAAGTCAAACAATGCTTCCGAACTAAAGGCGCGTTGATAGTTTTCAGACCACAGTTGAACGCCGTTAGAGGTGTCAACCAGATACACCGCCAGACGCATCGTCGCGCCGACTTGTCGCAAACTCCCTTCCATCACATAACGCGCTCCGAGTTCTTTGCCAATCGCCCGCACATCGCCCGCATCGCTCTCATTACGCAAAGTCGAACCGCGTGCGATGACCCGCAAATAAGAGAAACGCGACAAACCCGTCACAATCTCTTCGGACAGACCTTCCGCCAGAGCTTCAAGGTCGGCATTCGCGCCGCGATATTTGAACGGCAAGACCGCCACCCAAAACCCATCTTCCGCATCGGTAGTTGAACCCGTTGGTTTTTCTGCCGTCGTTGGTGCTTGCAGAATTTGCGTTTGCGGTTCTTCAAGATGCGGCACAGAATTTCGTCCAAGTCGGCTCTGAATTTCCAATTCCTGTTTGACTTCTTTCAAATCGTTCAATAAATCCTTCGCCGTTTGGTAACGATTTCGTTTGTCTTTCTGTAAAGTTTTGTGAACGATTTCTGCGAGTTCCGGCGGAACATTTGTCAAAGGTTTCGGCTCTTTCGTCAAAACGGCAGCAATCACGTCGCTGACCGTTTCGCCTTTGAACGGTGATACACCCGACAACATTTCATACAGCACGACACCGAAGCTGAAGATGTCGATCTGATGGTTAACGCCCTTTCCCCGCGCCTGTTCAGGCGACATATAATTCGGCGTGCCGATAATCATTCCGGCTTGCGTCTGCGATTGAATCGCCGTTACCGCATCTTCGCCCGATTCAGTCGGCGCGGAAAGTTTGGCGATACCGAAGTCGAGAATCTTCGCCAATCCGTTGGCGCGAATCATAATGTTGTCGGGCTTAATATCCCGATGAACGATGCCCGCCTGATGCGCTTCATCCAACGCCGACGCAACCTGAATCGCAATCTCCAACGCTGATTTGTAATTCAACAAATTCGCCTGTTTATAATCGCCCAAAGTCTTTCCATCAATAAATTCCGTGGCAATAAAATGCGTTCCGTCAGATTCGCCGATCTCGTGAATCGTAATAATGTTCGGATGATTAAGAGCCGAAGCGGATTTCGCTTCACGGACAAAACGGCTCATTCTATCAGCATCTTCGGCAAACTCGGCGGGTAGAATCTTGAGCGCGACTTTGCGGTCGAGTTTGGTATCCTGTGCCAAAAACACCTCGCCCATTCCGCCTTTGCCGATTGATGAAAGGATTTTATATTGATTGATAATCGTGCCGTTTTCTAAATTCATCTTTCTATTTCGTTAGATAACATTGCAATTGTTTATACTTCTTAAACTCTATAATTTTCAGCCAAAATCGAACACCTTTCGGCTTTTTTTCCAAGTGAGTAATAATTCGTTCGTCGTGCGGGGAAACGTCACGCGGTTCAAAACCGGTTTCGTTAATGAAATATACAATGTTATCGGCGAGCAGAAAACTACTTTGTAATTTCCTGTTTGAGCCAAGTCTTTGCCAGATTCCAGTCGAGTCTGACGGTGGCGTTTGAAACGCCTAAAATTTCGGCGGTTTCCGTCAATCGAAAGACCGCTGAAATAGCGTAATTCGACGATTCGCGCCTGTCGTTCGTCAAATTTCGCAAGGCGCGTCAAAGCCTCGTCGAGCGCGATTAAATCAACGCTTTTTTCCTTTGAAGCGATCTGAAACGCTTCGCCAATCGGCAGATTTTCCGCGCTTCCGCCGCGTTTGACGCGTTGGCTTTCACGCACGTAATCAACCAGAATCCGCCGCATCGCAACGGAAGCAATCGCAAAAAAATGAGCGCGGTTTTGCCAACGGACATCTTTTTGGTCAATCAATTTCTGATATGCTTCGTGAATCAGCGCGGTCGTTTGCAGCGTGTGACCGGGTCGTTCACGGCGCAGCTCGTCATAAATGAGCGGCAGCAGACGGGCGAGAGAATTCCGATTGCCGCCGCTCCATTCCTTCATCATCTGCGTAATGTTCTGAGAACTTCGCGTGTTATTCTCCATTTTTTTTGTCCTTCAAGAATATGTCTGTTAAAACTTTAAGTCAACAGCTTTCAGGTCGGCAGCCAAATAGAAACGATTCCCGAAAAAAAAATAGCGGATTTCCGCAAATGCTTCAAACTGGTATTTCGGCAACACGATTTTCGCAGGCGTTGAGATTCTCAGTCTGGCGATTTACGGTTTTTACACTTCGCTTGCCGGACAAAAGATTTTTGAAAAGAATGCTGTCATTATCGGGCGATAGCTTTGGCAATGGACTGATTACTAAACCCTACGCCCGACGTGCGGATTTTATTCTGTGCGCCTGTTTTACAGGCTGCAAACCATGACAGTGTAAGATGAGTGAATTTCCAACATTTGATTGACAATGTCGGTTACTTAGCTTTCCTTCACACATCGCGTAAGATGAGTTATTTGAAGCCTGTGCGTAATTCATCGCGCTCAGAACTTTTTATAAATTGCTCTTGGTGTAAAGCTCCATGCGCTTCGACTCTGAAAATTCAAATTAAGCTTATACAATTTTAGATGTAAACCCTGTGCCGGTTGTTCGTTGCAGCGATTTTTTTTATCTGCTAAACTCGGCTTTTAACAATTGGATAAACGCCGGGTTCACCGTGCGCGAGTATTATTAGCGCAACTGCCTGATCAGAAAAAGACACTGACTTTTAATCTGAAAAGAGTGAATTCGCCACAGCGTTCGATTAAATTGTGAGGAGTTTTGAAATGATTTTCAGCGGCTTTAAGCGATTCGCGGCAGCAGGCGCGTTAATTTTTTGGGCGATAATTATAAGTAGCGCACAAAATATTGATTTCGCTCAAGTAAAAGCAATAAATTTAGCCGGACAGACAGTTCAGCCGCTCCAAAAAACTCAAGGTAAAGCAATTGTTTTTCTCTTTATTCAAACCGGTTGTCCGATCTCGAACCGTTACGCGCCGGAGATTAAACGGCTCTATGAAAAGTTTGCGGCAAGCGGCGTGACTTTCCAGTTAGTTTATCCCGACAAAGACGATTCGGCAGCGGCAATTCGCCAACATCTCGAAGAATTCGGTTACAAAATGGACGCACTGCGTGATTCGCGCCGTGAACTCGTCAAAGCGACGGGCGTAAATGTGACACCGGAAGCGGCGGTTTTTGTTCCTTCGGATGATGGTGTGCGAATGGTTTATCGCGGACGAATTGACGATCTGGTGGCGGCTTTCGGCAAAACGCGACCTACGCCAACCACGCACGATTTGGAAGTAACTTTGGATAATATTTTGAGCGGAAAACCTGTGACGAGCAAAACAACGGTGGCGATTGGCTGCGCTATCGCCGATTTGGATTGAATATGACGGCGAAACTTTTTATTAAGACTTTCATAATCTGCGGCGCGATTGTTTTCGGCATCGTGAATTTTTGCGGTCAGTCGCAAAAAGTTTTGAGCGAATCGAAACCGCTGACATTTAACAAAGACATCGCGCCGGTAATGTTTGAAAATTGCGCGGTTTGTCATCATCCGGGCGGTCCCGCGCCGTTCGGTTTAATGACTTATCAGGACGTAAAAAAACGCGCCGGACAAATTGCCGAGGTGACGAAAAGCCGTTATATGCCGCCTTGGTTGCCTGACGAAAAGAGTCACGGCGAATTTGTCGGCGAACGCCGTTTGACTGAACAGCAGATTACAAACTTGCGACTTTGGTCAGAACAGGGAAAGCTCGAAGGCGTTCGCGCAGATTTGCCGCCTACGCCGAAATTTAACGAAGGCTGGCGGCTCGGACAGCCGGATTTGATCGTTAAAATGCCGAAACCTTACACTTTGCGGGCGGGCGGCAAAGACGTTTTTCGCAATTTCGTGATTCCGATTCCGCTCACAAAAAACCATTATGTGCGGGCGGTCGAGATTCTTCCGGGCAATAAAACAATCGTCCATCACGCCAATATTTTGATTGACCGCGCTGAATCTTCGAGAGCGCAGGACGGCAAGGACGGCACGCCCGGATTTGAAGGAATGACCGTCGCCATTGAGTCCGAACGGTTCGACCCGGACAGCCATTTTTTGTTTTGGAAACCGGGAACGCCGCCGTATTCAGAAGCCGAAAATATGACGTGGCAGTTGGACAAAGGCGCAGACCTCGTTCTCAATATGCACCTTCAGCCGTCGGGCAAACCCGAAACTATACAAGCCTCAATCGGACTTTATTTTTCCGACACGCCGCCGACCAAATTCCCGATGCTGCTCCAACTCGAACGCGACGGCGAACTGGAAATTCCCGCCGGGAAAAAAGATTTTGTCGTGATGGACGAATACCGTGTGCCGACGGATTTGGACTTGCTCGGCATTTATCCGCACGCGCATTATCTGGGCAAAGA
>JANMAA010000110.1:0-1802 GCA_031359215.1 Acidobacteriota bacterium | reverse complement strand
AAAGTGTCAACCAAAGTTGACACTTTTGACAACTTTGGTTGACAGTTGACAGAAAATAATCGGAGCGAAATTTTTCGGAAAATAATTTTATCAAGTTTAGTTTCTGTGGTTTAGACATTTTTTTGGGTTTTCAAGCTATCCCGGCACGATTTTTGAATAAATACGGGTGAATCAATTAACAATTATGGATGCCCAATTTTATCAAACATCAGAAACCGAAAACTTCAATTCAGCCGCTTTTTCGTCCAACAGTTCGATTGAAGGATTTCAGTCGCCCAAAAACTCGAAAACCGCTGCCCTTAACCAAAGAATCGCTCTTTACGCCCGTTCTCATCACCATCTTTTGCTGACGGGCGAACGCGGAACCGGCAAAACGACGATTGCCCGCCAAATCCACGAACGCGGCGGGCGGCGCAGCAAACAATTTGTCAGCTTAAACTGCGCGACGCTCTCTAACGAACTCGTCGAAGCCGAACTTTTCGGTTACGAAAAAGGCGCGTTCACGGGCGCGACGCAAATGAAACCCGGTCTTTTTGAAACGGGCAGCGGCGGCACGGTTTTTCTCGATGAAGTCGGCGAATTAAGTCTCAGTTTGCAAGCCAAACTGCTCAAAGCGGTTGAGGAGAAGCGCATCCGCCGCGTCGGTGGCAGGTGCGAGATTCCAATTGATTTGCGGATTATTGCGGCAACTTCCCGAAACTTACGAATGATGACGGTCAACGGCGAGTTTCGCGCCGACCTTTATGATCGTTTGAACGTCCTTAATCTGGACACAATCCCTTTGCGCGAACAGCGCGAAAAAATCCGCGATCTTGTTTTCAGCGGACTCGAACGCGAACGAATTTCTTTGGGGCGGAAGGCGAGTTTTTATATTGAGCCTGCCGCCGTTTTTCAACTCGAAAATTATGTTTGGACGGGAAATTTCCGCGAACTGCACAATTTTATTTCAAAACTGGCGACGGAATTTTGCGAAGCGGAAAAAATCACCGAAAATGACATCCGGCTTTTGTTAGCTGCCAAAAATTACGCCACCAACAGTCAGATGATTCTGAGCATCAATTTGGAAGAACCGCTTGACAATATAATCGAAAGCGTCAAAGAAAAATATATTTCTCATCACCTCAAAGATAAAAGCTATCGCCGCGTCGCTCTCTACTGCGGCATTTCGCGTAGTATGATTAGAAGAATCGCCGAGAAAATCGGGATGAATCAATTTCAAACGGAGCAGTAATGACGAACGAACCGAATAAAACGGATTTTTTCCCCGTGTCCGACGAACAACTCAAAGATTTGATTGTTTCCTATCAAGATACCGAAGAAGACCTTCGGCACAAAGAATATCTCAAGAAATTGGAAACGACAATTTTTGAGAATTCAGATAAGAGTTTAGAAGAGGATTTGGGCGAATTGCCTTTTGACGAGAAAGCCGACCGCCAAAGATGGGATGAACTCGAAACAGAATTTGATCGCGTGTTTCTGAATGAGTCGCGTCGTGCAGATTAATAATAAAAAATTGCGTTGACAAATCGAAATGAGCCAACTATGAACCAACCGTGAGCCAACTGAACCAACTATGAACCAACTCATTTAGATTAATCCATAGACGGCACTTGATCCCTTAGTTCCTTGATTAACCAAAACCCCTTTGTCTTCAAGTTCTTTTATATCGCGGGTTGCGGTGGATTTTGACACGCGACAGACGGTTTGATACTTGGAGTTCGTAATGCTTCCGTTTTCTTTGACATACTCAACTGCCATTAGTTGTCTTTCATTTAAGCCCAATTTCTTTAAATTTTCGGCGG
>JANMAA010000092.1:0-20955 GCA_031359215.1 Acidobacteriota bacterium | reverse complement strand
TGACCGAACCCGGACCACTCGTCACACCAAAGGACACAACGCCACCGGGGAACAGATCGCCTTCGGTCACAGTTGTCACCGGAGTGCAAACATTACCCGGAGTTGGTGTCGGTGTTGGTGTTGCCGTCGGAGTTGGAGTTGCTGTCGGTGTCGGAGTCGGGGTTCCTCCGGCTGTAACTGAAGTTGTAACAGGCGGACCCGGAATCTGGGAAATTTGATCGCCCTCGATTGTATAACTGCTATTGACCACCGTGCCGCCAGCCGCTGTATTCACCGTTACGGTAAATTGGACGGTTTGTGTGCCTGCTCCGGCATTGACCGTTCCAATGTTAAAGACAACATTTCCTGCATTTAGAGTTCCGCCATTGGTTGCCGAAACGAAGGTCGTGCCGGGCGGAAGCGGATCACGGATAACCACATTGGTTGCGTTTGCCGTTCCGGTGTTTGCATAGCTGATCGTATAGGTCAAATTTCCACCTGATGCAACCGTTGCCGGCGCACTTTTGGAAATAGTCAAACCGGGAGCAAGTCCGGGCGGTAAAAAGCGCACAGCACCATTACCGCGCGCTGTATTTGCAACGCCAATAATTGGTTGATTGGTTATGGTTGCGCCGGCAGTTGTAAACGGGGCGCGAATAAAGACCGGTGGTTCAGTGGTACTGTTTCCTGCAAGAATCGCAATTTGGCTATCAGCACTGATACCGACATCTTCAAAGCCGTTCGAGCCAGCCGGAAGTGTAAATGTTTCGACCACCGAACTACTGCTAAATGGAGCAGTTATAGCGGCGGCGTGATGTACGAAAGCACTAACGACAATCGCGCTTGCACCATTCGGAGCAACTGCAATACCATCCAAGCCGTTTCCACCGGGAATTGTTAAACTAGTTGAAGTTGACGCAGCACTGAAAGGTGCCTGAAAGATTCTGACATTATTTGTTGCTAAGTCGGTTACAAGCAGGGTATTACCATTCGGTGAAATTGCGATTGAACCGGTTGAATTATTTCCTGAAACCGGAATTGTAAAAGCAATAGACGTATATGGTGCGTCAATAACCGATATTCCTGTGCTGTGGTAAACAAAAGCGCGTCCGGCATTGTTAAAGACGATTGCTTCGGTTTGATAGCCATTGATTACTCCCGGCATAGTCAACGAAGTAATGGTTGAAGAAGGTCCGAATGGTCCCTGAATCACCTTTAATGAATTACTCGAACCCATCGCCAGTGCCGCCGTCAGATTCGGTGCGACGACAATTGTTCCGGTGCCATCATAACCTGCCGGAGCCGTGTTGATTGTCGAAACCAGCATAGCGGTCGAGATTTGGACGACGAAAACTTGGGATTGGGCGAAACTTGAAACCAACGCATTGTCGCTGCCAAAGTAAGCAACGCCGTGCGGTTGTGCCCCAGCCGGTAAACCCGGTACCAGATTTTGTGTTCCGGGCATATTTGCATTGGGAAACACGACCGCCCTATTGCTCGCGCTGGTCGTGCCGATAATCGCCGGTTGTTGTGCCGGTGTTTGGACGCTAAACAGTGTCAATACTGTAAAGAGCGCAAAAAGGGATAGTTGAAAAAACAATCCGAGATTGTTCGGGGTATTTACAAAACTATTTTTGACATTTCTCATTGTAGATCTCCTAATATTTAAAATTTGTTTCAACCTAAAAGTGAATAAAAAGTGGCAAAATTGTCGAAAACATTTTATATAATCAATTTTCGACGGCACTGGTTTTGAAAAGTAGGTTGAATTTAACGCCGCCACTATGAAGGGCTGTCTTGCAGATTTTTTTCCATCATCTATTTCTCCAAATGTAGCCAAACTAATGAACTAATTTTTACTGAAACGATAGGATTATTATCAATCCGACAGCGTAACTTTAGCGTTATACTTTTCAAACAGAATAAAGTGGTCTTAAAATACAGCCGGATTTCCTTTACAAATAAGGGGTCATCATAGACATTTTATTTGGAAAGCAAAGGAATTATTAACTCTCGCAACTCGATAAATTCAGAATCAAATCGTTACTTCATTACCTTTTTGACAAAACCTGAAACAATAAATGCACTTGTTTTTTCTGCACTTATATCCTAAAGGTTTAGCCAACGAGCAAATGTTCAGGACAAAAAATCTAAAACCCCGGATTTAATAAACAATCCGGCAAAAAACTCACAGAAAAGATTTTTTCTCCAAAGAAATAAAGTTGCACATAAATTAATATGAATCTCTGTCTAACAAGACCTTGACGTGATGCAATTTATTTTTTGCGAAAAATATTTTTTTATTTAATTATTTCCAGAACAGACACGAAATAAATGATTTGAGCTATTCTAAAAGTAATGAGCGAGATCATTTTTACACTTCCGTCATTCGCCAAAATAAATTGGCTATTGCGAATTTTAGGTAAACGTAACGATAATTTTCACGAAATTTGCACGGTTTTTCAAATGGTTTCTTTACACGACAAACTTTCATTTTCAAGATGTGATGAAATAATTCTTACTTGTTCCGACAAACAAATTCCTACAAACGAAGAAAATTTAATCGTTAAAGCCGCGCTCGAATTGAAAAGAAAATATAATTTCAACGGCGGTGCAAAGATTTTTCTTGAAAAAAATATTCCCGCACCCGGCGGACTCGGCGGCGGTTCTTCAAATGCCGCAGTTGCACTGTTTGGTTTGATAAAATTATGGGAAATCGAAGTTGATTTCGGTGAATTAGTTCAAATTAGTGAGAAACTAGGTTCGGACATACCCTTTTTTTTAAGTGGCGGAACAGTCCTCGGAACAGGTCGCGGAACCGACATTTCCCAGCTTAACGATATATCGGAAAAACATATCTTGATCGTTACGCCTAATGTCAAGATTTCAACCGCCGAAGCCTTTGCAAGAATAAATGCTCCGCGCTTGACAAACAAAACTCCAAAAAGTATTCTCAAACTTTGCCGTGACGAGGCTCAAGCACTTGATTTACGGCAATCGTTACTGATAAATGACTTTGAAAAAACGATCTTTTGTATTGAACCTGAAATCGAGCGCGTTAAAGAAAAACTCCTAGATTTAAAGGCAGAACAGGCTTTATTATCTGGAAGCGGCGCAAGTGTTTTTGCTTTATTTAATGACGAAGATCGTCTGCAAAAGGCGTTTGATGCGTTGAACATCGAGCAAAATTGGCGTAAATTTATTGTCAGAACAATTTCGCGTCAAGAATATCGTGATTTATTAAAGTTATAAGCAAAGTTGCTGGTTGAAAATTTTTGATTCTTATTGGGGCGTCGCCAAGTGGTAAGGCACCGGGTTTTGGGTCCGGCATTCGCAGGTTCGAATCCTTCCGCCCCAGCCAATTTATTAGAAGTTGACGAGCAACTTATAGAAAGAAGTTGCTCGTTATTTATTTGTATTAGCAGAACAAATGAGCGTAACAGGCAATATCAAAGTTTTTTCAGGCAACGCGCATCCCCAACTTGCCGAAGAAATTTGTAATCATTTAAGTTGTGATTTAGGCAAGGCAAGCACCGACCGATTTTCGGACGGCGAGTTCAATTTTCGGATCGATGAGAATGCTCGCGGGGCTGATGTTTTTATCATTCAACCGACTTGTCCGCCGACCGATCAGAATTTGATGGAATTGCTGATAATGATTGACGCATTTCAACGTGCCTCAGCAGAAAGAGTTACGGCGGTAATGCCTTATTTCGGATATGGACGTTCCGACAAAAAAGATCGTCCGCGAGTTCCGATCGCTTCAAAACTTGTCGCCAATTTAATTACTACTGCCGGTGCAGAACGGGTTTTGACGGTTGATTTACACGCTTCGCAGATTCAGGGGTTTTTCGATGTGCCGGTTGACCATCTTTTCGCGGCACCTGTAATCGTTGATTACTTCCGGGAAAATCCGGTTGAAAATATGATTGTCGTTGCGCCCGATACCGGCGGAGCCGAACGCGCCCGCGCTTATGCGAAACGCTTGAATACCGGTTTGGCACTTTGTGATAAACGGCGCGAAAAAGCAAACGTCGCGGAGATTATGAATATTGTCGGCGATGTCGAAGGCAAAAATTGTTTGATAATTGACGATATGTGCGATACCGGAGGCACGATTTGCAAAGTTGCCGAGGCTCTGTATAAAAACGGTGCGAATGATATTTACGCTTGTTTTACGCACGCCGTTCTTTCAGGCAACGCAATAGAAAAATTAACTAATTCGCATCTGAAAAAAGTCATCGTAACCAATACGATTCCACTATGCGAAAAAGGTCTGAAAATGAAAGAAGACGGTCGCATTGAAGTTTTGAGCGTAGCTAAATTGCTGGCAAAAGCAATCAAATCGATTCACGATGAAACGAGTGTTTCATCCTTGTTTATTTAAAGATTAGCTCGAAGTTCAAAGTTTAGCAGTTGAATTAAAACTTTGAACTTTGAACTTTGAACTTTGGACTAAAATATATGGCAGATAAAGTTGTAGTAAAAGCGGAAATAAGAGAAGATCGCGGCAAAAATGATGCGCGTCGTTTGCGGAGTGCGGGCAAAGTTCCCGTTATCGTTTATGGCGGCGGCGGCGAAAGTGTCGCGGCGGCGGCTGACTTAAAAGATTTGGCGGCGATTTTGCGCTCTGACACGGGACAAAACACGATCTTTACCATTGATATGGCTGGCGAAGGTGCAAATGACGTGATTTTTCATGATCGCCAGATAGATTCGATAAAAGGTCGTTTGATTCACGCCGATTTACGCCGTTTAGCAAAAGGTGAAAAAATTGAAGTTACTGTTCCGATTCATCTAGTCGGCGAAGCCGCCGGATTAAACGAGGAAGGTGCGGTATTAAATCAGCAAATTCGTGAAATCAAGGTTTTGTGCGTTCCGAGTAAAATACCCGAATTTATCGAGGTTGATGTTGCCGATTTGAATGTAAATGAATCAATTCACGTTTCTGACTTGAAGGTTGATGAGGATGTAGAGATTCACGAATTGCCGGAATCGGTTGTGGCTTCGATAGTTGTGGTTAAAGAAGAAGAACTCGAACCGCAAACCGAAGCATCTTCAGAGCCTGAAATTGTCGGAAGCGCAGACGATGCGGCAACGGAAGACGAAAGTTAATTTTTGTTTCAGTCATATTCAAATCTAGTAGTTTTTGTTAGAAATGAATTCAACATCTGAAACAAATTGGTTAATTGTCGGGCTTGGGAATCCGGGTTTGCAATACGAGAAAACACGACACAATCTCGGCTTTTTGCTGATAGACAAGTTGGCGCGTGAGTATCAAACAACAGTCAAACGCGAAGAATGCCGTGCGTTGATTGGTCGTGCGGAAATTGAAAATCAAACGGTCGAACTTGTCAAACCACAAACTTTTATGAATTTAAGTGGTGAGGCGATAAGTTGTTTGTTGAAAAAAGAAACCCGCAGTAATGAGAAATTGATCGTAATTTCCGACGATTTGGCATTGCCGCTCGGTAAAATCCGTCTGCGTCCGAAAGGTTCGGCTGGTGGTCATAACGGGCTGAAATCAATCAATGATTGTTTGCGAACACAAGAATACATTCGCTTGCGAATCGGGATTCAACCGGATCATCAAATTAGCAATACAAAAAATTTTGTATTGGAAAGTTTTTCCAAAACGGATTTGGAAATAGTTGAAAAAACTTTAGAACAAAGTGCCGACGCAATTCGCACCGTCTTGTCTGGCGGAATAGAAAATGCAATGGCAAAATTTAATGGATAGTGGATAATGTAAATCGGATAATGATTTGAATCTGAAAATTATCCATTTTACATTATCCATTATCCATTACCATAAACCTTCTTGCTTCATCTTTTCGAGATGAGGCTTGATTAGCCAAAAGGAGGACAATAAATTGGCAGAAAAAAGAGTATATGAGTTAATGTTTATCGCTGCGCCGGAAACGGCGGACGAAGACATTGCAAAATTGAATGAAACAATCACGAAACTGATTGAAACCGAAGGCGGAAGTGTCGTCAAACTCGAAGATATGGGACGACGCAGACTTGCTTATCCAATTAATAAGAAAAACGAGGGTTATTATGTCTTATTTGAAATCGAAGGTTCAGGAAAAGAAATCGCTGAACTCGAACGGCGAATGCGCGTCAACGATACGATTATGCGTTATTTGACAGTTAGGGTTGACGAAGAGCGCAAAACTGCTCAAAAGCTGACCGATAAACGTGAAGATCGTCAAAAAAGAAATAACGAGCGCAAAAATCGGGGTTCCGCTACAAATAGTGAAACCGATCAAATGATGGCAGAGGAAGCCGAAGATATTCAACAGGAGAAATAAATAAGATGGATAAGAAGCCAAGAAATTTTGATGAAGATGATGATAAAATCGATTTGGATTTGGGCGGTGAGCAAAAAGACCGGATGCCGCGTCGATACCAACGCCGCCGTCAAAGCCAATTTGTTCCAGATTATATCGATTGGAAGGATGTCGAGTTTTTGAAAAGATTTATCCCGGAACGCGGGAAAATAATGCCGCGACGTATTTCCGGCATTTCGGCAAAAGACCAACGACGGGTTGAACGGGCAATCAAACGCGCCCGGGCAATGGCGTTGATACCTTTCGTTACAGACTAGAAGCAGGAGGAATTTTAATTATGGCAACGACAAATGTTCTTTTACGCGAAGACGTAGATAATTTGGGTGGACGCGGTGAAATCGTAAAAGTAAAAGCGGGTTATGCGAGAAATTTTCTGCTTCCGCAAGGTATCGCAACGCAAGCGTCGAAAGGAAATATTAAACAAGTCGAACAGGAACGCTCGATACTTTTGAAGAAAGCCGCCGGTGAGAAATCTACCGCAGAAGCGCAAGCCGAACAAATGAAAGATATTTCATTGGTTTTCGAGCGCAAAGCAGGTAAAGACGGAACGCTTTTCGGTTCGGTTACCTCGATGGATATTACCGAGGCAATTAAAGCCAAAGGCTACGAAATTGACCGGCGTAAAATTCAATTGAAAGACACGATAAAAGAAACGGGCGAATATACGGTCAATGTTAAATTACATCGTGAAGTGACGGTCGAAATTCCGGTATCGGTGACGGCTGAAGGTGAAACCGCCGAAGAAAAAAACGAGAGAAAAGCAAAAGCTGAAAAATCAGCGGAAACCTTAGACGATAAAGCGATTACAGACGAAGATGTATCGGCAGACGAGGCTGAAAAATCGGACGAAGAAGCCTGATTCCCATACCAATCGGGGAATAGATTTACAAAGATTCTTTGTCACTTTTCCGGTATTGTAGTAGCATCAAAAGACTGCGAGTTTTTCAATTTAACTTGCAGTCTTTTTTCGTTAGCTCCGGCTTATTAGAAAATGGCAACACCTGAACAATTCTTAGAAAAACCGCTTCCGAGCAGTCCCGAAAGTGAACGAGTCATTTTAGGGGCGATACTGCTTGATAATGCGCTTATTTCGCAAGCAATTGAACAATTGAAGCCGGAGGATTTCTATTCACCGAATTACCGCCGTGTTTTTAAGGCGATGATTGCGCTATTTGAAAAAAGTGAACGCATCGATCCGATTTTGATCGGTGAAGAACTAAAGAAAGAAGGTATGGCGATAGATTCTATGGGCGGAATAGCAACCATTACGAATTTGACGTTCGGGTTGCCGCATTTTTCCGACATTGCCGATTATTCCAAGGTTGTTAAAGACAAATCGGTTACGCGCAATCTCATTAAAGTTTGTAACCAAATTACGAGCGAAGCACTAGCTGAAGAAGAAGACGCAACAGTTATTCTTGACCACGCTGAACAAATGATCTTTGCCCTCGCTGACGAAAGAACGCGGCAAGGTTTCGCCCACGTCAAACCTGTCGCCGAAGAGGTCTTGGCAAAGGTGCAGGAATATGCAAAGAGGGAAACACACGCTTTAACCGGATTAGCCACCGGTTTCCGCGATCTCGACCAAATGACCTCAGGATTACAAAAGACAGATTTGATTATTGTTGCCGCAAGACCTTCAATGGGTAAATGTCTGGGCGCAAAGAGTTTAGTGGTTTTAGATGATGGAAGTTTAACAACTATTGAAGAAATTTACAAGCGAAAGTCAGCAAAACTTTTGACACTTCAAAATGACTTTAAATTTACCGTAACGAAAGCGAGCCATTTTATTGATGACGGAATAAAACCTGTTTTCAAAGTTACGACAAGACTCGGGCGCGAAATTGAAACAACAATTACACATCCGTATTTGACAATTAACGGCTGGAAAAAACTTGAAGAAATAAAGGTTGGAGAAAAAATCGCTGTTCCGCGCATACTGAATGTTTTTGGAAAAGTTGAAATGCGCGACTGCGAACTTAAAATTTTATCGTATTTAATCGGCGACGGTTGTTTGACGAAAACCTCTCCTGAATTTACAGTCGCAAAAAATTATATTCAAGAAGATTTCAACCAATCGGTCAAAGAATTTGGCGGAGTTGAAGCAATTCAGTCTAATTCAGCTAATCGAACTTTTGCTTTGCGGGTTCGCAAAATCGGCGGCAAAAAAAGTGGCAAAAATGCTTTAACCGATTGGTTGAAAAATCTCGGGATTTTTGGTTGTAATTCGCACACAAAATTTATTCCGAAAGAAGTTTTCACCTTAAAAAAAGAACTTATCGCACTTTTCTTAAATCGTCTCTTTTCAACTGACGGTTGGGCAAGTATTTTGACAAGCGGACACATTCAAGTCGGCTATTGTTCGGTCAGCGAAGAAATGATTCGGCAAATTCAGCATCTGCTCTTGCGCTTTGGCGTAATTGCGAATTTGAAGAAACGCGCCGTTAAATACAAAAATTCACGAAAAACAGCTTGGCAATTGGATATTACTGACGCGCTTTCTATTAAAACCTTCGCCAACGAAATAAGTATTTTTGGCAAAGAAGAAATATTTGACGAAATTCTGGAAATTCTAAAAACGCGAAATTATCAAACCAACAAAGATTTGATTACGATGGAAATTTGGCAACAACTTTCCATCATCAAAGGCGCGGAGTCTTGGTCATCATTAGCAAAACGCGCCGATATAAAAGGACATACGAACATTCACGTTGGCAAACGTGCGCCAACGCGCCAAAGATTGGCGAAATTTGCGGATGTTTTGCAAGATGAAAATTTGCAAAATCTGGCAAAAAGCGAAATTTATTGGGACGAGATTGTTTCGATTAAATATGCCGGCAACAAACAGGTTTATGATTTGACGATTCCTGAAACGCATAATTTTGTGGCAAATGATATTTGCGTTCACAATACGGCGTTATGTCTAACACTGGCTCAAAATGCGGCAATTCAGGAAAAAGCGGTCGTAGCCATTTTTTCCCTCGAAATGTCAAAGGAGCAACTCGTAATGCGAATGCTTAGTTCCGAAGCAAAGGTGGACGCGCATCGCTTTCGCACGGGCTATCTAACGCGCGAAGAATGGGGCAGACTAGCGACCGCAATCGGAACACTTTCAGAGGCAAGTATTTTTATTGACGATACGGCTGGAATCTCGGTTCTTGAAATGCGGGCGAAAACCCGCCGGTTGATGTCGGAACAGAAAAAACTCGACCTGATCGTTGTAGATTATTTGCAGTTGATGTCGGGCGGAGGCAGAATCGAATCACGTCAGCAGGAGGTTTCTAAAATCTCGCGTGAGCTAAAAGGTTTAGCTAAAGAATTAAATGTGCCGGTAGTTGCGCTTTCACAGCTTTCGCGTGCGCCTGAAGCCCGAAATCCGCCTCGCCCGTTGATGTCCGATTTAAGAGAATCCGGCAGTATCGAGCAAGATGCGGACGTGGTTTCATTCATTTATCGTGAGGAATATTACAAGCCGACCGATGAAAATGCCGGTATTGCGGAACTTTTGATTTCAAAACAGAGAAATGGTCCGACAGGAACGGTCAAACTTGCTTTTTTGAAGGAATTTACCAGATTTGAAAATTATTTTGGAGAATAGATTGTAAATAATTATCGAATTGGTCAAGATAAATTGTAATTAATGATTGAAATTAATAAAAATATGAGTGAAGATTTACGTTTTCCGATTGGGAAATTTGACGCGAATATCGAAATAACGCCGGAAATTAGAAATGGATTTGTTCAGACGATTTCTGATCTTCCGAAAAATTTAATGACGGCAGTCAAGGATTTGACGGATGATCAGCTTAATGCGCCGTATCGTCCTGGAGGATGGACTGTGCGGCAAACGGTTCATCATATTGCCGACAGTCATCTGAATTCATATTGCCGATTTAAACTTGCATTGACCGAAGATGTGCCGACGATTCGACCTTATTACGAAGATCGTTGGGCGGAACTTGCCGACAGCAAAATGCCGATAGAGGTTTCTATGAAAATCATCGAAGGCATCCACGCGCGTTGGGCAAATTTGTTAAATTCGATGACGAATGAGGATTTCAAAAAGCAATTAAAACATCCTGAATCGGGTGAATGGACGCTCGAAAAAATGCTCGGACTTTACGATTGGCACAGCAAACATCATACGGCGCATATCACGAAATTACGCGAAAGAGAGAATTGGTAGTATTATTTGTGGAAAAAGTCGGGCTAACTTTGATTTTCGCAAGTTATCTGTTAGAATTCGCCTTTTGCTTGAATAATCAAAAGGAAGCCAAAGGCTGAATTAAACGTGAAAGAAATAATTTCAACTGAAAATGCACCGGGCGCAATCGGACCATATTCGCAAGCGGTAAAAACCGGAAATCTGGTTTTTTGTTCGGGACAAATACCGATTGATCCGAAAACGGGCGAATTTTTTTCGTCTGATGTCGCCGGGCAAACTGAGCAGGTCTTGAGAAATCTCGATGCGGTTCTGGAAGCGGCGGGAAGTAGTTTGAACAATGTCGTCAAGACAACTGTGTTCTTGGCAGATATGAACGATTTTGTAGCGATGAACGAGGTTTACGCGCGTTTTTTTAGTGAAAATAAACCGGCGCGGGCAACCGTCCAAGCTGCACGTTTACCAAAAGATGCGCGGGTTGAGATCGACTGTATCGCAACTGTTTAAAGTTCAAAGTTCAAGGTTCAAAGTTAGAAGATTTTAACTTTGAACCTTGAACTTTGAACTAAAATAAAAATCGCACGTTTGGCAACTAAATTATTGGGTTTTATCTCAAAGAGTTACGCAGCTTTGACAATTTTGCCGCCTTTAATACAGCGGGTGCAAACTTTCATACGCATATTTCCCCCCTGTGGGCGTTGAACGCGAATAGATTGCAGATTCGGATTGAACCGGCGACGGGTTTTGTTGTTAGCGTGGGAAACATTGTTTCCAAATTGCGGTCCTTTGCCGCAGACGTTACATCGTTTTGCCATAATTTTATAAAGCCTCCAAAAATAAATACGAGGTATAAGAGAGCGAGTTTGTTTTCAAACTCAAAAACAAGATTTATAACAAATTTAGACAGGTATAGTCAAGTAATGATACGAATAGTTAATTTTGAAGGAGTAAAAGCCATAGTGCAGAAACCTAATTTTAAGATATTTTCGATTGTTTTTTTAGCAATCGCCGCGTTCTATTTGAACGCTTGTTCAACTAATAACACGAGTAATTCAGATACTCCGGGAAAACCCGATTTGAATGAGATCGCGGCAACCGTTAATGGAAAAGCCATTAAATTGGAAGATGTCGAGCGCGGCATCAAACAGCAAGGACAAGGACAAGAAGCTAAACTTTCACCTTTGGAACTGGCGGCGGCGCGGTTGCAGGTTTTAGATAATTTGATCCAGCAGGAAGTTTTATATCAAAAAGCTGAAAAACAACAGACCGTTCCGACTGACGAAGAAGTGACGGTTGAATTTAATAAGCAAAAAACAGCAAGCGGATTATCTCAGGAACAATTTGAGGCTAAATTGAAAGAGATCGGTGAAACCGATGCTTCGGCACGTGAAAAAATTAAAAAAACTATTGCCATTCAAAAGATGATCGACAACATTACGGGCAAGATCGAACCGCCGAAAGACAATGACATCGAGGCTTTTTACAAAAGTAATCCTGAATCTTTCAAAAATAAACGCGGGGCACAATTAGCGGCAATCGTGATCGATCCGGCTGATAATGGCGAAGGCGATACGACTAAGAACGACATCGAAGCACAGCAAAAAGCAAAGGAAGTCGGACAACGGGTTTTGCAAGGCGCAGATTTTGCTACCGTCGCGCGGGAAAACAGCGAAGAACCGAATACGCGCACAAGCGGTGGTGATTGGCGGTATTTTGCTGAGGACGAGATGAAACAAACCTTGGGTGCCGGAGTTGCCGATTACATTATGAACAAGATGCAAAACGGACAAATTGTTCCGCAGGCAATCCCGATTGACGGTAAAATTCTTATCATCAAACTTCAAAGAAAAGTTGAAAAGGATGAGGATTTAACTTTGGAAAGTCCGAATGTTCGTCAGCAAATTACGGATTATCTGACTAATCAACGAAAAGAACTACTCAAACAATCATTTGCTTCGACGGCGATGAATGAAGCCAAAATCGAGAATTCATTAGCCCAAAAGATAGTTAATAATCCTAATGAATTAAGTGGTGCGCGTCCGGCATTTACAGCCACTCCGTCGAATTCAAACACAAATACGAACACGGCGGCAAATTCTAACCTCAACACAAATTCAAGTGTTAATGCCAATACAAAAGCGGATGCAAAACCTCCGGCTAACGCCAATGTAAATGTCAAAAAAAATTAGTTTAATTTAATTTGTTCACATAATTTAGACGAGTAACGAGTTTCGTTACTCGTTATTTTTTGTGATAATTTAATAAAAATGTTGTTCAGATTAGCAGATGTTAATAAATCTTACGGCGGAAATGAAATTCTGCGCGGCGTTTCTTTTCAGGTCAATCAAAATGAAAAAATCGGATTGGTCGGCAGAAACGGCGCGGGCAAAACCACCGTTTTTCGACTAATTACCAAGGAAGAAATGCCTGACGACGGCGACGTATTTAAAGTCAACAATCTAAAAATCGGATTGCTTGAACAGCACGTCGATTTCACGGAGAGCGATTCTGCTCACACCGCCGCGCTTTCGGCTTTTCAAAGACTGCACGACATCGAAGCCGAAATGCGCGTGCTTGAACACGAAATGGCTGAAAATGTTTCCGACGAAATTTTGGAAAAATACGCCGAATTGCAAACCGAATTTGAACAAGCCGATGGTTTTACTTACACTGCCAAAGCCGAAGCGATTTTGTTAGGATTGGGTTTCGCTCAAACAACTTGGGACGTAGAAACCAAAAATTTATCCGGCGGACAAAAGAATCGACTCGGGTTAGCGCGGCTTTTGTTATCAAATCCCGATGTGCTGCTTTTGGATGAACCTACTAATCACCTCGATGTCGGCGCGGTCGAATGGTTGGAAAATTTTCTTCAAACTTACGATAAAACTTTCGTTATCATCAGTCATGACAGATATTTTCTCGACCGCACCTGTCGTCGAATTATCGAAATCGAGCAGGGAAAAGCCGTAACTTATAAAGGAAATTATTCGCAATTTTTAATCGAACGTGAGGAAAGGCGCGAACAACAACAGCGGGAATTTGAAAACCAACAGTCGTTCATCGCCAAAAATGAGGAATTTATTCGGCGTAATCTTGCCGGACAAAAAACGAAAATGGCAAAATCGCGGCGAAATATGCTTGAAAGATTAGAAAGAGTCGAAGCGGTAACTGCCGACAGGTCAAGCGGGAATTTCAATCTCCGAAAAATCGAACGTGCCGGAGCAAATGTTCTGACGGTTGAAGATTTAGCCATTGGCTACAACGAAAATGTGCTGGCGCGAAAGATAAATTTCATACTTCATCGCGGCGAATGTTTAGGTGTCATTGGCGGCAACAGCACAGGAAAAACGACGTTTTTGAAAACGATTTTGGGACAAATCCGCGAACTTTCGGGCAAATTGATCTGGGGGACAAAAACCGAGATCGGTTATTATTCGCAACAACTCGAAGATTTAGAAGACCGCAACGAGATAATCAGCGAACTGCGGCGTGTCGCGCCGATGGCGGAAAACGGCGCGTTACGTTCATTTTTAGCCCGATTTTTATTTGTCGGTGATGATGTTTTTAAGCGGGTTGCAGATTTATCAGGCGGCGAGAAGGGAAGACTTGCGTTGGCGAAACTGATCTATTCAAACGTCAATGTCCTGATCTTGGATGAACCGACCAATCATCTCGACATTCCTTCGCGTGAAGCCCTCGAGGACGCGCTTTCCAGCTATCAGGGAACAATAATCACGGTCAGTCACGACCGATATTTTCTCGACAAAATTACCACACAGATTTTTGCCTTTGGGGAAAATAAAAAAGTTGAAGTTTTCAATGGAAATTATTCCGAATTTCACGATTGGACAATAAGCCGTGAATCGAAAGGTGATAATCGGGAAACATTACTCGAGAAGCCAACGCCGCAACCGGAAGACCAAAAACCAAAGTCCGAATTGAGCAAAAACCAACAACAAAGAATAGAAAATAGAATTGCAGAAATCGAAAAAACAATTCCACGGCTTGAAGAGGAATTAGCAAACCTCACTTTGCAAATGAGTCAGCCGAAAGTTTCTACCAACCACGCAAAACTGCAAGAAGTCTCCCAAAAATTTACAGAAACGGAAAAAAAGATTCAAGGGCTTTATCAGGATTGGGACGATTTGCTTAAATAGCAAATACACAGTTTGAAAAAAAATAGTGTCGTCTTACCACACAACGGAATTGCCTTACCGCATAACAGAATCATCTTACCGCACAACGGAATTACCTATTTAACAAAAGAACCGTTAGAATATACAGGTTCTTTTGTAAATTTTCTCAATACACTTTTTTCGATACCGTCAGGCGAAAGAGGTCGGGAAAAAAAATAACCTTGTCCATACTCACAATTTAACTTTTTGAGAGCCGATAATTGGTCAATGTCTTCAATTCCTTCAGCGATGACCTTCATTTTTAAATTTTTTGCCAGTTTGATAATTGTTTTGACAATCTCGTAATTTTCCTTGGTAACGCTCATTTTACTGATAAATGAACGGTCGATCTTTAAAATATAAACCGGTAATTGATGTAAATAACTAAGCGATGAATAACCGGTGCCGAAATCATCCAGACTCCAACGAACACCGATTTCACACAACTTTTTCATAGTTTCAATTGCCTTTTCACTGTTTTCCATCAAATGGCTTTCGGTAATCTCTAATCTCAAAGAATTTGAATTCAACCCGGTTTCTTCGAGTGCGGCGGAGATTTGCTCTGCCAGATTATACTGCGAAAATTGCTTGGCAGAAAGATTAACGCTTATTGAAAGGTGTGATAAATTCGGGTTTTTCGAATGCCAGTGATTCATCTGACTACAGCTTTCGTATAAAATCCACTCGCCCAGCGGAAAGATCATGCCGTTTTCCTCCGCCATCGGAATAAAATCAATCGGCATTATTATTCCACGTTCAGGATGCCGCCAGCGCACGAGTGCCTCAAAGCCTTTTAACGACTCATCTTTTAAACTAATGATCGGTTGATAATGAATTTCAAACTCTTTACGTTCGAGAGCGTGACGCATTTCAGTTTCCAACGTCAGTTTTTCTGAAGCCTGTTCGTGCATTTCGCGGTCAAAAACCTGATACCGCGCTCTACCATTTGATTTTGCCCGATACATCGCAATATCAGCATCGCGCAACATAATTTCTGAACGTCTGTATCCGGCAGAGCTGAGAGCGATTCCGATACTCGCTGAAATAAAAACTTCACGCCCGCTTAAATTATAAGATGGTTTTAAGTTGTTCAAAACTCTGTCGGCAACAATCAATGATTCGCTGACATCGGAAAGTTCGTTAAGTAAAATAACAAATTCGTCGCCGCCGAGACGGGCAGTTAAATCCGCGGCTCTCACCGAATTCTCCAGCCGTCGGGCGATTTGTTTCAGAAGTTCGTCGCCGGCGGCGTGTCCGAGACTGTCATTTATAATTTTGAAACGATCGAAATCTAAAAATAAAACAGCGAATTTATTGTTTTGCTGACGGCGGTTTCGTTCAATAGTCAATCGCAGATGATCCATAAACAACGTGCGATTGGCAAGACCGGTTAAACCGTCGTGAAAAGCATCGTAAAGCAATTGGTCTTCAGCCCGTTTGCGTGCGCTTATATCGGTAAAAACACCCATCATACCGGTAATTTTACCTTCGCCGTTAGTAAGTTGTGCGCCCCCGACAATTACATAAAGCGGAGTGCCTGATTTCTTTTTGAGTTTTAATTCGTAATACCAGGTAACGCCGTTTCGACGGATAATCCGTTCTTCGCGGACAGTTTTAACATCGTCCTTATCAAAAAGGAATTCAAACATCGACTTACCGAGAATTTCATGCCGCTTAAAGCCGAGCATTTGGCAAAAACGGTCGTTGACATATTCGATTTTTTCATTAGAATCAACCTGCAACAAACCTTCGCTCATACTATCGAGAATTATTCTCAGTTTGTTTTCGCTTTCACGCAAAGCCTTTCCGGTTTGTTCACGTTCTGTTATGTCGCGCACCATAGCCACGAACATTTTTTCTCCATCTTTGCTTAATATATTTTGAAGAATGATTTCGACCGGAATATCGGTTCCGTTTTTATGACGATGAATAGTCGTAAAAAAAAGCGTGTTTATTTCACCGGCAATCATTGGGGCGATTGTTTGGCGAAATTTCTCTTCATTAAATAAAGGCTTAATATCAACCGGAGTCATTTGTAAAAGTTCTTCACGGTTGTAGCCGACCTGCTTGACCGCGCCATCATTAACGTAAAAGAACTTCAAATTTTCCGTAGAAAACATAAATACGCCGTCGAGGGTTGCATCGAGCGCACTTTGTGAACGGCGAAGAGCAATTTCAGATTGCAGACGCTCCGTGATGTCGCGCATAATTCCGGTAAAATACTTTCCGTTTTCAGTGTCCCAAACCCCGAGCGAGAGTTCGAGCGGAAATTCGCTGCCGTCTTTGCGTAGTCCTTGAACTTCGACGACCTGACCGATTACGCGCTTTTCCCCTGTTTGCAAATACCGTTTCATTCCTTCTTGGTGAGCTTTGCGATATTTGTGCGGCATTATTATCGAAAGCGATTGTCCTAAAACTTCCTCTTCTTCATATCCGAAAATTTTCCGTGCGCCTTCATTCCAAAATATAATTTTTCCGCGATTATCCGCAGAAACAATTGCATCCTGAACCGAATTGGCAACGGCTAAAAGATGTTTTTCTCTATCGATAAAGCCTTTTTCTTTTGAGCTAAGTTTCTCAACCAGATAATTTGAATATAAGGATTCAGAATTTGTGTAAGTTTGTTCTGTAACCGGATTAGTAGGATTCGGCAAGAAAACTTTTGGAGAACGAAGATTTTTTTTTGAAACAGGGGCTTTCAATTCGGTTTTGTAAAATGTCATAAATTAATTTTGTAATCAAAACTTCATCAGATATAAAAACCCTCGTTACGTTAATGCTCATTGGTAACTTTGAAAATTTGTAGTAGTGATTAGCTTAAATTAAAATCCCAAATAAATGAGTTTCAAGCCATATTTATATTACAGATTTTGTAAATTTTTGTAAATAAATTTTATAAACCTTAACTTTACATAAAAGTATAAAAATAATTAAAGGCTGGGAAAGAACATTATTTACGCAATTGTTGAAATTAAATATCCGTTCTAAGGGTTTTACCGTCAACTGATTTTTCAATTTAATAGTTTTTTTCGAATTTTACAATTATGTGTGATGACTTTAGTTATTGAAAATCCCGGTAAAAATTTTGCTCGGACATTCCAACTATAAAAACTAAAACTAGACAAAATTAAGTTTTACTACTAAACTCGAAATATGACTTCGTATCAAAACCTAAAAACTCTCGCCCTTAGATAGCCACTCGTCAAATTTTTCGGCGACGTGGCGCACCTTTAATCAATTACGAATTACGACTAAGTAAATAGACTTGTTTTTATTTACTAAACTTAGTATTTTACCGATGACTTTGAACATCGGACTTTTGACTTTCGACTTAAAAGATTATGGACGAGAAATATTTTGCACAAAAAATAGAACAAAAATGGCAGAAAAAATGGGCGGAAAACAAGACTTTTGAAGTCGAAATAGATGGCACGAAAGAGAAATTTTACGCACTGGAAATGTTGCCGTATCCGTCTGGAAGACTACACATGGGACACGTTCGCAACTATTCCATCGGCGACGCACTGGCTTGGTATAAACGTTTGCAAGGTTACAATGTTCTTCATCCGATCGGCTGGGATTCATTCGGACAACCTGCCGAACAAGCCGCGATCAAAAAAGGTGTGAACCCGCGCGATTGGACGGAAGAAAACATCAGACAAATGCGCGAACAGATGCAGAGATTAGGCATAAGCTACGATTGGAGTCGTGAGATCGCCGCACATCGCCCCGAATACTACAAATTCGATCAGTGGTTCTTTTTGGAAATGTTTGAAAAAGGTCTGGCATATCAAAAAGATTCGCAGGTTAATTGGTGTCCGAAATGCGAAACTACATTGTCGAATGAACAGGCTTCAGGCGGCGTTTGTTGGCGTTGCGGCACACCTGTCGAAAAGCAAGCGCGCAAACAATGGTTTTTGAAGATCACTGCTTACGCCGAAGAATTATTGCAAGATATGTCGCAGATCGAAGGCGAATGGGCGGAGCGCGTTTTGACGATGCAGCGAAATTGGATCGGCAAAAGCGAAGGAGCGTTTGTTGAGTTCAAAGTTCAAAGTTCAAAGTTCAAAGTTGAAGATTCGGAAAACCTTGAGTTTATTAAAGTTTTTACCACGCGAATTGATACGATTTATGGCGCAAATGCGATTGTCGTCGCGGCGGAACATCCGATTATTGAAGGCAATTTTGAAAACTTAACAGATGAAGTAAAAGCCAAGATCGAAGAAATTAAAATCGAAAAAGCCAAGCCAACTGATTACGGCGAAGAAGTCGAAAAGGATGGAATTGACACGGGATTGAAGGCGATAAATCCATTTAGCGGCGAAGAATTGCCAATTTGGGTTGGCAATTATGTGATGATGGAATACGGAACGGGCGCAGTGATGAGCGTTCCGGCACACGACGAACGCGATTTTGAGTTTGCAAAAAAATTTGGTTTACCGATTCGTCAAGTTATTTCCGAGCCTCATCTTGTTCACGAACATCACACGATGCAGGCTTTAGCTTTGGAGCAGTCATTTTCCGATTACGGTATTTTGGTTCATTCGGATTTCTGGAACGGCAAAACGAGCGAACAGGCGAAGCAGGAAATGACGCATCACGCCCAAACACACGGTTTTGGCGAAAGCGCGATAACTTATCGCCTGCGCGATTGGGGAATTTCGCGGCAGAGATTTTGGGGCGCGCCGATTCCGATAATTTATTGTGAAACGTGCGGCACAGTTCCCGAAAAATACGAAAACTTGCCCGTCGAACTGCCTGAAACCGCACCTTTTACAGGTGTCGGCGAATCTCCGTTGGCAAAAGTTCCGGCATTTTATGAAACAACTTGTCCGAATTGCAGCGAACCTGCGCGACGCGAAACCGACACGATGGATACGTTTGTGGATTCGACCTGGTATTATTTCCGCTATACCGATCCGCACAACGAGATTTTGCCGTTTAATCCCGAAGTTGCGGCATATTGGCTGCCGGTTGACCAATATATCGGCGGCGTTGACCACGCCGTTATGCACTTGCTCTACACGCGATTCTGGACAAAGATGATGCGCGACATAGGCTTGGTTAATTTTGATGAGCCGGTCAAAAACTTGCTGACGCAGGGAATGGTCGTCGGCGAATCTTATTATTCGGAAGAAAAAGCAAGTTATATTCCGCTGGATGATGTTGAAATTGAGCGCGACGCACGCGGAAAAGTCGTTCAGGCGAAATTGAAAAGTGATAGTTCACCGATAAAAGTCGCGGTCGAAAAGATGTCGAAATCAAAATACAACGGCGTTGACCCGGACGATATGGTTTCGATATACGGTGCAGATTCGGCGCGAATTTTCGCACTTTTTGCCGCACCTGCCGAAAACGAATTGGTTTGGCAAGAAACCGGAATCGAAGGCGCGTTCAGATTTTTGCAGAGAGTTTATCGCTTAGTTTATCGTTGGCACGAAGCGTTAAGAGTTGCGCCTTCAGGCGCGAAAATCACGACTGAAGGAAGCTTAACTCTGAACGCCCGAAAGTTGCGACGGAAAACACATCAGACGATCAAACGCATCACCGAAAACTTTGAAAGTCATCAATTCAACACGCCCGTCGCGGCTTTGATGGAACTGTCAAACGCTTTGGGCGATTTTAAAGTCGAACCAAAAGACGCAAACGATGCCGAGTTGTTCGCGGTTGACGAAGCGTTAAAAAGTTTGATTTTGATGCTCACGCCTTACGCGCCGCACTTTTCCGAAGAAATGTGGGAAATTTTGACCGCAAATTCAAACGGTATTTTGCAATCAGGCGCAAGATTTCCGGTTGCCGATGAAAAGTTGGCAAGCGCAGATGAACTAGAGATTCCGATTCAGATCAACGGCAAATTGCGGTCGCGGATGATGGCAACTCCGTCAACTTCCAAAGAAGAGTTGGAAAGAATGGCTTTGGCTGACGCAAAAATCAAAGAATACACCGACGGCAAGCAAATAGTGAAAATTATCGTTGTGCCGAGTCGCCTTGTAAATATCGTCGTGAAATAGAAATTAGCTGTCGAGATGTTCAGAGTTACGCATTTATGCGTGAGAAACCGCCGCGCTTCGCTGGTGGTTTCACGCCTGAAGGCGTAACTCTGAACTTTTCAAAATATCGCAAAACTTTTGCTCACCTGCTTACATCATTTATTCTTTGAATTACGCAGGTCAAAACCTTGCACTTTCAGTGCAAGACTTTAGTATTATTCCGCTAAAATCTATGCGAAAATAGCGGACGATGAAAGACAACAGGCACTCGTCGCATACCGTTTCACGATTGACCG
>JANMAA010000039.1:0-4105 GCA_031359215.1 Acidobacteriota bacterium | reverse complement strand
CATTGGATGCACGGCAAGAAAGCGATCTGTGAGCCAAACGGAGCATTAACCAAAGAAATGATCGAACAAAGAGTATGCGAATACTTCAACGCGGAACAATTGCCGAGGTTATCCAATAATGTTGCCTGATTTTACACTAGTCTTGCGACACTTTATCTTGATAAACCTCTTCAAGCGCATACTTTGATGCAAGCAATCGCTCGTGCTAATCGTGTTGACGAAGGCAAAAACAACGGTTTAATCGTTGATTACTGTGGAATCCTCAAAAATCTGCGAAAGGCTTTGGCAACTTTTGCTACCGGCTCGAAAATAACTGAAGAAGATGTAAATCCGGTCAAACCCGCCGACACTGATTTACTAGCTGAATTAACCGAAGCCATCGCCGAAACAACCAAACACACGGCGGAATTAGGCTTTCAAATTACCGATTTGACCGAAGCCAAAGACGGCTTTGATGAAACGGTTGCGATCAACAAAGCCAAAGAAGCTATTAGTCAAAACGACAAAACCCGCAAGCAATATGAACTTTTAACCAATAATGTTTCCAAGAAATTCAAAGCCTGTGTAAATATCTCTGAGGCTTACCGTTACAAAAAAATGGTTAATGCCTTTGAAATAATCAGCAAGCGATTGAAAGACGACAAAAAGAAAAAAGACCTTTCTGCCTATCTGTTTGAATTGCAGAAGGTAATTGATGACACCATCACAATTGAAAACGAAACGAGTGTCGCCGATGAAGGGAAAATCTACGACATCAGCAAAATTGATTTTGAAAGACTTAAGGAAGAATTTAAGAAGTCGGAAACCAAAAACACAACCGTTCAGGCTCTCAAAGAAATCATCGAAAAGCGCGTGGAAATGATGCTCAAAAGAAACCCGTCGCGCAAAAATCTTTACGAGCGTTTTCAAAAGATTGTTGACGAATACAACGAAGAAACCGACCGTCAAAAGATTGAAATGACTTTTGATGAACTGTTGGCTCTCGTCAATGCTCTTGACGAAGAAGACAAACGGGCAATGCGTGAAGAGTTGAATGAAGAAACTTTATCTTTATTTGATCTGCTGGTTCGTGATAAACCGGCTTTGTCTGCAAGCGAAATTAAAAAACTGAAAAGCGTCTCAGTAGAATTGCTGGCGAATCTGAAAAATAGATACTTAAATATTCAGAATTGGCGCGGCAGCGAATTTATGAAAGGCAAGGTCGAATCGTTTATTCACGATTTTCTCTATGCCGACGTAACCGGACTTCCGCCGGAATCATTTACGGCTGATGAAGTTAAAGAAAAAACCGACGAAATTTTCGGGTATATTTATCAGCAATATCCTAGTGCTGAATCTTTCAAACGCTTGAGTTAAATCAATGTGTTCAATTTTTATTTAAGTTCACCTGCTGCCCGCCGTCCGCCGCGATGTTGACCTGATTCGGATTGTTGATCGTCACCGGCGAATATCGCCGCAAATCCCGCAACTGCCGCAGCGTTCGCATAAACATCCGGTTAAATCTGTCCGCCATCTGCACCGCGCTGTCTATTGCTTGCTGTTCCGTCACATACGGGCGCAGCCAGTAACCATCCGACCAGCCTTTTCTTTTGTGTTCTTCGCGCTTTCGTTCTTTCCACTGCTGATATTCGGGATGCTCTTCCCGTTCGCGGGTTTCCGAACGCTTCACTGTTTGCTCAAGCCAGTATTGCCATTGGAAATACGATTGCGCCAGCATATCAATCATCGCTATTTCAATGCCGCCCTGCGGATTCCAGTCGTCAAGGAAGGATTCACGCACGCCCAAATAGCGGGCGATGTTCCACATTCCTTTCATATAGCCTTCGGGAAACGTGATGTTCGCCGCCAGATGCCCGCTTTCAAATTCGGCGCGTCCTTCCTTTTTGACTCTTTCCCAAAAATCTTCCGCGACACGCGGCGCGAAACCGTAAAGCCGCGACAAATCGGCGAAGTTTAGATTCTGCACCGGCAAACCCATCATCAAATCGAGTTCCTTGATCGCCTCTTCTTCATCGGCGCACGGATGAAAGGCTCGACGGCGGGCTTCTTCGACACTCAGCGAGCCGCCTCTTTCCGAACGGTAGAATGCCACCGTCTGAACAAAGGCGTTGTGCATCTGTCGGATGAGCGAAGAGTAGCCGACGCACGATTCAAGCGAACCAATCGGAATATCCTTTTGAAAATCCGACGGCGTAAACTCTTCGTTTTCGGCGCGATCATACAGAATTTTCATCGCTTGGCGAATTTTCTCCTGATATTGGTTGTCGTCGGCTTCGCTGGCGGGCGCGTCGGCATCAATCGCCGTCTCTTGTCCGGCGACGGGCAAATCGGTTGTCGGCGCGTTCTGCGGGCGTGAGGCGAACTCATTCAGTTCAGCGGTCAGCCGGTCGTCTGACTCATCTTTGACTTTAGTTTTTCGTCGGGCGTTACTTGTCATTTTGATTTCCTCGTAAATCGCTAATCAGTTTGGCGTTGCCGCACAGATCGGCGCGAAACTCTCGCAGCAAATCGGCGGACGCTTTAATCGTTTGCCGTCGGCGTTGGCGTTCGCCGTTCGCCTGCGCGACCATTCCGGCAAAGACTTCGACGTGCGCCTTCCGAACGTAAAGTTTGACCAGTTTTCCGCGTCGGCGCGTGAAGAAATAAAACGCCGTGTGCCGTTCGCCCTCGCCCGCGCATTTACAATTTGCTTTGCCGCATCGGACGCGCTGAACATACACGCCGCCGTTCTGAATTTCGCCCGCCGTCTTAGGTAACACTTTCGCGCTTTTTGTTTTCATCGCTTCGCTCTCCCGTGTCTCTCGTCTGCGGCGGCTAGTATCTTTTTTGTTCAGTCCTGAATTTTGGGAAACAGTCATACATTATTATTAAGTGACATCATCAATATGAATTTCAGTTTTGGGCGAATCAAAAAGGCTGAAAATGCCGATCTCGCGGCAAGCCTTTTGACAGTCGTAATATGCCGACCGTGAAAACTCCAAAGGTTTAATTTTATAAAAGTTGTTACCGAAATAATGTTGATTAACGAGGAATTGAATGAGCGTTCCAGATCGTCTTTTGCCGCATCTTCGCGTTAATTCAACAATACGGCTTTTCACATCAGTTTCTTCCAAAAGAAGCAAAATTTGATTTTCAATCGGGGCTAAGACGGCATCTGAAATTTCTTGCGTGAAAATAGTTTGTGCCTCCCTGCTTGTCAGTCGGGAACTTTTCACAAATCTTTTTACCGCGCTAGGCGTTTTATAGCGAAACTCTAGTCGCATCATTCCTTTGGCTTGCTGAATATCTTCTTCGGAAAAAGATTTGCTTAGACAGTCTTCGTGTTTATCGTAAATGCAAATCGTCCGGGGTTTGTTTTCTGCTTTTCCACGTCCTTTGCTGTGAAAATACAAAGTTGTTTCGCTATATCCGCCCCTGCCGAATCTTGAAATATTCATTTCCATCAATTTTGAAATTACTTGCTGCATTGCAATATCGCCTACGAAATAATCTTTTGTAAAATGCACTTCCCAAACGGTGGCAGTGTGCGCGTCGAACGTCAGTCCGCTTTTTTTAGCTACATACTTTGAAAGTCTTTCTAATCCCTTTTCAACCTCATTTTGCTTTGGCAACCGCACATTCGAGCCAAAGATGAAAGCCGGAAGTGAAATTCTAACCGAAAGATAAACTTTTCCGTCGGGCGCAACGAAAAGCGATAAATAAGGATATTTACTGCCGCCGTTTTCTTTATAGAACCACGATGAAACTTTGCCTGTATGCTCGCCGTAGAGCTTGCGCCAGCCGCGAGATTCTAAATCTTCGAGACAGGGCATTTTTAGATAAAGGTGGCTAATTTTTAGCGTATCTAACATTTAGTTCAAGTTTCGGCTTAATCTCACGACGGCATCTTTCGTGTTTTGCTCAATGTATTTTTCGAGCAATTCCATCGTGAACAAAACGCGCCGCCCGACGCGAAAATGCGGCATTTGTTAAGCGACAATTAGATTTGTAGTCTGACGACAATTAGATTTCCCGTTCTTTGACAACTTGAGCGACCATCAAAAGTATCTTTTTTAGCGGAGGTTACTCAAATAGATGGTCAGCGACAAACAATACTGGAGACTTA
>JANMAA010000004.1:0-16917 GCA_031359215.1 Acidobacteriota bacterium | reverse complement strand
CCGTAAATCAGATCGAGATTGACGCTTTCAAAGCCGAGTTCACGCGCCCATTCAACCGTTTGCCGCGTGATTTCTTCGGATTGGACGCGGTTAATCGCTTCCTGCACCTGCAAATTAAAATCCTGCACGCCGAAACTCGTGCGGTTAAAACCGATGTCGCGGAACGCTTCGAGATGTTGGCGCGTCAAATTTCGCGGATCAATTTCGACGCTCGCTTCCAAATCGTCGGCGAAATTGAATTTCGATTTGATAAATGAACCGATGTCGCGGATTTCGTCGGGCGTTAAATAAGAAGGTGTGCCGCCGCCGAAGTGCATCTGCTCGACCTTGCGATTCGGTGAAATCAGCGGCACGAGTCGTTCAATATCGCGTTTCAAATAATCGTTATATGTCGCAATCTCCGTGCGTTTCTGCGTCACGAGCATATTACAGCCGCAGAAATAGCACAGCTTTTCGCAAAAAGGAAAGTGAAAATAAAGCGAAATCGAACTCGAATTTTCACCCGAATTCGTTTCCGCGATTTCCTTTTCGTAATCGCCAGCCGTAAAATCCTGCGAAAAAACCGGCGCGGTCGGATACGAAGTGTAACGCGGTCCCGGCTGATTAAATCTTTTCAGCAACTCAATATCAATTTCGCCAAAATCTTTCATAAAACTAATTTTTTAGCCACGAACAAACACGAAAGGGACACGAAAAAACTAAATAAAACCGTCAAAACTTTTCACTGCATCCGCTAACCAACATAGGAGCATATTTGCGCTTGGGAGCTAAAATAAATTGCCACTTTTTTGATTCGTCAGTATCAAATGCTCCGACAAAAATATCATCTTTTGGATTCTTACAAACTTGCTCTAATTCTTTAATTTGCTGATTTTTCTCATTTACTTCGTATCTTTCCATGCTATCCTGCACAGCAAAACCATTATTTGTCGCAAAAACATTTGCTTGACTGTAGCCGCCTGTATCAGTAGCAATCTGAATTTCAGCAACCGTTTTACCATTCACAACTAATGAAAGATACCGATCATATTCCGCAAGAAAAGCGTGAATGTGAAGTCGTCTGATTTGTATTGCGGAGTTTGAATTTATTTTCATCGTCGCAATTGAATCATTAGATTGTGCGTTGCAAGAAATATTTACAAATAAACTCAAAGTGATAATTATAAAGTGTCTTATTTTCATCTTTTTTATCTGTTTTTATTCGTGTTCATCTGTGAAAATCTGTGGCAAAAAATCCTTAAAATATTTCGTGACTTTTTCGTGTTCGTTCGTGGCTAATTTCTCCTTATTCCGCGTAATATTTCGCGCTCAATTCCTTCACGCATTCGACAAAATACTGCGTGTTTTCAACCGGAGTTTTCGGCGTGATGCCGTGTCCGAGATTGAAAATATGTCCGCTTCCCACACCGTAACTTTGCAAAACTCGTTCGGTTTCTTCGCGGATTTTCTCGCGCGGCGCAAATAAAACCGTCGGATCGAGATTGCCCTGCAAACCCTTTGCGCCGTTGATTTCCGTCCGCACGTCGCCGATGTTTCGTGACCAGTCAACGCCGAGAACGTCACATTTGAGTTCCGCCAGTTTTTTATACGAACTCACGCCTTTCGCAAAAACGATGACGGGCGCACCGTTTGTTTCGAGATTTTCGCAAATATAACGAATATATTTCAGCGAATATTCTTCAAAATCGTGCGGCGACAGAATCGAAGCCCAAGTGTCGAAAATCTGCACGGCATCGCATCCGGCGCGGATTTTCGCGTTCAAGTATTCGACGACCGAATCCGCCAAAATCTGCAACAATTTATGCGCCGCTTCCGGTTCGTTATAAACAAAACTCTTGATAATATCGAAGTTTTTCGAGCCTTTGCCCTCGACCATATACGCCGCAAGCGTCCACGGCGAACCCGAAAAACCGATCAGCGGCACACGATTATTGAGCTTTTCCTTCGTCATTTTGACGGCTTGTATCACATAATCGAGCCGCTCAATAAAGCCATCTAATTGCAAATTTTCGATCTGTTCGACCGACCGAATCGGCACATCAAACACCGGACCTTTCGATTCAATCACGTCGAGGTGCATTCCCATCGCTTCGGGAATCACGAGAATATCCGAAAACAAAATCGCCGCGTCCGTCTTGATAATATCAATCGGCTGAACAGTTACCTCGCTCGACAACTCCGGCGTTTTACACATCGTCATAAAATCGTGCTGTGCGCGAATCGCCCGGTATTCCGGCAAATATCGCCCCGCCTGCCGCATAATCCAAACCGGCGTGCGCTCCGTTTTTTCGCCTTTGCAGGCTCTGATAAATAGTGAATCCTTCATAATGGATAATGGATAATGGATAATGGATAATGAAAATCTCTTTATTTTCCGTTGTCCGTTATCCGTTTTCCATTTTGTAAATATTCAATCAACTCAACCGCAAAATCCTTAGCCGTCGCTTTTGACGAAACAAAATTGACCTGTAAATTTTGTCGTTTAAAAAATTCGGCTGTCGTTTTGCCAATCGTCGCAATTACAGTTTGACGTAAAACTTCCGTGCCGAACTGTGATAAAAAACTTTCCGCGCCGCTCGGACTGAAAAAACACGCGGCGGCGATTTTTCCTTTTTCCAGTTTCTTTTTAACTCTATCAGATTCTTTTACATCCGCTTCTGTTGCCGATGTTTTATAAACGATCAACTCTTGAACCTCGGCATATTTCCCAAGCATTTCGGGAATAATTCGCAAACTTCGATTACCGCAAAGGTAAAGAAACTTTTTTCTTTCCAGTGCATTTTCAGGTATCGAATCTATCAATTCGGCGGCGTTGTTCGCGTGTTCGTAAAAAATTACTTCAACATCCGCCGCTTTAAATAATTCCTTTGTTCTGTTGCCAAGAACGTAAATTTTGCCGCGATAATTTTTTGCCGTTTCTCCAAATCTCTCCAAAAAAGGATTGACTGCATTCGGACTCGTAATGAAAATTCCGTCAAAATTCTCAATGTCCGCAATAACTTTATCAAATTCCGAATAATCGGCAATTTTTTCGGTTTTAATTGTCGGAAAATTGACGACCGAAAATCCTTGCCCGATTAAAAGCGAACTAAAAAGGTCATAATCCCGCACAACTAAAACACCGGTTTTCATCTTCAAATAACTTTTTTCTGCGCTTTTTCCGAAGCGTTTCTCGTTTCACCAAGCAGATTATCCGCGCCTTTTTTAATCATTCTTTGCGCTAATTCGATGCCTAGTTGAACTGCATTATTTCGGCTTCCCGAAACAATATCGCTTATCGTTGCGCTGCCGTCAAAATTTCCGACAAAACCCTCAAGCGTTATTTTGTCGCCATTCAAATGAGCATTGCCGCCAATCGGAACTTGGCAACCTCCTTCCAAAGTTCGTAAAAAACTTCTTTCCGCCAAAACGCAAATTTCCGTATCTTCGTCATTTATCGCGCTCAATAATTCGGCGGTTTCCGCATCTACTGTCCTTATTTCAATACCGATAACACCTTGCGCGACGGCAGGCAGCATTATTTCGAACGGAATTTTTTGCTTTATGTAAGAATCTAGTCCCAACCTGTGAACGCCCGCAAACGCAAGAATCGTCGCATCGATATTGGTCTCTTCCATTTTTTTGATGCGTGTCGGCACATTTCCGCGAATTTCGACGATCTTCAAATCAGCGCGGTAAGCCAGCAATTGACTTTTTCGCCGCAAACTTCCCGTGGCAACCGTTGCATTGTTTGGCATATCGTCTATTGAATTATATTTTGTGGAAATTAGCGCATCGTTGGGGATTTCTCTGGCAGTTACCGCGCCGATCTTTAAGCCGTCGGGCAAAGTCGTCGGCAAATCTTTAAGGCTGTGGACAGCTAAATCTATCTCGCCGTTTATGAGTTTTTCTTCAATTTGTTTAGTAAATAAACCTTTGTCGCCGATCTTCGAGAGCGCGGTTTCAAGAATCGCGTCGCCTGTCGTTTCGATGATTTTTATCTCTAAAACAAGTTCAGGGAAAAACGATTGCAACTGTTGAGCAACAGAACGCGTTTGCCAAAGCGCGAGTTTGCTTCCGCGTGAACCCAAAACAAGTTTATTTTTCAACGCCCTGTTTCTCCCAACGCGGTTTCCCTCATCGCGTAAAGCTGTTTCACCAGATTTTTATGCTCGTCGAGTTCATTTCTAACATCCGTTTGCCGCGCCATTCGATGAAACCAACCCGCGTTTGCCGCCAGATATTCTTTGATTTTTTTGAATTCTTCGATTGATTTATCATCAGGTCTTTGTCCCGATTTAAATGAGGCAGGAAGTAGCGGAAGCGAATAATACCAAACCAAAAAATCGCCCATTTCGCGGTAGATTATCTTTTTGACTTTGCCCATTTCCGCCATTCGTTTTTTGAAATTTTCGTCAACTGCCGAATGTAAATCGTCAATATTTTTGAGCGATACAATTTCGTTTCGCGTTACTTCCGGCGAAACATCACGCGGTAAAGCGATGTCGATCAATAAAATCTTCCGGCTTTGTTTTTCAAAGTCTTCTTCAAACAGGATATAATCCGCCGAACTCGTCGAACTGATGACAATATCGGTTTGATTCAAACTATCACGAAAATTCTCAAAATCAATTATTTCGCTTTCGAATTCGTATGATTTATGCAATTCATCTAAAAACTCAGAGGCGTTTTCGCTCGTTCTGTTTGTAACCAAAATTTTTCCGACGTTCTTTTTCAACAGACATTCGGCGGTAAGTTTTGCCGTTTCGCCCGCGCCGATTATTAAAATATTTTTGTCGTGAAGTGTCCCGAAACTCTTCGATGCAAGATCGACCGCCGCCAAACTGATCGAAACCGCGCCTTTGTGAATCGAAGTTTGCGTATAGGTTTGTTTGCCGATTTTTAGCGATCTTTGCAGAAGTTGGTTGAGAATTTTGTCGGTAAAATTGCCGTCTTTGGCAAGTGAATAAGAATGTCTGAGTTGCTGTAAAATCTGCGTGTCGCCGATAATTTTTGAATCAACGCTAGTCGCCACGTGAAAAAGTTGTTGACACGCCGCGCAGGAAACAAACGAAAAGAAATCAGTTCTTTTGGCACTATTGCGGGCATCCTTAAAGTCAAGCAAAAGGTCGGTGTAAAAATCAAAATCAACCTCGCCTGTCGGATGCACACCATAAATCTCCGTCCGATTGCAGGTGGACAAAATCATACATTCCGAAAGTGTTTCCCTGAGTTTTGCCAACAACCCGGAAACCTCGTTTTCGTGAACGTAAAGTTTCTCCCGAACCTCAATCGAAGCCGTTTTATGATTTACTCCGAAGGCAAATAGTATTGCTTGATTATTTGCGTTTTCCAAATTCTTTTCCCAAAATTCCTTACATCTTATAAGATGATTGTGATTATCAGTTTATAAGAGTAGAGCGCAAAACTCCATTGTTTAAATAATTATAATCGCTAATTATTGTAATAGAGTATTTAATTTTATGAAAATTAAATTTTTCCACTCAATGCAACCAAATCAAAATCTCACTGCATCAAGGTAGATAACTCGTCACGAAAAGCACGGGAACAAATTCAGAAAAAACTTGTCTAACAAAGGCAACGCTAAGATTTTAAATTTAAGAGCGTGGAGGGATACGTCTATGTCAAAAAAGAGTTTAATTGATTCTATCGAAGTAAAATCGCCGTGTTCGGAGGATTGGAACAAAATGCGCGGCAATAATCAGGTGCGGTTTTGTTCGCACTGCAATCTAAATGTCAACAACCTGTCGGCAATGACGCGCAAGGAAGCGTTAAAACTTGTGCGGAAGGCGGAAGGCAGAATCTGTGTGCAATATATTCAGAACCCGATCGATAAAAAACCGGTTTTCGGCGATAAAATTTATCAAATAACGCGGCGTGCGGGAATTGCGGCGGGAGTTTTGAGCGCGTCGCTAACACTTTCAACAATTTCTTATGCACAAGATAAAATCGAACCTTTACCGAATAACACCGAAACGCAGACGGAAATTGTGCAAAACGATACGGAAGCGGACAAAACGGAAAGTCCGACGGCGGTTGTTTCGGGAACGGTTACGGATTCAACAGGCGCATTTGCCGCCGGTGTTTCCGTTAATTTATTTAATTTGGCGACGGAGGAAAGTTCTCAGGAAATTACCGACAGCGATGGATTTTACGAATTTAAAAACGTCCGAAAAGGAAATTACAAACTCGTGATAAACGATGAAAAAGGCAATGCCGAAGTCAGTTCGCTGGAAGTTTCCGATACGGGCGAAAGTCGTCGAGACCTTGCGCTGACTATGCCGACGGTTGCGGAAGTAACGGTTGAGTTGCCGGAGAATCGGGAAATCACTGTTTCGGGCGGTGTGATGATTGCGTATGTAAGTTACGAAAATCCATTGTCAGTCGCAGTTTCTCAAGATAATTCGGAAGAAACCGAGAATCTCATTATCAAAGGCGCGGATGTTAACGGCAAGGAAAAAAGACACTCAAATATCACGCCGATTTTTCTCGCAGTTGAAAACGCCGATCTGAAAATCACCGAAATGCTCCTGAATTTCGGTGCTAAAGTCAATGCGCGTGATAAAGAAAAACAAACGCCTTTGATGCGAATCGACGACGATGCAACGCCGGAACTCGTAAATCTTTTAATCAAACACGGTGCAAAGGTGAATTCAACAGACAAGGAAGGAAATACGGCTTTAATTTTAGCTTCAAACAGTGCGAATGCCGAAACTCTCCAAGTTTTATTGGATAATAATGCTGATGTTGACGCGCAAAATTCGGACGGACAAACCGCTTTGATGAACGCCGCCGCAAGCGAAAATTTGGAAAATATTAAAGCATTAATCTTAGCGGGCGCAAATGTGAATTTAAAGAACAAAGAAGGTGAAACCGCACTTTCTTTGACCGGTTCGGATGAAATCGAACAAATTCTCAAACAATACGGCGCGAAAGAATCGAATTAACAATTTATACGAATTAACAGTTGAAACTTTAAATATCCTCACACTTTTAACTGTTGACTCGTATATTTCCCGATACATTCTGTTTTACCATTTGCTTTATAATTTACTTTTGCCGCAACTCTATTTATACTTCACAAATAATTTAGAGAATTAAGTAATAATAATGAAGTTTCAAAATAGTCAAAATTTTTTCGGATTATGCTTGGTAATGATAGTTGCGTTGCTCAACTTTTCTTGTAGCGGCGCAAAATCCCCAACCGAAGCATATCAGATACTTTATAAGGCGGTAAAAGCCAAAGATACGGGGAAAATCAAGCAAATGATGTCGAAAAACACACTTGCTTTAGCCGAATCTCAGGCGCAAAGGCAAAACCAGACGATTGAAAAAGTCCTTGAAAACGGTTTTTTAGCAACAACTTTTAGCGATACGATGCCGCAAATCCGTGATGAACGTATAAAAGACGAATTCGGCGCGGTGGAAGTTTATAATCAAAAGGAAAGTAAGTGGGAAGACACTTTTTTTATCAATGAAGGCGGTGGTTGGAAACTTGCCGTCGGCGATTTGTTCAAAGGAAGTTTCAAAATGCCGGACAAAAGCAAGGCGCAAAAAGAGCAGGAAATGTCGAATAGTAGTATGAATGATATGGTTCCGGTTGCGCCTATTGCTGACGCGAATATCTCGCCTGCAAACAATAACAGCAAAGTTAAAACCGTCGAAGTTACGCCTGAAAACAAGTCGAAAAAATGATTAGCGCAGAACAGATCAGGGAAATTTTGGCGCAATACAAAAAACACGGCTGGAATTTACGCCGTGTTTTACTTTCTAACGACACAAAGGAAAATTTGGCTGATATGCTTCAAACTCTTTTCAGCGAAACGGAAATTGTTTCCTCCGAAACCGATGCGGTTTGGTTTTCGCGGGCTTCAGTAAAAGGCGGCGAGGCGTGGGAATTGCGACGTTTGAGCGAAACACCTTTCGCGCTTTTCGAGGTTTTCGATGACGAAGACGATGAAGACGTGCGCGAGGAAACACGCTTTGAAATGCAGGAGCGACTTGACAAATAGATTTTCAGGAAAATAATATTTTCGCTAAAATCTATCAAAAGAAAACGCCGAAATATCGATCTTACTTTCCCCGCTTGTTGCCAATTCCGACAAAACTTCGCCAATTGCCGCCGAATGTTTAAAACCGTGTCCCGAACACGGCGAAGCAATAATAATCCGTTCATTTTCGGGCAGTTTGTCAATAATAAAACGTGCTTTTGGCGTTACGGTGTAAAGACAGGTTGCTGTTCTCAAACATTTTCGAGAAACGCCCGAAATGCGGTTTTCAATATATTTTTCAAAAACTTCGTTAATTTCTTTTCGGGAAACTAGCCGGTTCACATTATCGGGATCGGTCGTTTCAAAATACGTTTCGGTAGCGATTTTTATCCCGCCGAATCGTCCGTCAATCGCCGGAAAACCATAAATAAAATCATTTTCCCATCGCCCGAATTCCCAGATAAAAATCGGAAAATTACCGATCTCGAATTTTTCGAAAGAATCCGCAACATCAAACCAATAAAAGGTTTGACGGTAAATTTTGAATAAATCCTGATATGACTTTTGAACAAAATTCCTGATCCATGCGCCAACAGAAATTATCAACTTGTCGGCTTCATATCTATCTTTGTCGGTGATGACCTCGATACGATTTTTATCGGTTTTAACATCTAAAACCTTTTCGTTTCGATGAATTTCCGCGCCGTATCTTTCAGCTAATCCGAGTTGTGCGGCAACACAATTTTCGGGGCGAAGAAATCCCGTTTCATTTTCAAAATAACCGGTTTCATCACCGTCTAATTTAAACGGCGAAAACTTTTGACAAATTTCAGCAGCGGTCAAAGTTCGATGTTCGATGTTGAATTTTTTCGCGGTTGAAACGGTTTCTTTAATAAATTCGCGGTTGCCGTGAAGTGAGTTGTTGACATTTGCGCCGGACATTATTAAACCGCCTGTAACGGTCAGCAAATCGGCATCGGTTGCGCTTTCAATTTCTCGAAAAATCTCAAAACTTCTCAAAGTCAAAGGCACATATTCTGCACCTTCGCCGATGGCTTTCCGCGTTATGCGGGTGTCGCCGTGTGTTGAGCCGAATTTGTGCGGCGGTGAAAACCGATCAATGCCGCAAACTTCAACTCCTTTTTTCGCAAGTTGATACAATGCGCTACTGCCCATCGCTCCCAAACCGATTACAACAACATCAAAAGTCATTATTAAGATAATACTTGGTTTGTAATGATTTCGTCTGCGCTTTTTTATTTTTTCAGATCAAGTTCGAGAAAGAGAGTTTCTTTGTGCGGATTTTCATAATAAGGCGGGATTTCAGCAAATTTATAGGATTTATAGATATTCACGGCTTTGCTCATTTGATTCGGCAAGGTGTCGAGGCGCATTTTTTTGTATCCTATAAAACGCGCTTCCCCGATCAGCTTTTCAATCAGTTTTTTTCCTAAACCCGAACCGCGAAATTCGTTTCTGACATAAAGACGCTTCATTTCACAAATGCCCTGTTCCAATTTTCGCAAAGCTATGCAGCCTGCCGTTTTGCCGTCAATCAACGCCAAAAATAATTTACCGTCAGGCACGGCATATTTCGCGGGTAAATTCCTGAGTTCCTCCTCAAAACCCTGAAAACACAAATCAAGACCCAGCCATTTTTCATACTCGCGGAAAAGTTTGCGGATTTCTTCGATTTGTTCGCCGGTTTCAACTTGTAGAATTTCGATCATACAAATCCGAGCTTTGTTAATTTTTCCATCGTAATTGTTTCATCTTTTTCTTCACGCTGACGATAGAATAAAATTCTTTCAACGTATTTAGCGATCATATCGACCTCAAGATTAACTTCATCGCCGCTTTTTAAACTTGAAAGATTCGTCAATTCCCATGTTTTCGGAATTACTGCGATTTCAAAATGATCGGCGGCTAAATTGGCGATGGTTAGGCTTATTCCTTCAACCGACACAGAGCCTTTATAAATTAGATATGGCGAAATTTCTTTCGGAAACGCAATCTTTACCGTCCAAAAACCGTCTGCTTGGATTGCTTGCAAAAATTTTCCTTTGCCGTCAACGTGTCCTTGCACAATGTGTCCGCCCAATCGCGTCGAAGGCGTTACGGCGCGTTCTAAATTGACAACGGCATTGATTTTTAGATTTCCTAAAGTAGAGCGATTCAAAGTTTCCGGTGAAACATCTGCCGAAAAAGAACTCTGTGTAATGTTAAGTGCCGTCAAGCAAACACCGTTGACCGCAATCGAATCGCCTACTTTTGAATCTTCGGTAACGACTTTTGCAGAGACTTTAATTCTCGCGCCGCCGCCCTGCTTTTTTAAACCTGCAATTTTTCCCAATTCTTCAATAATTCCGGTGAACAATATCTCTTTTCCTCACTTACATTTACATAGTGTTACAGAGTGTTATCTGTTGAATCTCTGAATGTATTTTATCACTTGGTATCACTACTTAACAGCAAGTAACAGATACATTTTTAGATACAGGCATTTGAAAGTTATCAATCTATTTTGATGGACTGCTTATAATAAGGAGCACTGAAATTTCAGTGCTCCTTATTATAATAAGTCAACTGCATTACTGGGTTGTCCCGCAGACGATGTCCGAGTGTGCCCTCGAGATGACGACATCCGCCTCGCCCGCGATGATGACATGCACTCCGTTGACCGTCAGGCTCGCCGTGTTTCCCGAACCGCTTCGAATCTGTTCGTTGATCAAAACATAGCCGCCAGTCGCCAGCTCAACTCTTTGATCAACGCCCGAAATCGGAATGAATTCGCCGTTAATGCGCAGATTGTCGATCATTACTCCGCCGTCGCATATCGGTCCACCCGTCGTGCAGGTGCATTGCGAACTCGCCGGCACCAGATCAGAAGTAATGAGGTTGCCGCCTACTCTCAAATTCAGATTGGCGGTCTGCGCCTGTGACCGGCTCTGATCACCGGCACCCTGCGTCGTGGCGTTTAGTTGCCCCGTGGTCAACGCCCCGCCCAGTACATTTGAGGAGGCTACCGATCTTGTAATAAATCCGCCCGTTGATGGCAACTGTCCGGTGTCGGCAAGGATGGCGTTCATTCCCGAAATGGTCGCATTGACCGCCGTCGCCTGCCCACTGAAATTATTGAGAGCCGTGCTGCACCGCACCCGAATAAAAGCACTGTGATAGGTACTTGCCGCCCTCAGAGTGAAATCAACCGGCTGGTTCGGATCAACGACACTGTAGCTTGTCACCACCGGATCGTAAGTGCCGGGCGTAAAAGCCGGAATGCTGACGGTCGCGTTGGTCGCGCTGACCACCGTCAACGACTGCATACCTGTCCCCGCATTGACGTGATCCACTGTGACCGTTCCCGCTCCGCCCGTCACTCCAAAAGAGACGATGCCGCCGGAGAAAAGATCGCCTTCGGTGACAGTAGTCGTCGGGGTGCAGGTTTCGGCACACCTTACCCTGATAAAGGCGGCGTGGAAGGTGCTTGCCGCTCTTAGGGTGAAATCAACCGCCGTGCCTTGACTCGGAGTCGTGAAGGTGACGGTCACCGTATCATAGGTGCCGGTGGTGTAGGCAGGAATGGTGACCACGGCATTGGTCACCATTCCCACCACGGTCAACGATTGCAGACCTGTGCCGGCGTTGACGTGATCGACCGTCACCGAACCGGGACCGCTGGTGACACCAAATGAAACGATGCCGCCCGCGAACAGATCGCCCTCGGTGACGGTAGTGGTCGGAGTACAGACATTACCCGGAGTTGGTGTCGGTGTAGCTGTTGGTGTCGGAGTCGGCATCGGAGTAGCAGTCGGTGTCGGCGTTGGTGTCGGCGTAGGTGTTGGCGTTAGAGTTGGTGTTGGAGTAGCCGTCGGTGTCGGCGTTGCGGTCGGAGTTGGATTGCAGCCGCTTACTACGATGTCATCAATCCTCACTCCCGCTAAACCTTGGGTAACGACGCTCTCATCAGTTGCCACGCGCCATTTCAACCTGATTATGTTTCCATTTGTATTTGCCGGCAGATTGACGGTCGTCGTGATATATGCCGGTGCGTTTGTTGTGCCTGCGGAAAGTCCGCTCCACGCCATACGCCCAGCAATCGGACTGCCAAAACTGCTGCTTATTGTGCGATTGTAGCCGCCGTTTAAAAAACTGCCGCCCGCTATGACAATGTCCTGGAATGCGCCGCCATTGACGCTCGGATTACTTATCTCCAAAACCATGCCATCGAAGCCCACCGTGCCGCTACCTGCTTCGGCATTATACAGATTCCTGAAAGATAGTTGCGCCGTCGAGGAAATGATAGCGTAGCCGATCGAAATGAGTTCGGTGTTGCCGACTAAAGCCGCGTTTGGTGCAAAAGCATTGTTCGGAAGACTGATCGGATTGGTGGTCGAAGTTGTCCACGCCGGAAGCGTACCGCTAAAAGCTGTTGTCCAACCGGCAGGCAGATTCGGGGCTGCTACGCCGTCGAAGTTTTCCAGACAAGGAGTAGGCGTTGGAGTAGGTATTGGTGTAGGAGTCGGCGTTGGCGTAGCCGTAGGAGTCGGAGTCGGGGTCGGTGTCCGAGTAGTTGTATTTGGTATAAGCAAAACAGCCCGCCTTTGATTCGTTGAAATTTTGCGTGCATCAACTGCGATTTGACCGGAATCATTAATCCCCGTGGTGGTAAATAAGCGATAATCAGCTCCGGAAGCATCAACCAGAGTTTCCAGATCAAGCATCTGATTATTAAGATATACAAAGGGAATCTGGTAAAGCGCACCACCTTGATAAGGGCGATATGTGGTCCCCACCACTTGATCGTAAATATTTATTCCGTAAGCTGTACTGCGATCACTAAAGAAATCATTATTTCCTATCGCTCCGAGGTCGCGCAACGTCGTCCCATCGTAAAGAAACGCATGCTCACGATTGTCGTTACTAATTGTGGAAGTCCCCGCGATATGTCCGTTGTCATTAATAAAAGCTCCGGAACTGGTGCTGCCGCCAATAGTTCCAATATCTCGCATTCCGTTACCGACATCCCATATAAAGGCGTGAAACTCCCCGAACCCTCCAGCAGTTTGGGCGGTTCCTGTGACCACTCTCGAATTATTGATGCTAAAGGCTTTGGAATACTGTCCGCCAAGCGTTCCGAGATCTCTCATCCCATTGGTTGCATCCCAGATAAAAGCGCGCGTATTGCTTGTGTCTAAGTCCGGTCCGGAATGCCCGACTATTTCAACTGTGTCGTTTATACCATTGCCACGTGAGTAGTTGCCCCATAATGGCAGGAAGCCGAGATCGCGCCTTGTTCCGTTGCTAAAAAGTGTGGCATGGCGAATTGAGCCACCGTTTTGAAATTGCGAATCTCCGGCAACCTGTCCGAGATTATTGATTCCTACCCCTGTGCTGGTGGAGCCGCCGGGCAATGTGCCGAGATCTTCTACAATACCATTTGTGAAGCGAACCGCATGGATGTTGGATCCAGACTGAGAATAGCCGGTTACCTGTCCCGCATTATTGATTCCCGCCGGTTGGCTGATCGTCCCACCGGGAAGCGCACCGAGGTCAATAAGACGGTAAGTTGTTACCGTTTGAATTCTTTGGACTTCAATTTTTGCAACAAACCCGTCGGAAACTGAACTTCCACCGCCGGGACTCGGCTGAATCGCATTCATGATCGGTAAATTCGATAATCCATCATTGGCTGTGCCCGTCGCGTAGATGTTACCCACGTTGTCAGCCGCGATTTCAAAGCCTTCTCCCTGACCAAAGAAGGTTGAAAAAATAACTGACGCGCCCGCCGGATCTAAAGATGTTATAAAGACGCAAGGACCATTTTGCGGACAAATTGATTGAAAAGGGTTGACTAGAGGAAAGTTTGTTGAGCGTGTTTGCCCGATGACATGAGCCTTGCCGAGCGGATCGGCGGCGATACCGAAGGCTTCGTCACGCACGTTTCCGCCGAGGAAGGTAGAATAAACAAATGCCGTTCCGGTCGGATTAATTTTGGTTACGAAAGTATCGGGAATACCTGGACTCGTGGTTTGAAATGCACCCGGCGTGGTTGGAAACGGAATACTTGCACTGGTCCCGGATTCAGTGCGTCCGGTCACATACGCATTTCCACTACCGTCGACCGCAATCCCTCGTCCTACGTCGTCAATGCTGCCGCCGAGATAAGTCGAATAAACAAGTGCCGAGCCAGCCGGATTGAGTTTGGTTACGAATGCATCTGAACGTGATAGATTGCAACCTGTGCAAATCGTTTGTACTGCGCCCGGTGTAATTGGAAAAAATTCTGAAGCCGTTGAACCCGTGATGTATGCATTACCGTCCGTGTCGATCGCCAGATCATTCGCCGGTCCCTGACCGATGTAGGTCGAGTAAATTAGATCTGAGCCACCGGCGTTAAATTTCGTGATGTATGCACTACTAGCACATGGAGTAGGTGTACATGTATTTCTAAAAGCTCCGGGCGTGGTCGGGAAGTTTCCAGATAACGTGTTACCCGCAATAAAAGCCTCGCCGCTGGTTTTATTGACTTTGACTTCGAATCCTATATCGGTGTCGCTGCCTCCCAAAAAGGTCGAATAAACGAGTGCGTTACCGCTTGAATTCAGTTTGAACAGGAAAGCATCATCGGTTCCATTGAAAGTTACGTCATAAGCGTTCGGAGTTGTCGGGAAATTGTTCGCACCGAGTGTGCCGCCGGTTGTCCCTGTAACATAGATATTATTAGCTGCGTCAACGTCGATCCCATAACCGATTTCGCCTACACTGCCACCGACATAAGTCGAATAAACAATTGCGCTACCTGCCGCGTTGATCTTTGTGACGAAAACATCTCCCGCGCCACCGGCGTTATTAAGCTGCCAAGGATTGACAGTAGGGAAATTAGTCGACCAGGTTGAGCCTGTAACATAAACATTACCTGCACTATCAACTTCAATGCTTCTGCCGCTGTCCGCGCCGTTGCCGCCGAGATAAGTCGAATAAACCAAAATCGGGTCAATTACCAGCGGTTTTGATCGGTCATAATCTCCAATTGCAAAACCGATTCTATTTTTACTCTTTTCTATATAATTGCCGGCAACGTATGTCTTTTCACCATTAATCTCTTGATAAACGACAGGTTTTTGCTGGCGGATTTGCTCACCGCCGATTAATAAAACAAGTTCTCCGTTAGGATTAATGTTTATTTTTTCTACTCCTGTAAAATCAATGGCAATTTGCCGGAAATCGGCTTCGGGCGCAACTACAAAATCATATTCCAACTGCCTTCCATTGCCGTAAAAAATTTGATCAATGCCCGGGTATACTTCTTGATATCGAACCCGTGAAAAATTCGGAACATCGGTTTTCCATTTGTGTGAATCATCACCAATGAAATAGTTGCTTTTGACCGTGAGTTCATTTTGTCCTGTAACCTTCGGTATTTGATTTGCGCCGTTGAGACGCATATGCAAAACGGCGTTGTGAGTTGTGCTCTCATTTTTGTGAAGTGCAAATACAGCTTCGTTTTTAGTTAGAAAGAGAGCAAATCCATTTCCGCGCGAAATAAATTTTACTTTTCTGTCCAGTTGTCCGGCATTAGCTTCAAAGCTAAGCGGTAACTCACCAAAATCCACATTTTTTGAATGAGAGATGTCTTCCGGACTTGCCAAAATTTTATCACTGTTTGTATTAGAGTCTTGCCACCCTGAAAAACTGTAATAAGTAAAAAATCCTGCAAGTACCGATATTATAAACCCATATATAAAATTGTTGACATTATTTTGATTCAGAACTTTGTTCATACCTTCCCTCCCAATATGTTGAAATAAATATATAGGCAAAAAAAATTGCTACTCCATACAGTGTCCTGGTTCTTTAATAAAAGACACCCATTATGAAAAAAATATAAAAACGATGTAAAAATGTCTAGGGGAAAATTGCCAATAAATGAACAATAGATTCTATTATTACTGAGCGGTATAGGAATTGCTAAACACTATAAGTCGTAAAAGTATGAAAAAAGATATATTTAATTCATGTTACCCAACAAAACGGAAAAAAAGTAAAAAAAAGGGGACATTTTTGGAAGACGGAACATATATAGTTTTATATACCAACTATCTGATAGCGCGAGTTTTGGACAAACAAGTGCCACCGGATTGTCAAATCTCACTAGTAATCCCATTCGGCACGATAGCATCACACAATTACTTGCAAATTCCGATTTTAATGGCAAAACATTGTGGCAAACGGTCAAATCATTAGTCAGAGAACATCAAAAATGATTTTGCTTGTTTGATTTTTGATGATTGCATCATTTTAAAAGCCTACACGGATGAAAATGATTTATATGCTGGCATTGGGATCCTTCAAACAAGTGGAACATCAAAGGAATCAATCTGTTAAGTGCATTTTGTCACACGCAGAAAGATATCAAATCAGAGACTTTGAGAATTCCGGTGAACATCTTATTTTTGTTTCTACTGCGTCTTTTGGTAGTTTGGAAAGGCTCCTTTCGCCGGTTGCCGGACAGGATTTTTCTTGATTTCGGACAATGTTACTTCGACCGCTTTTTCAAGTTGAACATCGCGTCCCTGCCGCCACATTTTCGGGTCCAAATCAACTTCGACATCCGGCGCAACACCTTTATTTTCGACATCGAGTTCGCCGTTAGCATTTCTAAAAGCAACCCGCGGCGCAGTTACGCTTCCGCCGTCAATCAAAACGGGATAGCTGTAAATGCCGACGAGTCCGCCCCAAGTTCGCTTGCCGACGAGCGTTCCGACTTTCGCTTGTCTGAACAGCCACGGCATCAAATCGCCGCCCGAACCGGCATATTCATTGACAATCATCGTCTTCGGTCCGTAAATCGAACTGACCGGAGTAGTAAAATCATCGCCTTCGCGGGTTGACCAATAATTCATCAGCGGACGGCGCATATAAT
>JANMAA010000003.1:0-7972 GCA_031359215.1 Acidobacteriota bacterium | reverse complement strand
ATCCGGCGATGGAAGATTATGTCCTTGATTTACTGATCGGTGAAGGAACGGCGGCACGTTCGATAAAAATCGATTTGCCGAAATTTACACTTGTCGGTGCTACTACCCGTGCGGGAATGATCTCTCCACCATTGAGAAGTCGTTTCGGTATTATCAATCATCTCGATTTTTATCCGAAAAAAGATTTAGAAATTATTATTCATCGTTCGGCAGAGATTTTGAAGGTTGAAATCGAGTCAACCGGAGCAGATGAGCTTGCACGTCGTTCGCGCGGCACTCCGCGCATTGCCAACAGATTACTTCGGCGGGTGCGGGATTATGCAGAAGTTTTAGGAGACGGAAGAATTAACGGTAAGATCACGAAGCAAGCCCTCGATGAAATGGAAGTTGACCGTTTTGGCTTGGATGAGGTAGATCGAAAATTGTTGTTGACAATCATCGAAAAATTTGAAGGCGGACCGGTCGGAGTTGGAACAATTGCCGCTTCAATTAATGAAGACCGTGAATCAATCGAAGAAGTAATCGAGCCGTATTTGATTCAACAGGGATTTTTGAATAGAACACCTCGCGGACGTATGGTTACAAATTCAGCATATAAACATTTGGGTTTTGAACCGCCCGTAATTGGACTGATACAGGCACTCGCAAGTTAGCTTGTCAAAACACGGGCAAAATGCGTTTGTTTGAAGTGTTCATCGGAGTGATTAAAAACATCATCAAGTTCCTTCTCGATACTTCCGTGTCCGGGGGGAATTTGTTTGATTATCGGCGCAAAGTTCTTAAAATCATAGAGGTCGGTGTCAAGCAGATGCGAACCCGTTACGTTTGTCAGAGCTGTCATAATCGATGAGCGAATATGTGGAATTTCCTTGACGAGTTCATTTATCATTTTTTTTACTCGGGCACGTTTGAGATTTGGTTGCGACCCGCATAAGTTACAAGGAATAATCGGAAAATCTCTCTCTTCGGCAAATTTGGCAATATCTTTTTCCTGACAATAAGCTAGCGGGCGGATTACGGTATTTTTGCCGCTATCCGCTCTTAAAATCGGCGGCATCGCTTTTAACTGACCGACAAAAAACAAATTCAGCAAAAATGTATTGATAATGTCATCGGCATGATGACCGAGTGCGATTTTTGTACAATTTTCTCTGATTGCCGTCGTATATAGAATCCCGCGTCTTAATCTCGAACAAAGCGAGCAAAAGGTTTTACCGTCAGGAATATGTTCGGTTACGACCGAGTATGTATCTTCTTCAACAATTCGATAATTTATTCCCAGAGTTTCAAGATAACCCGGCAAGATTTCTTCGGGAAAATCCGGTTGTTTTTGATCGAGATTGACAGCCAAAATTTCAAATTTAACCGGCGCGCGTTTCTGCACATCAAGCAGCAGATCGAGTAAAGTGTAGCTGTCCTTACCGCCGGAGAGACAAACCATCACTTTATCGCCTTCTTCGATCATCGAAAAATCGCGTATGGCTTCGCCCATTTTTTTGAGCAATTTTGTTTTAATCTTACTTTCTACAAACAAGTTGTAATCAACCTCCAAACTTTTTAGTTTGACACGCGATTGTTAAATTCACAAACACACAGAATTAACTGGACACAAGATGAGAAGTCTTTTATTATAAAACCTCCAAACTGGAAAAATACGATAGTTCGTCATTTCAGTAAAATACCATGCAAAATTTGTGGCTCACGCTTGGTTGGTTTTTTTTCGGAAAAACTAATGGGCAATATACGAGTCGATAAAATCCAAGCGGAGGTCTATTAAAAAATTATGATTAGAATGGGAAGAAGTTCCAAAACTGAAACAACAAATGGTATGAACGAATATCAGGAAAAACCGGCTAATACAAATTCGTCATATCCTTATACGAACAGTAATCAACCGGCATCAACCCGTGCGATCTCGGAAAGTGAATCGATGGCGCGGGATATAAAAGAAGGTCGTTTGAGCGGGTTTGTCGGAAATGGCACGGTTTTAACCGGAGAAACCAATTTTCAAGCAATGCTTCGCGTTGACGGTCATTTAACCGGAAGGGTTACATCCAGCGACGGCACACTGGTCGTCGGTTCAACCGGACGAGTTGATGCAAACATTATGGTTGCAGCGGCAATAATCGGCGGAACGGTCAACGGTGATATTATTGCAACCGAAAAACTCGAACTCGGGCGCACGGCACGAGTTGTCGGGAATATCCAAACTCCACGGTTGTTAATCGAAGACGGTGCGACTTTTGAAGGCAGTTGCAGTATGCTCAAGTCAAAGGAAGCCTTTGAGAAACGAGCGGAAGAGTCAAATTCCCAATCGTATAAAGAAGAATATTTTCAACCGAATATAACCGGCAAAATCGAAGAATCAGATGAATTTCTCGAAACTGATGAAGAAGCATCGGCAGAAGAAAAAGCCGAATCGGTTACGAATTGAATAAATTATCAATAAAAAATAGTGATGGTGGATAGACAAATTATTATTCACTTTCACTATTTTTGCGATTATGTAGCTATTTTTTGAAAAATATTTCTTTCAAATTTTAATCCTCTTTACGGTTTCGTCATTTTTGTAAAAACAAATGCTCGAAAATCAAAAACATCCGCAAGGTGAACTTTTCTTCATCAGTGAACAGTTTAATTCTTTAAATGTTAGTGCCAACCGGATGGATGAACTTTTGGCTAATGGTTGGAGACATTTCGGAACGCAGTTTTTCCGTTATAATTTTTCTTTTTACAATGGAGCAATTTGCCGTGTTTTTCCTTTACGCATTCGATTGGCTGAGTTTTCACTTTCCAAAAATAAACGTCGGATTTTAAGTAAAAATCAGGATTTACAAATAATAATTCGCCCGATTGAAGTAACACCGGAAAAAGAAAGTCTTTTTGAACGGCACAAACGTCGGTTCAAACGCAGCATTCCGCATTCGATTTTTGATTTTCTATCGTTCGATCCGGCAAATGTTCCCTGCAAAGCAATGGAAGTTTGTGTTTATGAAAAAGAAAAACTACTTGCCGTAAGTTTTTTCGATGTCGGTGAAACTTCGGTTTCAGGCATCTATGCAATGTTCGAACCGACAGAAACTTCGCGTAGTTTGGGTATTTTCACGATGTTGATAGAGATTGATTTTGCCATCAAAAATAATAAAAAATTTTACTATCAAGGTTACTGCTACGAAGAAAGTTCTTTTTACGATTACAAAAAACGCTTTCGTGCTGTTGAAAAATTTGATTGGAACGGAAATTGGGATTCTTTTACAGTTAAATAAAAGTCGCAATTTCTAATAACCTAAACATTTTTAATCAATTTGAGGTAATTTTGGAGTTCCCGCTAAACTTTTCGTCCATTCGATATATTTTTTTGAATCAAACTTTTTGCCGGTCGAATTTGAAGTCATAAAACGAAGTTTGCCAAAAATCTCGCGTTCCTGCCATGCGCGGTCGTGTTTGCCGAAACACCATAAAATTCCCGCGTAAGAATTCGGATTGCGTCCATCGAGACAGTATTTGTTGTTAAGATGTTCTAAAATCGCAAAAGCCTCTTCGTAACTGTTTGTCCATTCGATCACCAGTTTTCCCCACAACATTCTGACGTAATTATGAACTTCACCGCTTTCGTTCATCTCTCGTTGCGTGGCATTCCAAAGTTCATCATATGTTTCCGCCTGTTCAAGTTGTTCCAACGTATAAGTTACAGGTCTTACGTCGTCAATATGTTCACGCATAGTTTTTTGCACCCATTCCGGCAAAGATTCGAGCGAGTCATATTTCGGATTTTGTTTTGTAAAATTGAAGGAAAGTTCGCGCCGCACAATCAATTCTTCCAGAAATGCTTCTTTTGATGCGCTTGGAGCATCTGATTCTTGAACGGCAAGTGCGATCTCAAGCGATGACAAAAAACCGAAATGTAAATAAGAACTCAAACGGCTTGAGCCGTCAATTTCAGGTTTATTTCGAGTTTCGACATAGTTTGGCAAAATTTCCCTGATAAATTTTCTCAACCGGGTGCGTCCTTTTTTTGTCCCACCTTTGTAAATTAGTGAAGGCTTTACGCTGTGATCGATTTCACATCCGGCAACTAATTCCGCAATGTTTTTTTTATCAACAACTGTATCCGGGCAATCTATTTCTAAATCGTATTGTTTATTTTTTATTTTTGCTTCGACAAAAGGCACAAAGTATTCGTGGAGAATTTTCTTAATTTTCGGACGAATCGTATATGCTCCATATTCTTCTTTTTCAAATTTTGACATCGGAATTATTCCGTTTGAATCAATCTCATACACGGGAATATGCGCCTTTTCAACGATCGCCTGATTATGATCGGGAATAATAAAACACGGAAAATCATCAGTAACAATCAATGCCGCATCTTTTGCAATTTTTTTTACAGTTTGCTTTGGACATTTGCCATCTTTTTGCAAATAAAAAATATAACGAATCCCGAGTTTCACAAATGCTTTTCTTTTTTCCTCAACGCCTTCAAGAATAAAAGTATGAATGCGATCATTTGCCCAGGGATAATAAAATTTCAATCCCTCATATACAACCAAAGGTAAATTTCGCTCATTCGCCATTTCAATCGCAAATTTTAACGCGTGATTATGCGTTGTCCGCTTGAACATCTGCATCCAATAAAGCACATATTTAGCATTTTTGTTTTCCGCTTTATCATTTTGAAGTTGGACTCTTTCACTTATTTGATTCATATTAAGATAAATTTTAACAAAGAATTGTAAGTTTTTGATGATTAAGTTGGATGGCAGAAGCGAAGTAAGCGGCGGCATCAGCTAGCAAAATCCGGCTGAAATTTTACTAGAGTTAGGCGCAATCAATGCAATGAATCTTGACGGCGGCGGTTCGACAACAAGGTTTTCGGACGGTAAAATCGTCAACCGTCCATCCGACAAAGAAGGTGAACACAAGGTCGGCGATGCAATTTTGGTATTCCCGCGAAAAATAAAATAATTGAGAAATTATTCAACAAAATCGACTTCGACCTGATGCGGAATAATGCCTTTTTCAAAGCCTTCCTTGAGCAAAAGTTTGACTGCTTCGCGCCCGCGCTGACCATAATCGAGAGTTAGATCATTAACCCACATCGCCACAAATCTATCGGCGAGTTCGGGCGGCATATCACGGGCAAATTGCATCGCGTAGGAAAGCGCATCTTCACGGTTTTCCATTGAATAAACGATGCTTTTATGAAGATATTTTGATACTTCCTTCATCAAATCTTCACCGAGTTCGCGCCTGATCACATTTCCACCCATCGGAAGCGGCAAACCCGTTTTCTCAAACCACCATTCGCCCAAATCCAAAACTTTGGCTAAACCGATTTGTTTATAAAAAAGTTGTCCTTCGTGAATCAACAATCCGGCATCTGCTTTGCCGCTTTGCACCGTTTCGATAATTTCATCAAACGGCACAACTATATATTCAAAATCCTGATTATAAATTCGCAATGCCAAAAATGCGCTTGTCAGTTCGCCGGGAATGGCGATCTTCATATTGGGAATTTCATCCACGGAGCGTTTTTCTTTAGACACCAGAATCGGTCCGTATTTGTCGCCAATGCTCGCCCCGTGAGGTAGAAGAGCATATTTATCGGAAATATAGGCATAAGCATGAAAACTTACGGCAGTTACATCATAAACCCCGTTCTTCGCGTCTTCATTTAGGGTTTGAATGTCTTTTAGCGTGTGTTCAAACTTCAAATTATTAGTTTCCAGCTTGTTTGTTGCCAAGCCGTAAAACATAAAAGCATCGTCGGAATCAGGTGAATGAGCGACAGTAATTGTTCTTTTGCCGGATGTTGCGTCCATAAATTAATATCTTGCGTAATATACTTTGGTATCGTATAAAACTTCTATTTTACCGTTTTCTGCGTGTTGTGCAAAAAGAGATTTGAGTTTTATCATCATTTTATCAAAAAAAAGACTTTCTTTAGTTGGCATATATGAGGCAGAAAGCATTCTTCCCCTTAACCCGTCGAAATCCAAAGATTGTGCATTTTGAAAAATCACCTCACAAAAGTCTGTTTGAAATAATGTTTGCAAAATATCTTTTGTAACACTATCGTGTCGAACCTTTTGATAATCTGTCCCGAATTCAATCAAAAATTGTTCATATTCGCGCAAAAAACTGTTTGATTCGAGTTGTCGTTCATTCCAAATTAATGCAATAAAACCATTTTCTTTTAAAATTCGCTTAAATTCATTTCTTGTTTCCGTCGGGTTAAACCAATGAAAGGCTTGGGCTGCAATTATAAAATCAATACTATTTTCGGGTAAAGTAGTATTCTCGGCAGTTCCATTAAGGCTGACAAAATTCGGAAAATCCTCAAGAAATTTTTCAGCAGCACGCCGCATTTCTTTATTTGGTTCGATACCAAAAACCGCGTTGCTATTTTGAAGAAATAGTTTTGCAGAAATTCCCGTCCCCGAACCGATGTCGGCAATCACGGATTCTTTTTTCAAATTCATCCGATCACCAAAAAAATCTAAAATTTCCGCCGGATAATTAGGGCGATATTTTACATAATTTTCGACCCGATTCGAGAATCTTTCAATAGTATCGTCATTCATTTTAATCACCGGAGACAAAAGCCGTCATTCTCCACTTCCCTTTTTGCTTTTCAAAAATTGCCCGATAATCGATCGGGCTTCGAACAAATCCGGCATTTACAAATCCTTTTTTGCCGCCTAATGTTGTAATTTTTAGCCATTCATAATTGGATTCTGTTTTTCCAATGCTGACCGAATTTTCAAAATCAACTTTTACGATGTTATATGACAATTGAGAGATGACTTTACTTTTAAGATCCGGCGCGGCGCGCAAATTAACATTGTTCCCAAAAATCAGTTGATATTCAAAAGCATCTAAATCATCAGGAAAGTTAGTAAAACTGTAAGGTGCGGCAAATGTGTTGTTATCAATAAATGCCCCGCCATTATTCAATACTTTTTGTAATTCATCCCATAATTTACTTTTTGAACCATCGATTTTCCATATCTTTTGAAAGTCCTTTATACCTTTATCACCGCCGAAACTTGCTTTGATATTCGGGTCAATGATGTTTAGAAGAGATTTTTTATCCCTTCTTTTTACGGTTAAAATCAGTTGGGCGCGAAACGTGCCGAAAGATTTATCCTTTTCGCCTTCGTCAAACGGACGAACAAAACGCTCCTGCGCCGATAGATTGGTCAAAATTCCGAATAGTAGAATAGTAAAAATCCAACGTGCCGCAAATCTTTTTTTCATTCTTCTTTGTGCGTAATTTCCTCGCCTGTCCATTGTGTTTTTTGCGAATGAGGAATATCTAATTGATCCAGAATTCTAGAACATAAATGATCTACCAATTCCTCTATACTATTAGGACGGTGATAAAAGCCCGGACTTGCCGATAAAATCGTTGCGCCGGCGCGGGCTAATCTAAGCATATTTTCCAGATGAATCGTATTGTATGGAGCCTCGCGTGGAACTAAAATCAGCTTGCGACCTTCTTTTAATGTTACGTCGGCAGCCCGATGAATTAAGTTTGTCCCCGCACCCGTTGCTATTGCACCTAAACTTCCCATCGAACACGGCACAATAATCATTCCGGCTTGTTTATTAGAACCTGATGCGGGCTTTGCCGCCAAATTATCCAGCCGCCAAAAGCGGATAATTTTTGAATTTGTATCAAAACCAAGCCAACGATTGATTTTTTCCGCCGACGGTTCACGAAGATTTACGCCCATTTCTACTTGCGCGACAGTTGTAACCGTTCCCGACATTATTAAATTTATTGTTTTAACTACTCCGCTGGCTGCTAAAAGTTGTAATGTCCGGTGAGCATAAATCGTGCCGGATGCTCCGGTAATAGCGACCGTTAATTCCATAACGATATTTTAACCCCAACTGTTTGATAAACAAAATTATATGGCAATTTTTCTTACACTTTCTTATCAAATTAAAACAACTTTGTTTCAAA